>WQZF01000037.1 GCA_009780885.1 Betaproteobacteria bacterium | reverse complement strand
GGGCAAGGTGGAACCTGCGGCCAGCGAGAATCCGGCATAAGGCGGCACGCCGCCGCTCGCGTCCCCGGCAATGCTGACCGAATAGGCCGTGCCCACCGTGCCGTTCGGCAGGGAAGAGGGGGTGAGCGAAAGCTGCAAGACGAAGCTCACCACAAGGGTGTGGTTGGCGCTGATGCCGGTCAAGGCATAGGATCCGGTCGTCATGCCTGCCTGCGTGCCGGTGACATCGGTCGATCCGTCCATGATCTTGTCAATCGCGTAGCCGCTATCCGCCTGGATGCCAAAGCTCATATCGCCCCGGTTCAAGGGGACGCCGCCCTCGGCGTCCCGCCGGGAAGGCGCATTGGCATCGACCGCACGGGACGCCGAGGGCGGCGTCCCCTACGAAAACCGCGTTCTTCACGCGATGCGCCACGAAAAGTGTTTTCCCCAAGCGATGCTGCGCCGGGAATACGGGGAACGGGCGAGCACAGGTCGTCCCTACGCCGGGGTTTTACGGGGAATGGGCGGCCACAGGCCGTCCGAAGCCGGGGTTTCGTAGGGGCGACCTGTGGTCGCCCGAAATCACCCGTTTACAGCCCCCGGGCGGCAAATCTCCCTTCGCCCCTACGAGCCTGTGCCATATCATGCTGCGCTCCGGTGAATAAAGATATGAACCTCTTCCGGAAAGGAAGCCTTGTCAGGCGGGGTACAGGGCGCCCAGGATTCGTCCGCCACGGGCGCCGGTGGCTTGCGGGAGATTGGCCGGACGGCGCTCGGTGAATTCCCGCGCCAGCCACGCGAAGGCGCAGGCTTCGACCCAATCCGGCGCAAGCCCCAGCGTTTGCGTGCTCTCGACGCTGCAAGCCTTCCCCAAAAGCGCCGCCAGACGCCGCGCCAACGCGCTGTTATGAGCGCCGCCGCCGCACAGATAGATTTCGCGTATTTTGCTGGCGCCCTGTTCCTCGCAGAAGCGGACAGCCCCGGCGATGCCGCGCGCGGTCAGATCCAGCAGTGTCGCCTGCACATCCGCCGCATCCTCGTTGCCTTGCAGCAGGGTTTTGAGCCAGGCGAGATTGAATTCCTCGCGGCCACAGCTTTTCGGCGGCGGCAGCGCGAAGAAGGGATGCGCGAGCAGGCGCGAAAGCAGGGGTTCGAGGCAGCGCCCTTGCTCCGCCCAGGCGCCGCCAGCGTCGTAGGCTTCTCCACGGCAATATTGAATCCAGGCATCGAGCAGTACATTGCCCGGCCCGCAGTCGAAGCCGAAACAGGCTTCTTCCGGGCAGCCGTCTGGCGGGACGAAGCTCAGGTTGGACATGCCGCCGATATTGACGATCAGGCGCGATTTTTCGGCGACCGCAAAGAGCGCGCGGTGAAAGGCGGGAACCAGGGGAGCGCCCTGTCCTCCGGCGGCGATGTCGCGGCTGCGGAAATCGGCGATGACGTCGATCCCGCAGAGTTCGGAAAGCAGGGCGGGATTGTTCAGTTGCAGCGAGTAGCCGCAGCCGGGGCGATGACGAATGGTTTGTCCGTGACAAGCGACGGCGCGGATCGCTTCCGCAGGCATATCCGCTTTCCGCAACAGCGCGTCAATGGCTTCTGCGTAACATTGCGCCAGGGCGTTGGCGGCAAGCGCCGCGCGGTGCAGTTCGCCGGGCTGCGGCTGCTGCAAGGCCAGGAGTTCGTCGCGCAAGGACTCCGGAAGCGGCAGGGAATGCGTCGCCCGGAGGGAAAATTTCGCTTGCGAGGGGGAGGATTCCGGCGCAAAGGCCAGCAGCGCTGCATCAACGCCATCCAGGCTGGTGCCTGACATCAAGCCGATATAGTTATGCAAACGGGTTATTCAAACACGTCGAATTGCGTTTGGCCGGCAAAGCTGAGTTGTGTTTTCAGCGGCCTGGAGGTGCTCATGAAGCGCTGGAGACGCGCGGCATCCATCGGGATCACCTTCGGAAGGTCGACCGAGAGCGGATTGACCTGTTGTCCGCTGATCCGGAATTCGTAATGCAGGTGCGGCCCGGTCGCCAGCCCGGTCTGACCGACATAGCCGATGATGTCGCCCTGGCTGACCCGGCTGCCTTTCTTCAGGTTGGAAGCAAAGCCGTTCAAGTGTCCGTAGACCGTGGAGTAGGCGCCCTGATGCTTCAGGATGATCATGTTGCCGTAGCCGCCCTGTGTACCGGCGAATTCGACGTTGCCATCGGATATCGCGCGAACCCGCGTGCCCGTGGGCGCGGCGTAGTCAATGCCCTTGTGCGCGCGCCAGGTCTTGAGTACCGGGTGAAAGCGCGAAAGGGTGAAGCCCGAGGAAATGCGCGTGAATTCCAGCGGCGAACGCAGGAAGGCTTTTTTCAGGCTTCGCCCGTCGGCGCTGTACCAGGAACCACGGCCATTATCGCCATCGGCGAACCAGAATGCGGTATAGGTTTTTCCGGCGTTGACGAATTCCGCTGCCAGGATGCGCCCGCTGCGCACAAGGCGTCCACGGTAGTAGAGGGTTTCATAGACCAGGCTGAAACGGTCGCCCTTGCGCAAATCGCGGTGGAAATCGATGTCGCTGCCAAAGATTTCGGCCATCTGAATTGCGATGGCATCCGGGATATTGAGTGCGTCGGTCGCACCGAACAGGGAATTCCGTATCTGCCCGGAAACCATGCGCGTATCGGTTTCCAATGTCATTTCCTGCTCGCGGGCAGAAAATCCCTTTCCGGCGCGTTCAATGACGATGTAATTGTCCCTGTTGCCGTTCAACGGGAAATAGAGCGTGCTCAAGGCTCCTGTCGCATTGGTGCGCGCGGTGACGCGCTTTCCGGGGCGCAGTTGGCGCGCGATGGTTTTGGCGACGGGGTCGAGGCGAATGAAATCAAAAGCCGCCGCGTCGTTGATGTCCAGGCGTCCCAGCAGGCTCGCCAGCGTATCGCCGCGCTGGACGTATTCTTCACGCAGATAGAGCGCGTCCATGCTCTCCTCGCCGGTCGACAGAAGCGTCTGGACCGGCGCGAGATTTTCGACCACCGTTTCCAGCGGAAGCTGTGAGGGAAGTTCCTGGGGCAGGGACAGGGCAAAGGCGGCAACCATGCCGAGAAGGGAGAAAGCGCCAACGCCGGCGCTGACGCGCGGATGGCGGCCAAGACGCACTACCGTGCGCGCGGCGGAGCGGATGGCCGCCCGCTCGATTGCGCGCAGTGATTGCGCTAGAATGCGGTTCTTTTTGTCCTGCATGCGTTTGTATGCCCGTTTGTTGAGTGGCGCTGCTGCAAAGCCCGCGAAAAATGAAAAGCAGTTTAGCATGGGAAGAGCCGATGGGAAATGTTGAAGAACAACTCGAATTGATCAGGCGCGGCGCGGAAGAGCTGCTGCTCGAAACCGAATTGCGCGAACGGCTGGCCAGCGGGCGGGCGCTGAGGATCAAGACCGGCTTCGATCCCACCGCGCCGGACCTGCATCTGGGCCATACGGTGCTGATCAACAAGATGCGCCATTTCCAGCAACTTGGGCACCATGTGATCTTTCTCATCGGCGATTTCACCGGCATGATCGGCGATCCGTCCGGGAAGAACGTGACCCGTCCGCCGCTTTCGCGCGAGCAGATCCTGGAAAACGCGCAGACCTACCGCGATCAAGTCTTCAAGATCCTCGACCCGGAAAAAACCGAAATCGCCTTCAACTCCGCCTGGTTCGACAAGATCGGCGCGGCGGACATGATCCGCATCGCGGCGCAATACACGGTTGCGCGGATGCTCGAACGCGACGATTTCGCCAGGCGTTATCACGGCGGGCAACCCATTGCGGTGCATGAATTTCTCTACCCGCTCTGCCAGGGCTACGATTCGGTCGCCTTGCGCGCCGACATGGAACTGGGCGGCACCGACCAGAAATTCAACCTGCTCGTCGGACGCGAATTGCAGAAACATTACGGACAGCCGCCGCAGTGCGTGCTCACCGTGCCGCTGCTCGAAGGGCTCGACGGCATCAACAAGATGTCCAAATCGCTCGGCAACTATATCGGCATCAGCGAACCGCCGCGCGAGATTTTCGGCAAGATGATGTCGGTTTCCGACCCCCTGATGTGGCGCTACTACGAACTGCTCTCCTTTCGCAGCAATGCCGAAATCGCGCGCTTCAAGAAGGAAGTCGAGGAAGGGCGCAACCCGCGCGACATCAAGGTGCTGCTGGCGCAGGAAATCGTCGCCCGCTTCTACGATGCCCACGCCGCCGACGACGCGCTCGCCGATTTCGAGGCGCGTTTCCGCCAGGGCGCGATTCCCGACGACCTCGTCGAAATAACGCTCGACACGGCTGGCGCTCCGATGCCCTTGTCGCAAATCATGAAACAGGCCGGCCTCGCGCCGAGCACCTCGGAAGCCCTGCGGCTGATCGAACAGGGCGGGGTCAGGATCGACGGGGAAAAAATTTCGGATAAAACCCTGCGGCTGTCTGCCCCGGCCTCCTTCGTGGTGCAGGCAGGAAAACGAAAATTCGCGCGGGTGGTGTTGCGCTGATTCCGGCGGGCGAGCGGCAGAATAAATGCGCGGAAATGAGGCTTGATTTTCTAAATTACTTAAATAATGGTTCGCTACAGTAGTGGCTGTTAAGCACGAATTCTTGATCGTAATTTAGAAAATCCTTCCCAAAACGGCCTTGTCTGCACACGGGGAGACGAGCTGCCATTTTGCTTGTCCGGGCTACGCGGGTGTTTCGGAGGGAAGCTTACCAATCATATGCCGGCGATGTCTGGGCCGGCGGCGGGGGCGGGGGTGTGATCCACGCGCCGGTGGCGGCAAAGACCGCCGCTCCGGCAAGGAGGACTGCCAGCACGAAGGCGAGGATGCCGCCGCCTTGCGCCGAGGGGAAATTTTCTCCCGGCGCCCGGGGTTTCCAGCCGGTGAACATCGGCCAGAGCAGGTTGTTCTTCTTGAACAGGGCGTAAAACGCAATCGAGGCCAGATGCAGCGGGACGAAAAGATAGAGAAGCTTGACGCACAGCTTGTGCCACCCGGTCAGGTTATTGGAGAGCGCCTTGTCGACCAGGCCCGCCAGCGGCCCCTGAAAGCTGATGTCGTCGTTGGCAAAGAGACCGGTCACAACAAGGGCTGCAACGATGGCAAGCAATGCAAAGACCGAGCAAGCGCCGAGCGGATTGTGGCCGACGCCGCGCCACTGCCCGCGCAGATAGGCAATGATCGCGCCAGGCGTCGGGAAGAACTGCCAAAAACGCGCATAGGTCGAGCCAATCAGCCCCCACACGATACGAAAGGCGAGTAGTCCGACGATGACGAATCCGCTCTTCTCGTGCCAGTCGATCAGATTGCCGCCGATCAGCCCGGTCACTGCGGAAGCCAGGACGAAGAGCACCAGAAGCCAGTGGAAAAGGCGTGTGGGAAGATCCCAGACCTTGATTCGCGATTCCATGGGGATGCTCCTTTCCTGTACGCGCCCCGATCCGCAAGGGCGGATCAGACAACGGCGCCGTCGTTGCTCGTCACTTCCTTTTTCGGTTTGACGAACTGTTCGCGCGAGACGCCCAGCCACATGACGAGGGGCGCGGCAACCAGCACCGAGGAGTAAATGCCGAAGCAGATGCCGATTGTCAGCGCCAGCGCGAAGTAGTGCAGTGTCGCGCCGCCGAAGAGCAGCATCGAGAGCACCATCATCTGGGTGCTGCCGTGGGTGATGATCGTGCGGGAAATGGTGCTGGTAATCGCGTGATCGAGCACTTGCGGGGTATTCAGGCCGCGCACCTTCCGGAAGGTTTCGCGCACGCGATCGAAAACAACGACCGATTCGTTGACCGAATAACCGAGCACCGCGAGCACCGCCGCCAGGACCGAGAGCGAGAATTCCCACTGGAAGAACGCAAAGAAGCCGATGATGATGATGACATCGTGCATGTTGGCAATGATCGCCGACACCGCAAATCGCCACTCGAAACGGAATGCCAGGTAAATCACGATCCCGATGATGACGAAAAGCAGCGCCAGCGCGCCGTTTTCGGCGAGTTCCTTGCCTACCTGCGGACCGACGAATTCAACGCGGCTGCCGACGATGCCCGAAGTTTCCGCCTCCAGCGCATGCTTGACGGCTTCCCCGATCCGGTTTTCAGCGCTCTGCGCGCTGCCTGCGCCGGCCTGGGCTTGCTCGCCCTTTTCGGCAGTCTCCTTGGCTTCCGCCGCCAGGGGCAGGCGAATCAGCACATCGCGCGAAGTCCCGAAGTTCTGGACCGTGTAGTCGGTGTATCCCGCCTTCGAGAGCGCGCTCCGGATTTTTTCCAGGTCGGCAGCTTCCTTGTAAGCCACTTCGACCAGCGTGCCGCCGGTGAACTCGATCGACAGGTGCAGGCCACGGGTGACGATGAAGAAAATCGCCAGAAGGAAAGTGATCAGCGAGATGACATTGAAGATCAGCGCATGGCGCATGAACGGAATGTCTTTGCGGAAACGGAAAAATTCCATGATGCGCGTTCCTCAGGAGGTGCTGGCGGTGCGATTCGGGGTGATGACCGAAACAACGGGAGTATCGGGGCGCCAGATTTGGCCGATCGACAGGGACTGCAGCTTGCGTCGCCCGCCATAGACGAGATTGACGATCGAACGCGAAATGACGACCGCCGAAAAGAGCGAAGTCAGGATGCCGAGGCAATGCACGACAGCAAATCCCCGGATCGGGCCGGATCCGAAAATCAGGAGCGCGATTCCGGCAATCATCGTCGTGACGTTGGAGTCGAGAATGGTGCCGAACGCGCGTTCGTAACCGGCAATGATCGCTGCCTGCGGCGTGGTGCCGTGGCGAAGTTCTTCCCTGATGCGCTCATTGATCAGCACGTTCGCGTCAATCGCCATTCCCAGCGTCAGCGCGATGGCGGCAATGCCCGGCAGCGTCAGTGTCGCCTGAAGCAGGGAGAGGAGCGCCACCAGCAGCAACAGGTTGGAAGACAAGGCAATCACCGAAATCAATCCGAACAGCATGTAATAGATGCACATGAAAAGCGCAATCGACACAAAACCCCAGAATGTCGAGTGTTTTCCCTTGTTGATGTTGTCCAGGCCCAGGGAAGGGCCGATGGTGCGTTCCTCGATGATTTCCATCGGCGCCGCGAGGCTGCCGGCGCGCAGGAGCAGCGCAACGTCGTTGGCCTCGCGCGAGCTCATCCTGCCGCCGGAAATCTGCACGCGCCCGCCGCCGATTTCGGCGCGGATGACCGGCGCGGTCACGACTTCGCCGCGTCCTTTTTCAAACAGCAGGATCGCCATTCGCTTGTTGATGTTGTCGCGCGAAACATCCTTGAAAATCCGGGCGCCTGCGGAATCGAGAGTCAGGTTGACCGCCGGCATCTGGTATTGATCGAAGCCGGGCTGCGCGTCAATCAGCCGCTCGCCGGTCAGGACGACCTGCTTCCTGATCAGGATCGGATGGGAACCGTTTTCGACGAACAGTTCGCTGCCATAGGGTACTTGCCCTGCGACGGCGGCTTCGAGCGCGCCGGGGGTTTCGTCGACCATGCGGATTTCCAGCGTCGCGGTGCGTCCGAGCAGATCCTTCGCGCGTCCGGTGTCCTGGACGCCGGGCAGTTGCACGACAATGCGTTCGGCGCCCTGCCGCTGGATGACCGGTTCGGCAACTCCCAGTTCATTGATCCGGTTGTGCAGCGTCGTGATGTTCTGCGTAATCGCGTAATCCTGGATCCGCTTCATCGATTCCGGCTTGAAGCTGGCAACGAGGCGCAGATCGGGCGCTACACCCTGTTCGAGCATGATGAAATCGGGCTGCACATCCGCAATCGCATACCGCGCCTTCGTGCGCGTTTCCTCGTCCCGGAAGCGGATCACGATGCGATCCCCCTCGCGCGCAATGCCGGTGTGACGGATGCCCTTGTCGCGCATCAGCGCGCGAACGTCCGCCGCAGTCGCATCGAGCCTCTTGGTAATCGCGCCCTTCATGTCCACCTGGAGCAGGAAATGGACGCCGCCGCGCAGGTCGAGACCGAGATACATCGGCAGCGCGTGCAGGCGGGTCAGCCAGCGTGGCGAGGCAGAAAGCAGGTTGAGGGCGACGATGTATTGATGATCGCTGGGATCGGCCTGCGGATTGAAGGCCCTGGACAGAAGATCCTTCGCCTTGATCTGCGTATCTTCGCTGGCAAAGCGCACCTTGACCCCGGTCGCATCGAGCGCGATGCCCGTGTGCTCGATATTCGCGTTTTTCAGGATTTCCTCGACCCGGCCCTGGGTCTGTTCGTCGATCTTGATCGTGGCCTTGGCGCTGGACACCTGCACCGCAGGAGATTCCCCATAAAAATTGGGGAGCGTGTAAAGGAACCCGATCAATAAGGCAATAATGACAAGGATGTATTTCCAGAGTGGATATCTGTTCATGGCAAAGTCAGGAAAATCGAAACAAACCCCCAGCGGGTGGGCACGCCGGCAACACGCGCCCGGAATTTACAGGCTCTTCAAGGTGCCTTTCGGCAGAAGCAGTTGAACGGCCTGCTTTTGCACCTGGACTTCCGTATTCTCGGCGACCTCCAGGGTGATGAAATTGTCGCCTACCTTCGATACTTTCCCGGCAATGCCGCCCTGGGTGACCACCTCGTCGCCCTTCGCGATCGCCTCGACCATGGTCCGGTGCTCCTTGGCGCGCTTCATCTGGGGACGAACCATGATGAAATAAAGGGCGATAAGCACCAAAACGAAGGGCAGGAAGTCAAGGAGTCCTGCTCCCTGTCCGGCAGCGGGGGAAGTGGTCGTTTGTTGCGCGTGGGCGAGGCTGATCAGCACATCGGTCTCCTGTGGAATCGAAGCAAAAAATTGAACCGGGCATTGTACCACCTGGCCCATGCCCGCCCACTGTGGAGCCAATACGGCGAGGCAAGGGGAGGGACATGGAAAATGCCAAAATTTTCTAAATTTGTTTAAATAATGTTACATGTGTGTAGAAGCATATGATTGAAAATTATTTAAACAAATTTAGAAAATAATTTGGAAAGTGCGACGATACATTCCGGTACGATTTCGACAAACCCACAAAATACCCGCGATACGTTGCCTGTACATACTGCGGACGTCCTTCCGCTAATGCTGCCGGCAGGAATTTTCCGAACCGAGCGCAAAGGAGAAAGAAAATGTTCCGGGAAAAACTCAAGTCAAGACTGGCCGTGGCGCATCGCTGGATTGCGCTGCTCCTGGCTCCGGTATTCATCGTGATCCTGCTCTCCGGCATCGTGCTGGCATTCAAGCCGGTCGTCGAGGATGTTCCGTTCGAGAAGCAAGGTTTTTCCTCGCCCGGAACGATCGTTTCCGTTTTGCAGAGCGCCGATCCGCAACAAAAGGCCGAAGGGTTTTCCCTGGAACCCGAAGGCGGCACGATGACGCTTATCCTCCCGGGCAACAGGCTGCAATCGGTCGATATGTCCAGCAAGACGCCGGTCGGTGACGCGAAGCACGATCTCTTTTCCATCGCCAAGGAGATTCACCGGACGCTTCTGCTCAATGTCCACCTCCTCGTCGAATTTGCCTGCTGCCTCATGCTCGGCATTGTCGTCGCCGGATTCCTGCTTTCCTGGCCGCGCCTTTCCCATTCGCCGATCGGCTGGCACAAGGGCATCGGTTGGCTGGCAGCGCCGATGATTCTTCTTCTGCCGCTCTCCGGCAGCCTGATGGCGCTGCATATTGACACCGTCAAGATGCCGCGCATTCCGAGGGGAGAGGCTCCACTATCCCTCGTTCAGGGAATCGAAATCGCAGCAGGGAGCGCCGATCTTTCCAGGCTCGTCGAAGCGCGCCGTTTCAAACGAGGCTCCGTGATATTGACGCTGCGCACGGAAAGCGACCTGGAGCGCCTGATCGTCGCCGGTAACAGCAGCATCGCCCCGGCCGCGCCCGGCCTCGTCAAGCAGATTCATGAAGGAACCTGGGCCGGGGCCTGGTCGGGCCTCGTCAATCTGATCGCCAGCCTCGGGCTGCTCGGGCTCACCGGCACCGGCCTGTATTCCTGGTTCCGTCGCTATCGCCTCGGCAAACGGAAACAAAGCGGCGATATCGGCGCCAATATTCTTGTCGCTTATGCGACGCAGACCGGAACCGCAGCGCGGCTGGCCGAACATACGGCGCAATGGCTGCGGGGTTCCGGGCAGGCCGTTTGCTGTACCGCGCTGGGCGGGATGCGCCCGGAAGACATCAGGAATTTCGAGCACAACCTGTTTATCGTTTCCACGACCGGCGAAGGGCAATTGCCGGATCAAATGGGCGATTTCATGGAATCGCTTTCTGCGGCGGATCTCTCGGGTGTGGATTTTTCCCTGCTGGCCCTGGGCGATGCGCGTTACAAGCGTTTCTGCGGCGGTGGCGAACGATTGCGCGCCGCCCTGCTCGAACGCGGGGCCATGGAAATTTCGGAATGCGTGCGGGCCGATGGCGATCCAGCCCCGGCCTGGCAGCAATGGTCGCAGGCCGTGATGGTTCGTCTGGGCTTGCACTCCGCTGCCGATGCTGCGCCGGAGGGCGAGCGCGTGCTGGGCCTGGAACTGATCGAGCGTACTCGCCTCGATTCGCCCGAATACGCTTGCAGCGAAACCTGGAGTCTGGTGTTCGAGACCGAACGGGTGGATTCCGATACCGTGTTCCGCCCCGGCGATCTGCTGCTCATTTCACCGGGCGAAGGCGAGCCCGAACGCTGCTACTCGGTAGGCACCAGCTCACTGAGCGGCGGCAACCGTATTGGGCTGACCGTCGGCAGGCACTTCTGGCGCGATGAAAACGGAACGATGCGCCCCGGACTCGCTTCCGATTTTCTCTGCCACAGGCTGGAGATGGGTGCTCGTCTGAGCGCGAAACTGCGGCGGCACCCCGGATTCAACCCGCCGGACAACCATGAACAACCGATCATCATGATTGCGGCGGGCGCCGGAATGGCCCCGTTTCCCGGATTCCTCGCGGAGCGCGCGCACTCCCGCAAGAGCGGCGAATCCTGGCTGATCTTCGGCAACCGCAAGAGAAAGGGCGATTTTTTCTACCGCAATGAAATCATGGGCTGGTTGCGCCGAAAGACCCTGACCCGGCTCGACCTGGCTTTTTCCGACGATCCGGAAGATTCTTCCTTCGTTCAGGACCGGATGCTGGAAAACGGCGCCGAACTGATGGATTGGCTGTGCCGGCGCGACGCCATTCTCTATACCTGTGGCCGCGCGACAACGATCGGTCATTCGGTCGAAAACGCATTGCGCGAAATCATCCTCCGTCATGGAGGCGGGGCAACTGAAGGCTTGTTCGAGCAGTGGAAAAAGGAAGGGCGCCTGCGTTTCGACACCTTCGGTTGAACCGGGCTGAAAATGGCGAAAAACCTGCCCCGCAGGGAGAAGGCTTTTTCGCCTGTTGCAGTTGACCTTTCCGGGAAGCAACACTTAACCTGAACGGTTCATATCCTCGGAGATACTTCCCCATGAATGCGAAATCCGGCGTCCAGGCGCTGATCCGGCAGCAAATTACTGAAAATCCGGTCGTTCTTTATATGAAAGGCACGCCGCAGTTTCCACAATGCGGTTTTTCCGCCAAGGCAGTGGAGTTCCTGAAATCGTGCGGGGTGCAGGATTTTTTCAGTGTCAATGTGCTGGAAAATCCCGAAATCCGGCAAGGCGTCAAGGAATACGCAGACTGGCCGACGATTCCGCAGCTTTATGTGCGCGGCGAATTCATCGGCGGCTCGGATATTGTCGGCGAGATGTATCAGAGCGGCGAATTGCAGGCGCTGCTTCGCGATTTCGCCCATTCCTGAATTTCCCTGCCGATCGTCTTTCATGAAGCCTTCCGCCTCTTTCATTCGGCATTCTCGCAGGTGGCCGCTGCTTGCAGCAGCCATGTTGTCTGCCTGTGCCGGCATGGCCGGTTATTCCGGCAGCGGGCTGCGTCCGGGCGATTCCAGCCTGGCCGAGGTAATGTCCGTCATGGGAACGCCCGCGATGCGCTGGAACGATGAGAACGGCGGAATCCAGCTCGCCTATCCGCGCGGCCCGATGGGTTACCACACCTTCATGGCATATCTCGGGCCGGATGAAAAACTGAAGCGCATCGAGAACGTCATGGATCCGGCAGCCTTTGCACGGATACAGAAAGGCATGGGCAAGGAAGAGGTGCTGCGCGTCCTTGGGCCGTCGCAACCGCAGTGGACGGCCTATTTCAAGGCGCGCGACGAGCTGGTCTGGGAGTGGCGTTTCTGCAACGACTGGAACCAGCCGGCTCGCTTCGATGTGCTGTTCGACGGCACGAGTGGAACGGTGCGCACGACCCAGCAATGGGAAGAGGCCCTGCACGAGCGGATGCAGTCGAAAGTCTGTTCGCGCGTCCTGGCCCAACCCTTGCCGGCGGATGCGGAGCCGGCAACGCGCTGATTCCTTTTCGGGGACAAAAAAAGGCGGCCAGGAACAGGCCGCCTTTTTGTTGATGCGTTTGCGGAAACGATCAGAAGCGGCGTGCGCCTCCGCTCGTCATGCGGCGAATCTGCCGGTCGATCGGAAGGGCATAGTCGTGCGCCGCCAGAATATTGCTGTTGGCCGGATTGACGACTTTCAGGCTGACATAGACAAAATCGGCGCTTTCGGCGTAGGTGCCGACGATGACCGCCTGTGCGTTGTGCGCGCTCGCAATGTCCTGGATTTCGCGCGTCAGCATGAATTCGCCTTCATTGCGCTTCATGAAAACGCTGTTGCTGATTTTCAGTTCAACGGCGCCGTAGCCCAACTGCACCAGACGCGAGTTGACCTGTTCGGAAATTACGCGCCCCAGCGTGGAGGACTGATCCAGCTTGTCGATATTGACCAGCGTCGCGACGATGAACGGGCCGCCGGTGCCGATTCCGTGATTGCTGGTCGCGAGCACGGCTCTGAAGCGCTGCATCAACTCATCGACGGCGTTGTAGTTCGTGGCCATGAAGGTGTTCCGGGAAACGGAAGCATCCTCATAGGTCGGTTCCGCGCGGGAGGTGCTTTGGGTATTGCAACCGCCGAGCATGAGCACCGCAGCCGCTGCCGCAACAAGGGGAAGGGTCATGAATTTTCCGCGCATGTTCAGTTTCCTCCTGTAACCGGGACGACAACGGACGGAGTGATTTTCTTCCAATAATGCCCGCCGTCTTCATCGGATACATAATAAATGGCGCTGCGACGGGCGACGATATTGGTTCCGTCATAAACGACGCCGGTGACCAGAACTTCGGTCTGCGGCGTGGGGCCGCTCGTATCCGGTTCCAGCGGCTGCTTTTCAACCCAGTGCCCATCGCGATCCTTGCGGAAAAGATAGGCGGAGTAGCGTATTTGCACGTTCAGCGCCTGTTCGGATTCACGGGTGACGACCTGCCAGCCCTGATTGACGAGGGCGGTGGTAAACAGCTCACGGAAACCGCCGGTAAACGAAAAATCGTTGCTGTCCAGCGGAACATAAAGGGGGCGATTGATACTCTTGCTGCGCAAATCGCCGGTGATCTGCGTTGCCATGTCGTTGGCAACCGTGCGCCAATGTTCGGCAGCTTGCAATTTGTATTGCCACGATCCCGCATAACGGCGGCCTGTCGGAACTTCACTGGCGCAACCCGCCACGATGACTGCGGCAAGCACGATGCTGGCGATACCAGAATACTTCATGTTGACCTCCCTGGTTGAACGTCCTTAAAACAGTAGCGGTGATGTAAGGAAACGGGCGCTGCGCCCAATGCGGGCAACTCCCATCCGGCAGCGAGGCGTTGCGAAAAACGAAAAGAACCGGATTGTGAAACAGGGGAAGCTGAACTTCCTTGCCGATTCCCTCCCAGCGCGAGCCGGTGATTATGCCGGGAAACTCTGGGATTTTTCTTTAAGCGCCGCAGCTAACAGGAAGAATATTAAAGACTTCATCTGTTATCGGTCAAGCAAATAAATGGTTCTGGGGTAAAAATCGATGCTTCTATGTGGCATGAAGGTAAAATAAGAGACACTTTTTCGCCCTTTCGGGGCCGTGAACCCCTTTCGGGCGGCCTCCAGCCTCCTTCAATACTTCCTCCGATGAATCCCGCCGATATTCTTCTCGTGATGACGACCTGCCCCGACCGCGCCAGTGCCGATACGTTGGCTGCGCGCCTGGTCGAGACGCGGCTGGCGGCGTGTGTCAGTATTTCCGCGCCCTGCCAGTCGGTGTACCACTGGAAGGGCGCGATTGAGAGCGGCGAGGAAATTCCCTTGCTGATCAAGACGACTGCGGCGCGTTATCCTGAAGTGGAAGCGGCGATTCGCGATCTCCACCCCTACGAGCTTCCCGAAATCCTAGCGTTGCCCGTGGCTGCGGGCCTTGCGCCTTATCTCGACTGGATCGGCGCCTCCGTGCGGCTTCCCGGGATTTGTTGATTCCGCATCCCCCAATCCATCTGAAAGCCCCGTCTCCTTGAAACCCGATTGCCGTTTTTTCCGCTTCACCCTCCCAATGTCTGTTCTGCGATCCCTGCTTCTCCTGTTATTCCTCGGGTTTGGAGCGATTCATGCCCAGGCGGAAGAATTTCTCGATCCCCTGGCGGCATTCCAGCCCGAGGCGCGCGCGCTGGACGGAAATACCGTAGAAGTGCGTTTCAGAATCGCAAAAAACTATTATTTGTATCGCGAACAATTCAAGTTCTCCATCGCCTCCGGGGCGCAGCCGGCGGCTTCGCCAGCGCTGGACTCTTCTCCCGCGCCGGGAAGCAGCGCGCTCGTGCAACGTCTGGCCCCACCGGCAGAGACGGTTGTTGCGCCCTTGAGCCTTGGGATCCCGCACTACCCAAAGGGAAAGCGCAAAATCGACGAAGTCTTCGGAGAAGTCGAGATTTATGACCGGGATGTGCGGATCGCGCTGCCAGTCATACGAAATCCGGAAACCGCCGCTGCCGATCTTCCGCTGACACTGGCGGTCACTTCCCGTGGTTGCGCAGAAGCCGGCCTGTGCTACCCGCCGCAAACGCAACAGCTCAGTCTGCTGCTGCCGGCTGCAAATACGCCGCCAGCCGCGCCGTACGCTGATAGCATATCCGGCGAAGATTCCGGGGATGAGAGCGGGCGCATTGCCCGGATGCTGCACGGGGCTGATTTCTGGCTGGTGCTGGCTTCCTTCTTCGGTTTTGGCGTGCTGCTGGCGCTCACTCCCTGCGTTTTTCCGATGATTCCGATTCTCTCCAGCGTCATCGTGGGCAGCAGCGGCAGCGTTGGCGTCTCGCGTGGCCGCGCCCTTCTCCTCTCGCTGGCATACATTCAGGGGATGGCGCTTACTTATGCGCTGGCGGGCGTTGCTGCCGGATTGAGCGGAGTCCTGTTGACCCAATCCTTGCAAAACCCTTGGGTTCTGGGCGTTTTCGCGTCGATTTTCGTCGTCCTGGCCCTGTCGATGTTCGGCTTCTTTGAACTGCAATTGCCCACTGCCCTGCAAAGCCGGATGAACGAAGGAGCGCGCCACATCAAAGGCGGTTCGATCTTCGCCGTGTTCGTCATGGGCGCTCTGTCGGCGCTCATCGTCGGGCCATGCGTGGCGCCGCCGCTGTTCGGGGCGCTGATCTATATCGGGCAGACCGAAAACGCCGTCAAGGGAGGGCTTGCGCTCTTTTGCATGGGGCAGGGAATGGGACTGCCGCTGCTGCTCGTGGGCCTTTCGGCGGGAACCTTGCTGCCCAGGGCGGGGCCGTGGATGGAAGGGGTGAAAAAAGCCTTCGGCGTGATCCTCCTGGCGGTGGCGTTGTGGATGATCGCTCCGCTCCTGCCGGTCGCGGCGCAAATGTTTTTCTGGGCCTTCCTGCTGATCATCCCTGCGGTCTATCTGCACGCGCTCGATCCCTTGCCGGCCCATGCCAGAGGCTGGCATCGTTTCTGGAAAGGCATCGGCATCGTCATGCTGCTTTGCGGCGCGGCGCTTCTCGTCGGCGCGCTTTCGGGCGGAAAGGATCCGTTCCAGCCGCTCGCCTCCCTGCGCATGGGCGCAGGCGCTTCCGAAGGCGCCGATAAAGCGCCGCTGTTTACCCGTGTGCACTCGCTGGACGAACTCGATACGCACTTGCGCGCGGCGAAGCAGCCGGTGCTGCTCGATTTCTATGCGGACTGGTGCGTTTCGTGCAAGGAAATGGAACATTTCACCTTTTCCGATCCGCAGGTCCGAGAGCAGCTTTCGCGCCTCCTGTTGCTTCAGGTCGATGTCACCGCGAATACGCCGGAGGATCTGGCGCTCCTGAAGCGCTTCGGCCTGTTCGGCCCTCCCGGAATCATTTTTTTCGATGCCGGGGGAAAGGAGCTTCCCGCATTGCGCACCATCGGCTTCCAGAATACGGACGCCTTTCTCGCCACGCTCGCCCGCATTCCGGGTGTGCCGAACATCGCGAAACCCGCGAAAACAAAGCTTGGGGATTTGGGCGAGTCGCTATAATCGATCTTCCTTGACGCCAGGGCCGCAGAAAGGGCTGCGCATCCCGGCGTTTTTTTATATCCACTTTTGGGGAGGTCGAGGCAGCGATGAGTGATACACAAAGCGTCCGTTTTTTCAGTGGCGAGAGCATTCCGCTTGAAATGCACAAGGTGCGGGTCGTCCAGAAACTCTATCTGCCTCCGGTGGAAGAGCGTCTGGAGGCGATTCGCCGCGCCGGGTTCAATACCTTCCTGTTGAACACCCGCGAAGTCTATCTGGACATGCTCACCGACAGCGGCACCAACGCCATGAGCGATGCCCAGATGGGCGCGATGATGCAGGCCGACGACGCCTACGCCGGATCGCAGAGTTTCGAGCGGATGCAGCAGGCGATCGAAGAGGTTTTCGGCAAGCGTTTTGTCCTGCCGGTGCATCAGGGCCGGGCGGCGGAAAACATCATTTGCCGCACTTACCTGAAACCGGGATCCATCATCCCGATGAACTACCATTTCACGACCACGCTGGCGCACATCCAGGCCAACGGCGGAAGGATCGCCGAGCTTCTGACCGACGGAGCCCTGAACATCAAGAGCAGCAACCCGTTCAAGGGCAACATGGACATCGCCAAACTCCGCGCGCTGATCGAGGCCGAAGGCGTCGCGAATGTGCCGTTGATCCGCATGGAAGCCTCGACCAACCTGATCGGCGGCCAGCCTTTCTCTCTTGCGAATCTGCGCGAAGTCAGCAAGCTTGCCCGCGAATACAGGATTCCCCTGGTGCTCGATGCCAGCCTGATCGGTGAAAACGCCTATTTCATCAAGCAGCGCGAGCCGGAATTCAGGAATTCCAGCGTCGCCGACATCCTGCTGCAAATGTGCGCCGAAGCCGATATCGTTTATTTCTCCAGCCGCAAGGTCAGTTCCTCGCGCGGCGGCGCGATCTGCACCAACCGCACCGATGTTTTCGACGCGATGAAGTCGCTGGTGCCCCTGTACGAAGGCTTTCTCACCTATGGCGGCATGTCGGTGCGCGAAATCGAAGCCATGGCCGTGGGCCTGCGCGAAACGACCGACGAGTCGGTGATCGGGCAAAGCCCCTCGTTCATCGCCTACCTCGTCTCCCGCTTGGAAGCGCATGGCATCCCCGTCGTGACCCCTGCCGGCGGATTGGGCTGTCACGTCGACGCAATGGGTTTTCTGCCGCAGGTTCCCCAAAAGGAGTATCCCGCAGGTGCGCTGGCGGCGGCCTTTTACCTGATTTCCGGCGTGCGCGGCATGGAACGCGGCACGGTGTCGAGCATCCGCGACGAGAACGGAAACGATGTCCTCTCCGATGTCGAGCTGCTTCGTCTGGCCTTCCCCCGCCGGGTGTTCACCCTCTCCCAGACGAAATACATCGAAGACCGCATGCACTGGCTCCATACACGCCGCGACCTGGTCGGCGGCCTGCGCTTCGTTGAGGAACCGCCGGTCCTGCGCTTCTTCATGGGCCGCATGGAAGCGACCAGCGATTGGCCGGAACGCTTGATGAAGGCTTTCCGCGAAGATTTCGGCGACAGCCTGTAAGCGCCCAATCCGTTCCTCAGCAAAAAGGGGCCGCAAGCGGCCCCTTTTTTCGTCCTGCCAAGCAGCGCGGCAAGCAATCAGAGAACAGCTTCCAGCCCTTTGCGCTCGATGATGTCGAGCAATTTCTGCGACGGGCCGCTGGGGCGCTTGTCGCCCACTTCCCATTTCCGGACAGCGGACAGGCTGGTGTTGAGCAGCAAGGCCAGAACCGCCTGACTCAGATGCAAACGTTCGCGCAGGGCCTTGACCCTGGCTGCGTCATAGTCCTGCACCGGCTCCAGACACAACACCTCGTACTTCTGCATCTTGCGCTTGTCGATGAAACCCAGGCGGTGCAGATCGTGCGCACCCTCGTAAACGGCTTCGAGAACGCGGCTCCTGGCTTTGGTCGTCATGGAAAAATCTCCTGTAAAGCGCCGTCAGTAACGGCTTCATCCAACTGCGTTCCGTCGAGTGCCAACCAGTCCGCTGCGTAGCTTTGCAAGCCTTCCAGTTCTTCGTCGCTGATGTTCGCCCGCTCATTTTTCTCGAACCCAAACACGAAAAACCAGCGGTTGTCCTTGTTGGTGGCGACCAGCGTTCGCGCCCCGCCACGTTTACCGCGCCCCGCCAGCCCGACGCGCTTCTTGAGCACCCCGCCGCCAAGATCGGCGTCGATCAACCCGGCGGACATTTCCTCGACGGCCTTGCGCAGCGCCGCATCGGTCAGCTCGGTCTTGCGCATCCACCGCTGGAAGTGGCGGGTCTTGAAGATTCTGGTCATCAAGGAATATTGTGCCACTTAGTGGCATAGTTTGTCCATACAAGCTGCCGCGTACTTCCGATACGGTTTTACGGCTTCGGATCCAAAAAGCTTTTCGCAATGGAAAGGGCTTTGGGTGTTTTGCAGCCTCAAATTTTCTAAATTACTGTAATAATTCTTTGCTGAATCTAGCTACAGTAGCGGAATATTCTTTAAGTAAATTTAGAAAATCACCTCTCCGCCTACTCGTCCCTCCATTCCGTCCACACCGGGGCGTGATCCGAGGGGCGTTCCAGCGCGCGCAGGGGGCGGGCGATGCCGGCGGCGGCGCAGCGTTCAGCCAGGGGTTGCGACAGCAGCACATGGTCGATGCGCAAGCCACGGTTTTTCTGGAAGGCGAACATGCGGTAATCCCACCATGAAAAACTTGCTTCGGGTTGCGGGAAGAGACGGAAGGAGTCGGAAAGCCCCAGGTCGAGCAAACGCCGGAATGCAGCGCGCTCCGGTTCCGAGCAGAGGACTTGCCCGGCCCAGGCAGCGGGATTGTAGACATCGCGATCCTCCGGCGCGATGTTGAAATCGCCGGCGATGGCCAGGCGGGGATGAACGCGCAACTCCGCTTCGAGCCAGGCGGCGAGTGCCTCCAGCCAGGCGAGTTTATAGGCGTATTTGTCGCTGCCGACCGATTGCCCATTCGGCACGTAGGCGCATATGACGCGGGTTTCCGCGTCCCCTGCGCCGACGGTGGCGCTGATCAGGCGTTGCTGCCGCAATGCCTCGTCCTCCGGAAAGAGGGGATTGCCGACGACGACATCGCGCAAATCCTGCCGCGCCAGCAGCGCGACGCCGTTATAGGTTTTCTGTCCGGCAAAGGCGAGCCGGTATCCCGCCGCTTCGATCGGGTCGCGCGGAAAATTCGCGTCCTCGCATTTCGTTTCCTGCAGGCAGAGAATGTCCGGCGCATCCGTTTTCCCTGCTGCCAGCCAATCCAGAAGATGCGGCAGGCGCACCTTGATCGAGTTCACATTCCAGGCGGCAAGTTTCATGTTCAGCGTGGCGGCAGATAACCCAGCGCGTGCGAAATATCGGCGGCGGCGGCCTTGATCTGCGCGGCCCATTCGGTTTTGAGGCGCTCCGTCGGGGCTGAGACGGATAGTCCGGCGATTACCTTGCCTTCGTCATCGAAAATCGGTGCGGCGATACATTTGAGGCCGATTTCGGCTTCTTCATTGTCGAAAGCAAGATTATGACGGCGGATTTTGTCGAGATCCTTCTCGAGCGCAGCGGATGTCGTGAGCGAAGCTGGAGTCTTGCCCGGCAGCCGGGTGCGTTTGGCGTAGGCGCGGATTTCCGTCGCGGAATCGGCCGCAAGAAAGAGTTTGCCGACCGAAGTCAGATGGAGCGGCGCGCGGCCGCCGACGAGGTAGACCACGCGCAGCAGGGAATGGCCGCTGGAAGTGCGCTCGATGTAGACAATCTCATCGTCCCGGCGCACCCCGAGGTTGACCGCCTCGCCGATGTCCTCGTGCAAACGTTGCATCCGGGGAAGCGCAATTTCGCGGATATTGAGACGCGCCTTGACCAGGTTTCCCAATTCCAGAAGGTGGATGCCGAGCCGGTAGGCGCCGTCCTGCCGCTCGATCAGATGCGCATGAGCCAGCGCCGCGAGGATGCGATGCGCCGTGGAGGGGTGCAGCCCCGTAGCCTGCGCCAGCGCTTTCAACGAAAGTTCCCCCGGCGCGGCAGCGAGCGCATCGAATAACAGGGACATTCTCTCGATCACCTGAATTGAGTTTTTCGCTTCCCCGGATACGGAAGCGTCCGTTTTCTGTGTCATCAAATGGCCGCGCACTTTCTGTCTTGTCGAAGGCAAGGCATAATGCTTCCCTTAAACCCCGAGATGGCTCGCCGTCACGGGCGTTCTATCTTACCACCACCGGCTGATTCATCATCTGCACAGCCTTTTCTGTCTTCCGACGAAAAAACCACTGGAGCCAAAATGAAATTTGACGACGGTATTTCTGCATTGCCGCTGTGGATTGATGGCCGCGCCTACCTGAACGTCGCCGAGGATTTCGCCGACGTGCGCAACGTCAGGACCGGCGAGATCATCTACCATGTGCCGCTCTGCGGCCCCGAGGAAGCGGAACGTGCGCTTGCCGCCGCGCGCCGCGCGCTCTCCGATTGGGCCATGCTTGCAGAGACGGCGCGGCGCAGCAGGATTGCCGCGTGGGGGAACGCGCTGGAAGAGTTGCGCGAGCATTTCGCGCAAATCCTGATGGTCGAAACCGGCGTGAGCATTGCAGAAGCCGAGGATGAAATTACCCGTGCCGTCGAATGGCTGTATCGCCCGCCGGGGGTTTCCTGCCCTGCTGGCGGCGGCATCGTGGCGCTCTATCTTGGCACCGAAATGCCGCTCGTCAATGCGGCCCGTACTCTTTCCCTCTCCCTTGGCTCCGGCGCCACGGCGGTGGTCAAACCCGCGTCCTCTGCGCCGTCGGCGGTTTTTGCGCTGATCGAGCTTTCCGCGCATGCCGGAATGCCGCCCGGCGTCGTCAACCTGATCCACGGCGAGGATGCCGCGCTCGACGCAATTGCAGGGCAACCCGGCGTGCTGCCGGCCAGGGCGGAAAAATGCCTGTGCGCGGCATTCCCTCGCCCTCCTTCTTCGTCCGCTCCAACGGACTCGCAACAGTTCCCGGGAAATTTCGGATGCTTCGGAATGGCGTGAACACCTGTCGAGCGCAATCCCTGCCATTCATGGCGGGGTCAGCGAGACGTGGCGTAACAGGCGCCGAAGGCGCCCCGCATTGTGTAGGGGCGGGTGGTACGGGCGGGTTTCAAACCCGCCCCTACGCCGCCCCTACAGGAATCCCCAACCTTCAGGTTGGGGTGACTCAATTTTCTAAATTAGTGAAATAATGTTCCGCTACTGTAGTTTTTTTAGGCTATGAATTCTTTAGTCTAATTTAGAAAATTATCAGAAAAACAATAAGAAAAAATCCCTTGCAGGAGAAGAAAGACCTACCCTGTCATCGCGCGCCGCTCGCGTAACGCCTGCGCGAGGGTGCCGCTGTCGACATATTCGAGTTCGCCGCCGGCAGGAACGCCGCGCGCGATCCTGGAAACGCGGATGCCGTGGTTTTTGAGCATTTCCGAGAGGTAATGGGCGGTGGCTTCGCCCTCGTTGGTGTAGTTGGTCGCCAGAATGACTTCCGTGACAACGCCATCCATCGCGCGTTCGAGCAGCCGCTCAAGCTGCAACTCGCGCGGCCCGATCCCCTCCAGCGGCGAGACATGCCCCATCAATACGTAATAGAGCCCGTTGTAGGCGTGGGTTTGCTCCATCATGTTCATGTCGACCGGCGTCTCGATCACGCAGAGCAGCGCCGGATCGCGCCTGGACGAAGCGCAGCGCGGGCAAAGTTCCGTTTCGGAAAAGGTGTTGCAGCGCGCGCAATGCCGCAACACCTGCAAGGCCCGCGTCAGGCACATCGCCAGATGCTCGGCAGCGGGGCGCTGCTGTTGCAGGAGGTGATAGGCCATTCGCTGCGCCGATTTCGGCCCGACTCCGGGCAGGCAGCGCAGGGCTTCGATCAGCGCCTCAAGACTTGAGGGTTTCACCGCGTTGGGGGACGGAGATCAGAACGGAAATTTCATTCCCGGCGGCAGTTCAAGCCCCGCGCCGAATCCGGCCATGCGCTCCTGCGTTACGGCCTCGGCGCGACGCACCGCGTCGTTGAACGCGGCGGCGACCAGGTCTTCCAGGATTTCCTTGTCGTCCATTGCCGTGGAATCAATGCTGACGCGGCGCACGTCGTGCGCGCAGGTCATCGTCACCTTGACCATTCCGGCGCCGGAGACGCCTTCGACTTCCTGTTGCGCCAACTGCTCCTGCGCCTTGCGCATGTTTTCCTGCATCTGCTGCGCCTGTTTCATCAGGCCGGCAATTCCGCCTTTCATCATCTTCTTCTCCTTCAGAGGGATTTAATGGAGGGTTCGATCAAGTGCGCATCGAACATTTCGATCATTTCGCGGACGAACCCGTCCTGTTCAATCGCCGCCGCCGCGCGGTCCTCGCGCTCCTGGCGTTCCCGTTGCGCGACGTTGGCCGGCGTTGGCGTCGAAACTTCCGCCAGTTCGATTTCCAGCCGCAGCGGGCGGCCAAAATATTCCGAGAGCACCTGCCCCAGACGTTCCTGCGCCGGTTTCATCTGCAAATGGCGATGCACCGGCGACAAGCGCAGGCAGATGCGGTGCTCTTCGAGCGTCCGCAATTCGCAATGCTGCGCGAGTTCGCGCGCCATTCCGGAGAGCGTCAAGTTCGACAAAATCCTGTGCCAGTCGGAATCCGCCGGGGGCTCCCGCGATTCCTTTACCGTGCCTTTTAACGCTTCCTTCGGCGCAAGGGCACGCGGGCTGCCTTCCGTCGCTCCGGGGCGCGGCAGGATTTTCCGCGCGCCGGAATCCGTTGCTGCCGCACGCGCACTGTGTTTTTCAGGGGATCCCTTTCCGCTGCCCTCCGCGCCCGTCTCCGGACGGAAGGCCAGAAGCCGCAGCAAGACCATCACGAAACCGGCGTATTCGTCGGGCGCAAGCGGCAGTTCCCTGCGGCCATGAATGGCGATCTGGTAGGCAAGCTGCACGAATTCCACATCGAGGGCTGCGGCAAGCTGCCCGATCGCCTGCTGCTCCTGCCCTGTCGCCGCCAGATCGGCGGCAGCCTGCGGCGCCAGTTGCGCCACCTGGATCCGCGTCAGAAGGCTCGCCAGTTCTTCCAGCGCATCGGCGAAGGAAAGGCTGCGCCCGGCCATCTCGTCCGCCAGTTGCAGCAGACGGCCCGCATCGCCTCCCTGTAGCGCGAACAGCAGGTTGAAAAGATAGTCGCGGTCGACCGTGCCGAGCATCTCCCGCACCGCCGCCGTTTTGATTTCGCCCGCGCCGTGCGCAATCGCCTGGTCGAGCAGGGAAAGCGCGTCGCGCATCGAGCCTGCCGCCGCGCGGGCGATCAGGGAAAGCGCGTCCGCCTCGAAAGGAACGCCCTCTTCCGAGAGAATCCGCGCCAGATGCGCGTCGATCGCGGCGTTGGGCATCTGCTTCAGGTTGAACTGGAGACAGCGCGAAAGCACCGTGACCGGGATCTTTTGCGGATCGGTCGTCGCCAGGATGAATTTCACGTGATCGGGCGGCTCTTCCAGCGTTTTCAGCATCGCGTTGAATGCCGAATTGGAAAGCATATGGACTTCGTCGATCACATAGACCTTGAAGCGGCCGCGCGTCGGGGCATAGACCGCGTTTTCCAGCAATTGCCGCATTTCGTCGACGCGCGTGTTGGTCGCCGCATCGACTTCGAGCAGATCGACGAAACGCCCCCCGTCGATTTCGACACAGGCCGAACAGACGCCGCACGGCTCGGCGCTGACGCCCGCTTCGCAATTCAGGGATTTTGCCAGGATGCGCGCCAGCGTCGTCTTGCCGACGCCGCGCGTGCCGGTAAACAGATAGGCGTGATGGAGGCGATTCCGGGACAAGGCGTGCGTGAGCGCCCGCACAACGTGCTCCTGTCCCACCAGCGCGGAAAAGGACTTGGGCCGCCACTTACGCGCGAGTACCTGATAAGTCATGCAAGGAATTCCGAAATCGGCGGATGGGAGCAACAGCCCCTGAAAATGAAAGAGGCGAGCCTTACCCCCGGCACTTGCGGAAATCGGCTGTGGCTGCTTCCTTCCGGACCTGACCAGGTTCACCGCACCACAATGCGGGGAGACCCGCCGCCCGCGACTTTACCACAAACCCTCCAATCGGGCGCAGGCGGTTTTCCGGTTTTTTAGCCCAGGCTCGCCAAAACGGGCCTTTTCCGGGGTATCCTTTATGGATATGCTCTCGCTGGCGCCTTCATCCCGGCGGATCGCGACAAAACACATTTTGGTTCGAGGAGGAGCACAAATGCCGGAAAGCCTGATGCAGCGCGGCATCTCCCAGGTCAAAAGACTGTGGGCGAACACCGTGCCGGAAGCGACACAACAGGGGTTGAGCGAAAAGGAAACCGAAAGGATCCTTGCCTTGCTGCGCGATTGCGCCGCCAATCTGGGCGGCGAGGTCTCGACGCGGCAACGCGCCGCGCGCCTGGGTGAGATTTACCTGAAACTCGACGACGCGGGTCGCAAACACTTTCTCGGCCTGATCGTGCACGGGTTCGGGCCCGATCCGAAAAAAGTCGAAGCGGCGCACGAGGGCTGGCAGCAGGCATTCGGCACTCCGGCGCAATGGAGCGCCGAAGCGGCCTTGCGGGCGGCCTTGCGCTCGCCCCGGCTGCGCATTCTCACGCAGTTCAACGCGCTGCCGCAGGGCGTCAAATTCCTCGTCGACCTGCGCGCCGACCTGTTGCGCTACATCGAAGACGACCCGGCGCTGGCCGCGCTCGACCGGGAACTCGAAAGCCGGTTTACCGCCTGGTTCGACGTCGGCTTTCTCGAACTCAAGCGGCTGACCTGGAGTACCCCGGCATCCATCCTCGAAACACTGATCCGCTACGAAGCCGTCCATGAAATCCGCTCCTGGGGCGACCTCAAGAACCGCCTCGATTCCGACCGCCGCTGCTACGCCTTCTTTCACCCCAGGATGCCCGAAGAACCCTTGATCTTCGTCGAAGTCGCGTTGATCAACCAGCTTGCGGGCAACGTGCAGAACCTGCTCGACGAGCAAGCGCCGATTTTCGATGCCCGGCGTGCCGATACCGCCATCTTCTACTCGATTTCAAACACGCAGGTGGGCTTGCGCGGCGTCAGCTTCGGCCACTTCCTCCTGAAGCGCGTCATCGACGACCTCAAGCACGACCTGCCGCGCCTGACCACCTTTGCCACCCTGTCGCCGCTGCCCGGGCTGCGCCGCTGGGCCAAAGGCAACAAGGCTGCCTGGGAACACGCCGTCGATGAAGCTGAACTGGAGCGCATCGCAAGCGCCGCAGGCATCGAAGCCGGGCGCGACGCGCTGGCCGCGCTGCTGGAGACGCCGGACTGGTTCGGGAACGAGCGTCTCAGGCGGCTGCTGCAAGCGCCGCTCACGAGGCTGGCGGCGAATTACCTCGTCAATCAGAAAACCCCATCGCCGGAGAGAGGCGCGCGTCCGCTCGATCCGGTGGCGCGTTTCCACCTCGGCAATGGCGCGCGCGTCGAACGCCTCAACGTCCTTGGCGACACTTCGGAAAAAGGTCTTGCGCAATCCTACGGAATGATGGTCAATTATCTCTACGACCCGGACACGATCGAACGCAACGTCGAGGCGCTGTTGCAGGAAGAAAAAATAGACCAGAGCGCCAGCGTCCGCCGCGCGGCAAAAGGCACGGAAAGCTGAATGTCCGGCGCAACGCGCCGGAAATCAAGCCTCCGTCCAGCCTTCCTCCCCGAGGGAGGTGTTGATTTTGTATTGTTTTCAAAATCCTGTAGTCATGGAGTGGGGTTGTCACCTGGGTTTGTATGGGCGGCAAAATGCCGCCCATACAAAAAACCCGCCTGCGGTCGCAGACAGGTTTTTTCAGAAGCATCGCTTCAATGTGCAGAGCAATCACGCCTTGGCGTCTCAGAGATCGCCGTTGTACTGGGAGGATGGGATATACCCTCCGGGACTTGATGCCGTCGATTTAATCAGGCCATATCCAGGCGCATACCACAAGTCCTGGTTTATATAATGTCCGGCCAGGGTGGCCTGCTGGTTGAGATGGCAAACATTGCTGAAGACTTTCCCGGCCAGGGTGAGCGTCTCGGTTCCGACGAAGGTCGTATGGAGTTGATACGGCCCTATCTCGTTAAGGCTGTAGCTGCTGTCAAAGGAATACCCCGGCTGCGCGGACAAGGGCATCACTTGACAATTCCCGGAGCAGCTAAGAAGCGTATTGCCAGTGGTATACACCCTGTCGGTCTGGAATATGCTGCCGTCCCTGATCTCGTAATACTCGGTGCTGTTCTGGCTTGCGTTCTGATAGAAATCCGACTGCCCCATGACGGCCCGGCCCTTGTATGTCGCCGGCCCCACCGTGCGCCGGATCACTTCGCCGCCAGCGATGGCGAAGCTGACGGGTTTGTCCCACGAGAAACACGCCGCGATGGAACCGCTGCCCGTATTCCCGCCATTCCCGCCCCCCGCCGGTTCGGCGCCCAGCAATTGCCAGCGCCAGGTATTGGCATCCAGCCGCGCCGAAACATTGACGAATTCGCCCAGGCCGGGAATATTGATATGCGGCAGAGAGAGCGCGCCGGTGCCCAGGTTATAGCTGCCGCTCGGCGAAGCCTGCGACGGGCATTCGTTCCCGGCCAGCAGGCTCCATTGCCCGCTGCCGTCCAGATGCACGCGCACATCGCAGAAAAATCCCATCCCGGCGATGTTCAGCGTAGAGATCGACAAACTGCTGTCCGAGGCGTTGAAGGTAGCGTCCGCCCAGGCGGGAAGCGCAAGGGAAGCGCCAAGGATCAGGGTTGCGCCGCCCAGGGCGCGTTTGAAGGCAGGTGCTTTCATTCTCATTTTCCTTTCAAGGGTGTAAAGGGATGACGCAACAAACAAAACAGCCCTGTTTCCCGGAGGGGAAACAGGGCTGTCCTGAAGATGGATTTCGCGTTTCTTTTAAGGAGGAAACCTTAAATAATGCTAAATGAATTTCGGGGGGGGGGGGGGGGGTAGAAAAAAAAATTTTTTGGGGGGGAAAACGGCCCCCCACCAAAATTTTTTTTAAAAAGAAAAAGAGGGGGGTCT
>WQZF01000036.1 GCA_009780885.1 Betaproteobacteria bacterium | reverse complement strand
TCCATGTTCAACCCGTGGCGCAAGGGCGCCCGATTTTCTTCTGCGAATGAGCTTCTGACCGGCATCCAGGCGGTCGGCAGAATATTGTTATATCATACCCCCCCCCCCGCACTCATTTAGCATTATTTTGTAATCCCAGGCTCTTAAAGAGCGCCCTCTCGAAAACGCCCTGCCTCCCCTTTGGGAAGCAGGGCGTTTTCGTTTGTGCCGTTCCACCACGCTGCCCCTCCGGAGAGGGGCTTTTTTTCAAAGAGGAGCATCCTTCATGAACCGATTGATCCCACAAGCCACAGGCGGCGCGGCCCTGGCGCTTTCGTTGTTTCTCGCGCCAGCCCCGGGGCTGATACCTTCCGCCCATGCGGCATTGAACGATACCGGACACACTTCGTGCTTTGACGATTCTGCGGCGCAGAGCTGTTCCAGCATCGCCATCGACGCCGGAACCTTCCCGCGCCAGGACGCACGCTTCGGGCGCGATGCGGCGGCAGCGGCGGGAAGTTTGGTCAAAGCCGGCCGTGGAGCGGCGGGCTTCGATTTCAGCAAGGTCTGCAACAGCGGGGAAGTCGCCGGAACCGGCACTTGCCCGGCAGACGCGAGTTTGACTGCGGCGGGAACCGGCCCGGACGACTGGGGTTGCACAAAGGACAACGTCACCGGCCTGCTGTGGTCGCTCTACGACGAAGGAACGATGCAGTGGGGGGATTGGGCCAGCAATCTTTCCGACGCCAATGCCGGCACAGGGCGCTGCGGCAAGACCGACTGGCGCGTGCCGATGCCGAACGAGCTTTTCTCGATTGCGCATTTTGGAACCGCCACCGGGGTCACTCTCGATACGGATTTTTTTCCTTATCCGCCGTTTTCCGGCCTCTTTTGGCGCTGGACCAATACCGAAGATCCAATCATTCTGGGGAACGCCTTTGCGTTCTTCGATCGGTCGGGAACTTTCACCAGCCAAGTAGAAACTTCAGCCTTTCACTTGAGCCTCGTCAGCGGCGCTCCGATGTCGCCGAACTTCAGCGTCGATAGCGTCAACGGCCTGGCCACCGATAGCACCACGAATCTCATGTGGGATCAGTGCGTATGGGGGACGAGCAATTCCACTTGCTCCACCGGAACGCCTTGGACAGGAAGCTGGCAGGACGCGCTGCAAATCGCCGTGACCGCCAACGCGAGCAATTACAAGGGGCACAGCGATTGGCGCCTGCCCAATGTCAAGGAATTACTGTCGATCGTCGATTACTCCTCGGCTGCCCCCGCAATCTCCAGTGTTGCCTTTCCAGGGGGAGCACACTATCCATGGAGCAGCAGCACTAACCACCTAGGATCTGAGGCCTATGCTTTTGTGCTCTCTGGGTTAGGCTTTTATTTTGATTCCGTATCCAAAACTACGAATGCTTACAACGCCCTCCTTGTCCGCGGAGGCGACGATTACGACGCGCTTGCCACGACGCCCGCCGCCGCACCCACGCTGACCGGGCCGACGATCAGCAACCCCGGCGATCACGGCGCAGACTTCAGCGTGCAGAGCGACCAGGGCGTAAACGCCTGGTGGGGCGTTTTTACCGGAACCCTCGCCTCCTGCCCCGGCATGGGCGACCCCGGATATACCGCCGGCCCGACTTTCATCATGCCCGGAGCCTCGTTGAGCGACACGCTGGGCAGCCTCGACCCCGGCACGGACTACACCTTCTGCTTCATCGCCAACAACGCGAACGGAACGAGCATCGGACGGGCAACGTTCAGGACGACGGGGGGTAGTGGAAGTGGCGGAACCCCAACTCCGGCCCCGACTCCGACACCCACGCCAATCCCGGCGCCCAGCCCGGGTTTCTCCGACGGCGACACGCTCAGCCCCGGAGGCGATTACTCGGCGCCTTCCGGCAATTCGAGCTTCTGTCTCGGAGACTCCGGCAGCGCCCCGGTCACAGTGCGGATCGACAATGTACCTTATACGATCAGTCCGCTTGCCGAAAACACCTGTTTCGAGATTTTCTCCACAGGCAGCGGTCGCGCGTTGATCCTCGACAGCGGCTCTGCCGACATCTCCAGCATCGTTCCCGGATCGAACCTGCTCGAAGCGAGGAACGGCGATCTGGTCACCGGCAACGGAAAGATCCGCGCGACGGTCGATCCGGTATGCACGAGCACCCGCGTGATGATCCTGGAAGGCGATGTGAAAGCGCCGGAATGGATCACGAGCCCGATGCCCGCCAGCGGCTGTCCTGAGGATGCGCTGACCCCGCCCAAGAGCCGCTTCATGGTGAGTGACGGAAAACTCGGCTGCCCGCCCTCTGCGCTTGCGATCAAGGGGACGTGGGCGAAACTGACGGTAAAACATACGCAAAACTTGAGCGCCGGCCAGCAGGTCTTTGACGTTGCCGCTTATGCCCCGGCGGGCTGGTTCCAGAACGGCCCGCAGGGCTGGGCTGCGCTCGGGGACACCTTCCTGCCGGTCGACACCGCCACGGAATCCGGCCAGAGGACGACGACGCTGGTCAACGGCCTGGATGTTCGCGGGATTCTCGGGACGGAGTTGTACACCGGGCATGGGGCGAATGCGGAGGAGATGATGGGGAATGGGCGGTATTGCGGAGTGTTGAAGGTGGCTCCTTGAAAAAGTCCCCCTCTTCGAAGGGGATGCCGGCAAAGCCGGCAGGGGGAGTGCACTCCCACCGACGCTTCGCGCCACCTCCCTCGAAGAGGGAGGCTTGACCACCCCGTCGGCTTCGCCGCCACCCCTCCTCGGAGGGGAATTGAACAGCGGCGCTCCCTGGAGCGCCGTTTGTTTTTATCTCCGGCGCGAAAGCGCCGCATTTCAAAGCCCCCTTTCCAAAGGGGGTGGCAGCGAAGCTGACGGGGGTTTGGGGGTTGAAGCTTCATTTCCGGCGCGAAGCGCCGCACGAGCCGTTAATGTGTGTCGTCATCGAGCGCGGCGGGCAGATCACGTGCGCCGTGCAGAACACGGACGATGGCGATTTCTTTGGAACCGGCCTCGAAAAAAATCACATAATGGCCGTAAGCACAGGAACGCAAATCTTCGGCCAGTTCGGAACGCAGACGATAGGCCAGAGGGTTTTGCGCAATGCGCTGACACTGCTTGCGTAATTCGCGGATGAAATCGAACGCCCTTTTCGGGTTTTCGATCGCGATGTAATCGCCAATGGCCTCCAGATCTTCCTCTGCCCGCAGTGTAAAGACAAGGCGCATCAGCGTGGTTTTTCTTGCGTGTTGTACTTGGCTTCCAGGCGGTCAAACACTTCTTCGGCGCGTTTGCGGGGGCCGCTGCCCAGACCAGCAGCAATCTCGGCACGCAAGGCATCCAGTTCCAATTCCCTGCGCTGCTCGTTTTCCTCCAGCAGGCGCAGCCCTGCGCGCACGACTTCGCTGGCGTTGTTGAAGCGGCCGCTCTCCAATTGGTTCCGTACAAAGGCTTCAAAGTGATTGCCAAGGGCAACGCTGGTGGGCATGAGAATCTCCTATCTGTTATTAACAGATAATATATTTTGCACCGATTCTCGTCAATGCGTCTGCCTTTTTTGTATGCAAATTTTCTAAATTACTGTAATAATTTTTAAATAAAAAGCACTACAGTAGTGAAACATTCTTTAAGTAAATTTAGAAAATCCGCTTCTCCCCTGCTACCGTTGTTCCGCAACCCAGCGGATCAGGGCGTCGAGAGGGGCGGGGCTTTTGAGCTGGGAGCTGTTGATGAGTCCGACGACGGCCCAGCGGCGGCCGGCGCGGTCCTGGACGTAGCCGGCAATGGCGCGCGCGCCAGCGATGTAGCCGGTTTTCAGATGCGCGTTTCCCGCTGCTGCGTCGCCTGGCGCGTCCGCTCCTGCGGTCTCCGCGCCGAAACGCTTCCGGAGGGTGCCGTCGATGCCCGCAAGAGGCAAGGAGGCGGCAAGTTCGGGCTGGAGCGGGGATTTCCACATCGCAAGCAGCAGACGCCCCAGGGCTTCGGCGGTGGCACGTTCTGCGCGCGAGAGGCCGGAGCCGTTGTCGAGTTCGATGCCGGAAATGCCCTTGCCGGCGAGCCAGGTCTTCATCCGCGCGCGCGAGGCTTCGAGCGTCGCTGGCTGCGTTGGCGAGAGCGCGAGGAAAAGCTGGCGGGCCATGACGTTGTTGCTCCATTTGTTGATGTCGCGGATGACTGCGGCCAGCGGAGGCGATTCAAAGGAGAGGAGGGCTTGTGCTGCTGGCGGCGTCGGGGCCGTGCGCACATAGCCCGAAAAGCGGCCGCCGAGTTCGCTCCAGAGGGCACGGAAGAGGCGTTCCGCATAGCGTTCGCTCGTCCAGGGAACGATGTCGAGCGCCTTTTCGCCGCAGGAAGGGGCATAAACACCGCTGACTTCGACTGCGCCGCCGGGTTCTTCCTTGCTTTCGTCGCGCACCTCGATATGCAGGCGTTCGCGCCAGTCGCCGCACGCGCCGGGGGCCGGGGCGATTTTGTTGATCACTGCCAGGCCGGCAAGCGGAGTCAGTTGCAGGAGTTCGATCCTGCCGGCCTCCGGGCGCAGGCGCAGCGAGAGGGTGTTCCAGTTGAGCATCAGCGCTTCGGGCGCGAGGTTGTAGGGGCGCAAGGGTTCGTTGTCGAATGCCGCCGGGTCTTCGGCGGGCAGCCGGTAGTCGCTTTGGTCGAGCACCAGGTCGCCGTCGATCGACTCGATTCCGGCCAGCCGCAGTTCCCGGAGCAGGAGCCAGACGCGTTCGAGCGTGAGTTCGGGGTCGCCGCCGCCGCGCAGGTAGAGGTTGCCCTCCAGATGCCCGTTCTTCGGCGGACGGTCGACGAAAACCCCGGTTTTCCAGCTATGCGCGGGGCCCAGGATTTCGAGCGCGGCGCTGGTGGTCACGAGTTTCATCACCGAGGCCGTGAGCATGGGTTTCTGCGCCTGGTGCGTGATGAGCGGGGAAGGCGAATCGACCGCCTGCACCCAGATCGCCATCCGCTCCTCTGGAATCCTGTCTGCCGCCAGCGCGGCAGCCACCGGCGGAGGCAATTCGGCGCGGGCAGGCAGGAAAGCGCCGGGAAGCAGCAAAAGAAGGAAAAGCCAGTGAGGGCGGAAGCGGAAAATCGGTTTCATCGGAGTCTTGGCGTGAAGGACGCAGCAGCGCAAAACCGGGATAATATCGGACTCTTTCAACGGCGCGGCAACGCAGCATGCTTTATTCACAGGCGGATTCACGATGCCTTTCCGGAAAATGAAATGCGCATTCTCGGCATAGACCCCGGCTTGCGCGTGACCGGTTTCGGGTTGATCGAGCGCGAGGGCAACGCCCTGCGTTATATCGCCAGCGGCTGCATCCGCACGGATCAGGCCGCGACGCTGCCGCAGCGGCTGGGGACGATCTTCGACGGCATTGCCGAATTGCTGGCGCAGTACGCGCCGGAACAGGCGGCGGTGGAGCAGGTGTTCGTCAACGTCAATCCGCAGTCGACGCTCCTGCTCGGGCAGGCGCGTGGCGCGGCCATCGCGGCGCTGGTCGCGGGGAAGGTGGAAGTGCTCGAATACACGGCCTTGCAGGTCAAGCAGGCGGTGGTCGGCAACGGTCACGCCGGAAAGGAGCAGGTGCAGCATATGGTGCGCCGCCTGCTCTCGCTGCCCGGCGCTCCGGGCGCGGACGCCGCCGATGCGCTGGCCTGCGCGATTGCCCACGCGCACGGCGGCCAGGGGCTTGGAAAGCTGCCAACGGCGGGATACCGGATGCGCCGTGGCCGTCTGCTGGCCGTCCGGTAGCATTTTGAAATCCTTATAACGGGTGCAAGGGAAGGAGCCTGATTCATGATCGACCGTCTGAGCGGGGTATTGCTCGAAAAGAATCCGCCGCAGATCGTGCTCGATGTGCAGGGCGTCGGCTATGCGGTGGATGTGCCGATGAGCACCTTTTTCAATCTCCCCGCGACAGGGCAGAAGCTCTCGCTGCTCACGCATTTCGCGGTGCGGGAGGACGGGCATTTCCTGTACGGCTTTCTCTCTCAGGAAGAACGTTTTGCGTTCCGGCTGCTGCTCAAAATTTCGGGGATCGGCGCGCGCACCGCGCTGGCGGTGCTTTCCGGCCTGTCGGTGGCGGACCTGTCCCGCGCCGTGGCGGAACAGGAAGCCGGACGGCTGACGACGGTGCCGGGAATCGGCAAGAAAACCGCCGAACGGCTGCTGCTCGAACTGAAGGGCAAGCTTGCCGAGGCGCTGCCGGTCGCAGCGGCGGAGAGCGTGACGAGCAACCGCCGGGACATTCTCGGCGCGCTTTTGGCCCTTGGGTACAATGAGCGCGAGGCAACGGCAGCGGTCAAGCCCTTGCCGGAAGACATCGCCACCGCCGACGGGATTCGTCAGGCGCTCAGGCTGTTGTCGAAGGGATGATTGGCCGTTTTTCCGGCGCCACGAATGTAGCGCCGCCCGGAAAGAAAAAGGATGCCTGACACGACTCCCAGACGTTTTGCGCAGATTGCACTCGGAACCTTGCTGCTTCTGGGCTGCGCGGCGGTGCTTCTGCCCTTCGTCGGGGCGATCATGTTCGCGGCGGTGCTGTGCGTGACGACATGGTCGCTGTTCCAGCAGTTGCTGACGCGCTGCTGCCGTGGCCGCGAGACGCTGGCGGCGCTGTTGATGACGAGCTTGCTGATATTGATCGTGTTGTTGCCGATGTTCTTTTTTGCGGCGGGCCTCGTCGATGGAATCGAGTTCCTGATCCTGAAGGTCAAACCGATGCTGACGCAGGAGGCCCTGGAGATTCCGCCGAAGTTCTTGCTCGAATTGCCGTGGGTCGGCGAGCGGATCGGGGCGCACTGGAGCGAGTTGACGGAAAACCGCGAGGAATTGAACAGGCTGGCGCAAATGCTGTTCGAGCCGGCGCGCAAGGTGCTCGGAATGACGGCGGTGATTGTTGGCGAGGGAATCCTGCAGTTGATCCTGGTGATCTTCATCGCCTTTTTCCTGTACCGCGACGGTACGGCCATTGCCCGTCAACTCAATACCGGCGCGCAACGCCTGGGTGGCGCGTTCGGCGTGCATATGCTGGGACTGGCGCGTTCGACGGTGACGGGCGTCATGGTCGGGATCGTCGGCACGGCGGTAGCGCAGGCATTGGTGGCGCTGGCCGGTTTCCTGATTGCCGGGGTGCCGATGCCGCTTTTGCTCGCGTTCGCTACCTTTTTCCTGTCGATGATTCCCGTCGGCCCGCCGCTGATCTGGGGCGGCGCGGCGTTCTGGCTGTACGACCAGGGAGAAACCGGCCTGGCGATCTTCATGGTGCTGTGGGGATTGCTCGCCATCAGCAGCGTCGATAATTTCATCAAGCCCTTGCTGATTTCGCGCTCCTCCAGCCTGCCGATTCTCCTGATCGCACTCGGCGTTTTCGGCGGCGTGCTGGTATTCGGCTTTATCGGCGTTTTTCTTGGCCCCACGCTGCTCGCACTCGGCCACGCGCTGATGCAGCACTGGACCGGCGGGAACGGCGCAGCGCCCCTGGCAGGCTCCACGATGCTGGCGGATTCCGGAACAGGCACGGGATCGCCATGATCGAGACGGATTTTCCCCCCGGCGATTTTCCCGCCCTGCCGCCGGAGCGGCTGGTGATGGCGGAAAAAAAATCGGCGCAGGAAGAAGCCTTCGAGCGCGCCCTGCGCCCGAAGCGGCTGGCCGATTATGTTGGGCAAGCAAAGATCCGCGAACAACTCGAAATTTTCGTCGGCGCGGCAAAAAAGCGCGGCGAGGCGCTCGACCATGTGCTGCTGTTCGGCCCGCCGGGCCTGGGCAAGACGACGCTCTCGCACATCATCGCGCACGAAATGGGCGTCAACCTGCGCCAGACTTCGGGCCCGGTGATCGAGCGCGCAGGCGATCTGGCGGCGATGCTGACCAACCTGGAGCCGCACGATGTGCTCTTCATCGACGAGATTCACCGTCTCTCGCCGGTGGTCGAGGAAATCCTGTATCCGGCGCTGGAAGATTTCCAGATCGACATCATGATCGGCGAAGGCCCGGCGGCGCGCTCGGTGAAGCTCGACCTGCCGCCGTTTACGCTGGTCGGCGCGACGACCCGCGCCGGGATGCTGACCAATCCGCTGCGCGACCGATTCGGCATCGTCGCGCGGCTGGAGTTTTATTCGCCTGAGGAATTGACCCACATCGTCGCGCGTTCGGCGCAACTCCTGAATATCGGCATCGACGATGGCGGCGCGCTCGAAATCGCGCGCCGCGCGCGCGGGACGCCGCGCATCGTGAACCGGCTGTTGCGCCGCGTCCGCGATTACGCCGAGGTCAAGGCTTCCGGCCACATCACGCGCGAAGTGGCCGATACCGCGCTCTCGATGCTCGATGTCGATCACGCCGGACTCGATCTGATGGACCGCAAGCTGCTTTACGCGGTCATCGAGAAATTCGGCGGCGGCCCGGTCGGCGTCGACAATCTCGCCGCAGCCATCGGCGAGGCGCGCGACACGATCGAGGATGTCTTCGAGCCTTTCCTGATACAGCAGGGTTTCGTGCAGCGCACCTCGCGCGGACGCATTGCGACTCCGGCGATCTATCGCCATTTCGGACTCGAAGCGCCTGCCGCTCCGGGACGGACGCCCGACCTGTGGCCGGAGGGCTGAGGAATCCGGAGGGCAGGGAAGGATCGCTCCAAAAGCATTCTAAATTTGAGAGAATTAATTATTCCATCAAACTTTTTACACATAACAAACAAAATTTAAGTTTAAATTAGAATTTTGTTTGAGAACATACGTTCGGTTACACAGCAGCCCAGCGAGGGTGAATACAATCGGCGCCAGATATCATGAAACCAGACAAGACACAACCCAAGCTCCCGTCATTCCACCTGCCGGTACGGGTCTATTACGACGATACCGATGCCGGCGGCGTCATTTATTATGCCAACTACCTTCGCTTCTTCGAGCGTTGCCGCGCCGAATGGATGCGAGAGATCGGTTTCGACCAGGCAACCTTGTTGCACGAGCATGGCATCGCCTTTGTCGTGCGCGCGGTTAGCGTCGAATACCTCGCGCCGGGCAGGCTCGACGATCTGCTCGAAATCGGGCTGGAAATAGAAAAGGTCGGGCGGACGCAGATCGTGTTTCGCCATCGCGTCCTGCGCCGGGAAGGCGAGGCGCTGCGCGAACTCGTCACTTCCACCGCGCGGCTGGTTTGTGTCGTGCTCGAAGCGATGAAAACGACTGCCTTGCCCGATGGACTGCGCGCCGTGCTGGAATCCATGTGGACGCCTCCGGAAACAGATGGGGAAAGGAACACTCCACGATGAACATGACCCAGGATTTATCCATATTGACGCTGATCCTCCAGGCCAGCGCCGTCGTCCAGGCGGTGATCGCGCTTCTGGTCTGCGTTTCCTTCATGTCCTGGTATTACATTGCCGCCAAGTATTTCGCCGTGCGCGAGGCGCGCAACAAGGCCGAGCGTTTCGAGCGCGATTTCTGGTCCGGCGGCGATCTGAACGCGCTCTACAACAGCGCGGTCAATGACCGCCATCACTCCGGCGCGATGGAACGCATTTTCGAGGCCGGATTCCGCGAATTCACCAAACTGCGCAGCCAGCAGCATCTCGACGCCAAGGACGTGATCAACGGCGCCCGCCGTGGAATGCGCGCCACCTTCCAGCGTGAAATCGACCTGCTTGAGGCGCATTTGTCCTTCCTCGCCTCGGTCGGATCGGTCAGCCCCTATGTCGGTCTTTTCGGCACCGTGTGGGGAATCATGCACGCCTTCCGTGGCCTCTCCAACGTCGGCCAGGCAACCCTGGCCTCTGTCGCGCCGGGCATCGCCGAAGCGCTGGTAGCGACCGCAATCGGCTTGTTCGCGGCGATTCCGGCGGTGCTCGCGTATAACCGCTTCGCGCACGAAATCGACCGTCTCGGCATCCGCTTCGAGAGTTTCATGGAAGAATTCTCGAACATCCTGCAACGTCAGGTACGCTGATTTCCGCAGCACGAACGGAGAGCCTTGAGATGCGTTCCCGCCGCCTGAAAAACGAGATCAATGTCGTTCCCTACATCGACGTGATGTTGGTGCTGCTGGTGATTTTCATGGTCGCCGCGCCGATGATGAGCACCGGATCGGTCGATCTGCCCAGCGTCGGCAAAAGCTCGCTCGCGCCACAAGACCCGATGCGCGTGCTGGTCAAGGCAGATGGCGAGATCGCGCTGCGCGACGAAAAGGGGCAGGAACGGCAGATCGACACGGCAGGATTGCTCGAAGCGGTGCGCACCGAGCAGGCGAAGAACCCCGAGCTTGCGGTACTCATCGCCGCCGATAAAAACGTGCGTTACGAGACGGTGCTCGATGTGCTCGACACCCTGAAACAGCAGGAAATCCGGCGCGTCGGACTGGAAACGGGGCAACGCCAGGCACAAAAGCCGCAAGGGCAAGGCCGATGACGCAATTGCCGGAACGCAGGGAACCGGGCAAGTGGCGGGCGTTGCTGTTTTCCATTGCGGTACATGCCGGCTTGCTCGGAATCCTGATCCTTGGCGTGTATTGGAAAAACCGCCCGCCGGAGGAAGTGCAGGTGGAGCTGTGGTCCGCCGCGCCGCCGCAGGCGCCCAAAGTGGAACCCCGGCCCGAACCGAAACCTGAACCGAAGCCTGAGCCCGTCGTGGAAGAGCCTCCCAAAGTCAAACCGGAAATCGAGGAAAAGGTGGAGAAGAAGCCCGAGCCGGAACCGAAGCCGAAACCTGAACCAAAGCCCAAGCCGGAACCGAAGCCAAAGCCCGAACCGAAGCCAAAGCCGGAACCAAGGCCGGAACCAAAACCCAAGCCCGATTTCAGCGATCTGCTCGCGCGCGAGGACGCCGAACGCGAGGCAAGGGTTCGCAACCAGGCGGCCAGGGAAGCGGCATCAGCGGCACGTTTGCGCGGACTGGCCGAGTACGAGGGAAAGATCAAGGCGAAAGTCAGGGGCAATATCGTTTTGCCGCTCAATATCCAGGGCAACCCGGAAGCGGTTTTTGAAATCACGCAGTTGCCGGATGGCGATGTGGTGTCGGTCAAGCTGACGCATTCGAGCGGAAACCCCAGCCTGGATGCGGCTATCGAGCGCGCAATCCGGAAATCGTCTCCACTGCCCAAACCCGGCGATCCGGAACTTTTTTCCCGGATCATCAATCTTCATTACCGCCCAATGGACGAATGAGCGAAACCTCCCTTATCATTTTCCGTTTCATGGAAAACCGTGATGAAAAAACATCTTCTTCTCCCTCCTGGCCGCTCTTTCTCCCGCCTTTTGGCCGCGTGCGCCCTTTTTTCGGCCGCGCTTGCCGCGCAGGCTGATCTCAATATCGACCTGACCGGTTCGGGGAACAACCAGATTCCCGTCGCTATCGCCGATTTCGGCGGCGAACCCGGCACGGCGCGCGCAGTCGCTTCGGTCGTCCGCAGCGACCTTGAGCGTTCCGGGATGTTCCGCCTGATCGAGACGGGCATGTCGATGAACGAGAATTCAGCCGTCGATTTCGGAGCGACAAAATCGCGCGGCGCCGATGCGATCGTCGTCGGCAGCGTCGGCACGGGGCCGGATCAGCGGATGGAATCGCGTTTCCGCCTCTACGACACGAACAAGGAGGCGCAACTCGCCGGCGCCGCATTCCTCACCCCGGCAGCGCAGCTACGCGGAGCCGGACATCGCATCGCCGATGTGGTCTACGAAAAATTGACCGGGGTTCCCGGCCTTTTTGCGACGCGGATTGCCTATATCGCCAAGCTCTCCCCAAGCCGTTTCGAGTTGCAGATCGCCGATTCCGATGGTCAGAACGCCCAGACCGCGCTGGTTTCAAAGGAGCCGATCATTTCCCCGGCCTGGTCGCCGGATGGATCGAGAATCGCCTACGTTTCCTTCGAGAACAAGAAACCGGTGATCTTCGTCCATTCGCTGGCGACAGGAAAACGTAATGTGGCTGCCAATTTCAAGGGATCCAATTCCGCTCCTGCCTGGTCGCCAGACGGGCAGCGCCTGGCGGTGGTGCTGACTAGGGAAGGGGGCTCGCAATTGTTTACGATCAGCCCCGATGGTTCCAATTTGCAGCGTCTGACGCGCTCGTCGGGAATCGACACGGAACCCCATTTTTCGCCGGACGGACGATTCATCTATTTCACCTCCGATCGCGGCGGCAGCCCGCAGATTTACCGTATTTCCGTCGAAGGCGGCGCCGCCGAACGAATCACCTTTGAAGGCTCGTACAACGTAACGCCCCGGATTTCCCCCGACAACCGTACGATGGCCTTCATCAGCCGCCGGGATGGCGCGTTCCGGCTGGCAGTCATGGATCTGGCGAGCCGGCAGGTGCAGATACTGTCCGATGCGCAAAAGGATGAATCCCCCAGCTTCGCGCCGAACGGGCGCATGATCCTCCTGGCAACCGAAATGGGCGGACGCGGCGTGCTTTCGGCGGTTTCCGTCGACGGACGGATCAGGCAGCGGCTCTCGGGTTCCGCCGGCGACGTGCGCGAACCGGCCTGGGGGCCGTATATCAAATAAGCGCCGCCGCACTCCGGCATCGACCCTTTCCGGACCGAATATATCCAAAATTCCCCCTACCACCCCTGGAGAAACTTCATGAAAAGATTTTTTTTGCTTTCCCTGCTTTCGCTGTTCACCCTGTTTTTCGCCGCCTGCACTTCGACGCCCGAAACCGGGGACCAGCAGGCCGGCGCGAAAGTCGAGGAGCGCGGCGCTCCCGACGGCAAGATCACGACGGTCGATGCGCCCAACTCCGACTCCAGCACTCTGAACCCCATCCTGACCGACCCCAAGAATATCCTGTCGCGGCGAAGCATTTATTTCGATTATGACAGTTACGAAATCCGCGCAGAATACAAGGATGTCGTCGCCGCCCACGCCAAATTTCTGAACGGGAACCGCAATTACCGGATGCTGATCCAGGGCAACACCGACGAACGCGGCAGCCGTGAATACAACCTGGCATTGGGACAGAAGCGCGCCGACGCGGTCCGGCGCGCATTCTCGCTGCTCGGCGTGGGCGAGGATCAGATCGAATCGGTGAGCCTTGGCAAGGAGAAGCCGAAAAACCCCGGGCACGATGAGGCCGCCTGGGCAGAAAACCGTCGCGCCGACATCCTCTACCGGGATAGCGCGCAAAACAAGGGCGAGTTCTGAGCCATGCGATTCCATTTCCGCCCCCACCCCTTTCTGCTGGCATTCTTCCTGTGGCAGGCCAGCGGCGCCGCCTGCGCCGGGATGTTCGACGACGACGAAGCGCGTCGCCAGATCTCGGAACTGAAAACGCAGACGAATGAGTCCCTGGATGCTGCCGCGCGCGCGCGGCTCGACCTTGCCAACCAGATTGCCGCACTCAAGGATGAAATCGCCCGCCTGCGCGGCCAGGTAGAAACATTGAACTATGAACTTGAGATGGCCAAAAAACGGCAGCAGGATTTTTATGTCGATCTCGATGGCCGCCTGCGCAAGATCGAAACGCCTTCCTCCGCCGCAGCAGACGGTTCCGCCCGGAAGGGCGCCTCCGAAACGGATCCGGCGGCAGAGTCGCGGGCATACGAAACGGCCCTGGATCAATTCAAGAATGGCAAGTACAAGGAGGCGGAGACCGCGTTTTCCGAATTCATCAGGACGCATCCGGAGAGCGAATTAGCGCCTTCGGCCCAATATTGGCTGGGGAACACCTATTACGCGCTGCGCGATTTCAAGCGCGCCATCGAGGAAGAACGGCAGGTGCTGGCGAAATGGCCGAATCACGCCAGGGTGCCGGACGCGCTGTTTACGCTGGGCGCCGCGCAACAGGATTCCGGAGACGCCAAGGCAGGACGCCAGACGCTGGAAAGCCTGGTTTCCAAGTACCCCGGCACCCAGGCAGCGGATAACGCCGCGCGCCGCCTGAAGAAAAAGTGAGCGATGGCGGGACGCTGACGCTGAAAGTCAGCGAGATTTTTTTCTCCCTCCAGGGAGAGACTTCGCGCAGCGGCCTGCCGACGGTATTCGTCCGCCTGACCGGGTGCCCGCTGCGTTGCCGCTGGTGCGATACGGAATACGCCTTTTCCGGAGGCGAGACGATGAGCCTGGCCGGAATCCTCGAACGCGTCGCCGGTTACGCGCCGCCGCCCATCCCCATCGGCATGAAGCTTCCGGGGCAAGCTCCTTGCCGGCAGCCATTGGTTTGCGTGACCGGGGGAGAGCCCTTGGCGCAGAAAAATACGCTTCCCTTGCTGCGCGCCCTGGCCGACGCCGGCTACAGCGTTTCCCTGGAGACTTCGGGAGCGCTGGATGTTTCCGGCGTCGATGCGCGGGTTGTGAAAATCCTCGACCTGAAAGCGCCCTCATCGGGAGAGGAAGACAAAAACCTCTGGGATAATTTATCCTTACTCGATTCCGGCGACGAAGTGAAAATAGTGCTTGCCGACCGCGCGGATTACGAATGGGCGCGGCAGATAGTACAAACACGCTTGACCGGGCCTTGCGCGGTGCTGTTTTCCCCCGTGCAGGGAGCAGCGGCAAGGCTGTCGCCTCAGGATCTGGCCGAATGGATTCTTGCCGACCGGCTGCCGGTACGTTTCCAGTTGCAATTACATAAAACGCTTTGGGGCGCCCAACGAGGAAAATAGGGCAGGGTGGGGCTAGGCTGCAAAGGCAAAAACCTTTTGGGATCGGAATTCTTATGGATAACAATCGTCGTCACTTTTCCCGCGTGAGCTTCAACTCGCCCGCCCGTCTGAGCTTCACGTCCGCGCAAGGGAACAAAACCGGATGCGCCGCCACGGTATTGGATCTATCGCTCAAGGGCGCGCTGCTGCGCCTCGACGAAGCGGCGCCATTGCCGATCGGCGCTGTCTGCGTGCTTGAAATTCCGCTCGATGACGCCGCTGCCGACGAGGCCCAGTTCATCCGGATGGAAATGACAGTTGCGCATATCGAAACCCCGCATTGGGGCTTTGTCTGCCGCAGCCTCGACCTGGACAGCGCAACGCATTTGCGGCGTCTGGTAACGCTCAACCTGGGCGACGCCGCATTGCTCGAACGCGAACTGCCCGCCTTGCTGCAAGGGCTTTGAGAACGAGCAGTGAAAAAGGCGCTTGTTCTTCTCTCGGGTGGACTCGATTCGGCGACGACCCTGGCAATTGCGCGTGCGCAAGGCTTCGCCTGCCATTGCATCTCCTTCGACTACGGGCAGCGGCATCGCGCCGAACTTGCCGCCGCCCGGCGGGTTGCCGCAAACCTCGGGGCAGTGGAATTTCGGGTCTTGCGTTTCGATCTGGCGCAACTGGGCGGTTCGGCGCTGACCGACGCCTCGATCGAGATTCCGACCGGCGGCGTGCAGCCGGGAATTCCCTCCACTTACGTGCCGGCGCGCAACACCATCATGCTTTCGCTGGCGCTGGCCTGGGCCGAGATCCTGGACTGCCGCGACATTTTCATCGGCATCAACGCGCTCGATTATTCCGGCTATCCCGATTGCCGCCCCGAGTATCTTGCTGCGTTCGAGCGCATGGCGAATCTGGCGACCAGGGCTGCGGTGGAGGGCGCTCCTTTTTCGTTTCACGCGCCGCTGATCGATTGCACCAAGGCGCAGATCGTGCAGCGCGGCGTCGCGCTCGGCGTCGATTACAGCATCACGGTCTCCTGTTATCAGGCCGATGGAGAAGGCCGCGCCTGTGGGGTGTGCGATGCCTGCCGCCTGCGCCGGAACGGTTTCAGCGCTGCCGGAATCCCGGATCCAACTCCTTATTTTTCAGCCTGATTTTCTAAATCCAACGAAAGAATACATGGCTATAATCATCTACAGTAGCCGATCATTATTTAATTAATTTAGAAAATTTAAGCTCCCCGAAAGATGTTCTGCCCTGTATTTGCAGGCCGTATCTGTCAACCATTATTTCCATCGCTGCGTTAAAACAGGCGGGATACAAGAATCCCTATTTCAATTGAATCTTTTAATGAGGAAAGACACATGAAACTGATCTCCCTGATTGTTGCAGGAACGTTTGCTGTTGCCGCTGGTTCCGCCCTGGCTCAAGAAAAAGGCATGTCCGGCATGTCCGGTATGGATGCCAAGCAAAGCGGCATGACCGGCATGGATGCCAAGCAAGGTGGTATGACCGGTATGGACGCCAAGCAAGGCGGCATGACTGGTATGGATGCCAAGCAAGGCGGCATGACCGGCATGGATGCCAAGCAAGGTGGCATGTCCGGCATGGATGCCAAGAAGCCTGCTGCTGCCCCCAAGAAGCCCGCCGCCAAGGCCAAGAAGCCGGCTCACCAAGAGGGCATGGACGCAAAATAAGCAACACAATTTCGCATCCTTTAAGAAGCGAGGCAAAAGCCTCGCTTTTTTTGGGCCATCGAATTCATGCCCGCGCTCATCCCGGAGCTAATGCGGCTAGAATTTGATTTATATCAACATGAAGACCTGCCCCTTTTTTAGACTGAATAAGATTTACCCCACAAATCGACCAACGAGAGGCTTTATGAACCTGAATCGCCTTTATTTCAGCCTGGGGTTGCTGTTTGCCGCGAAATGCGCGATTGCCGCTCCGTCCGTAGCGGGATTGGCGCCTTATGAACGCCCGACAGACGCTCCCGTCATCAGCGCGGATGCCCCGCTTTCCGATGCGCAAAAGGAACATTTCTTCCACGGCGTTGAAAAACCGCTTCCGCCCAGCGTGGAGTCCGTTGCACAACCGGGGAACTGGTACACGCCCTTCAACCGCCCGGGGATGCACGGTTATTACGACATCCGGGGATGGCACAAGAAACCATGAAAACGACACGTACGATTATTGGATTCATCGCTCTTGCGATGATGTTGATCGCCGGCTGTTCGCAGCAAAACGATGCTCCGGCGCAAAAAACCGGCAACGCAGCGACGCAGCCGGCTTCCCCGCAACCCCCGGCAAGCGCGCCGGAAGGGCCGGATTACCTGCGCGCGGCTTATGATCCGATCCACTTCCGCCCCGCCATCGAGACAGCAAAGGACGAGCAATGCCTTTCCTGCCACAAGGAAGTCCTGGAAGACCGGGTTCGCGAAACTTCCCCTGCGGGCGTCAAGGCTTCGGAAAGCAAGGCGTGGTATCAACGCCTGGACACCTATCAGGGAGACCAGGAAACCTTTCACCGGCGGCATCTGGTCATGCCCTATGCAAAACAGGTGATGGATCTCAAATGCAACACCTGTCACCAGGGGCACGATCCGCGCGAAAAGGCTCCGGAATCCTCGGCAACCACGCAGAAAGACGGCTACACCCTGAGAAAGGATGTCGATCCCAATACCTGCCTGCTGTGTCATGGCAAGATGAATTTCCCTGTAATGGGACTGATCGGGGATTGGAGCGAGAGCCATGAAATGTACGCCGACTCCTGCGTGATGGCGTGTCATGGCGTGGCCTTCCGCACCAACCGCCACCAGGTCAATTATTTGAAACCCGAAGCCATCGAGGCCGCCGCCGAGAAAGACAGCTATGTATGCTACGGCTGCCATGGCGGACGCGCCTGGTACCGCATCAACTATCCCTATCCGCGCCATCCGTGGCCCAATATGGATCCCAATGAACCAACCCCGGACTGGGCGAAAGATCGTCCAACCACTTCCGAAGCCCGCTTTTTGAGGAAACAATGAACATGGACGCAAAGAAAAACCTCAATCCGAAGCGTCGCAGCTTCCTGAAAACGATCGCTGCGGCGCCTGCCGCCGTTGCAGGGGCCGGCCTGGTCGACCTGGCGGCCACCGCGCCTGAGGCCAAGGCCTTTGCTTACGAGCCTTATCCCAGGGACGATCAGTTGACCACCGTCGTCACCAGTTGCGACCACAATTGCGGCTCGCGGCATATGCTGGTCGCGCACAAGAAAGGCGATGTCATCGTTCGTCTCTCGACCGATGACGGACGCTATCAGGAAGGCGGATCCTTCGGCTTCGACACGGAACAGGTTCCGCAATTGCGCGCCTGCCTGCGTGGCCGTTCCTATCGCTCGCGCCTGTATTCCGCCGAGCGCCTGCTTTATCCGATGCTGCGCGTCGGCGAGCGGGGCGAAGGGAAATTCCGGCGCGTTTCATGGGACGAAGCGCTCGATTTCATCGCCAAGAAGATGACTGAGCTGAAATCGAAATACGGCCCCACCGCGATGCTGGATCAGGCATATGCAGGCTCCTCCTACGGCGTGTTGCACAAGTCGGATCAGATTGAAGGACTCCTCGCGCGCTTTCTGGGCATGTTCGGCTGCCGCACCAATTCCTGGTCCGTGCCGAGCTATCAGGGAACGACCTTTTCCAGCCGCATCACCTTCGGATCGATTGTCGACGGAAACGAGGACGATGCCTTTGCGCATTCAAAGCTGATCATCATGTGGGGCTGGAACCCCGCCTATACCTTCCACGGCGGCAACACCTTCTACTACATGCGCATGGCCAGGCAGCGCGGCTGCAAGTTTGTAGTCATCGACCCGCAATACACCGATGCCGCCGCCGCCTACGACGCCTGGTGGATTCCGATCCGGCCCAATACCGATGCGGCGATGCTTGCGGGAATGGCGCACTACATCTTCACCAACAATTTGCAGGATCAGAAATTCATCGACCGCTTCTGCCAGGGAATGGATGCCGGAACGATGCCGGATTGGGCCAAGGATCAGGAAAGCTTCAAGGACTACATTCTTGGAACCAATGACAAGACGCCCAAGACGCCTCAATGGGCGGAAAAGATTTGCGGCGTTCCGGCGGCCGACATCATCAAGCTGGCCGACCTGTACGCCCGCACCAAGCCTGCGGCATTGAAGGCTTCCTGGTCTCCCGGGCGCAACAGCTACGGGGAACAATACAACCGCATGGCCGCCGCCTTGCAGGCGATGACCGGCAACGTCGGCATTCTTGGCGGCTGCGCCGAAGGAGTCGGAAAGGGTTGGCACGCCGAATCGGTTGCGTACCCTTACGACGAAAACTCAAACATCTGGTTCTCGTCGATCAAATCGGACCGCTGGGCGCATTGCGTGCTCAACTATCCAAACGTCAAGCGCGAGGAAATCGGCCTGTGGCCGCGCAATGACCATTTCGACGGCTTGATCCCCAACATCAAGGGCATCTGGTGGCATGGTTCCGACTGGTTCAACCAGCTCACCAACATCAACCGGATGATCGAAGCCGTCAAGAAGCTGGAGCTGGTGGTCTGCGCCGAGGCGACGATCACGCCTTCGGGCCTCTGGGCCGATGTGCTGTTGCCGATTGCGACCCACTTCGAGCGGCACGATGTCGCACTGCCCTGGTACAAGGGACACTACTATATCCACCGCCCGGTAACGATTGCGCCGCTGGGCGAATCGAAGACGGATTTCCAGATCTTCACCGAACTGGCATGGCGGCTCGAAGCGCTGGATCCGGCGCTCAAGGGATTTGGCGTCCGGTACAACCCGAAAGCAACGCGCGAATACTGGAACGACCCGACGGAAGTCGATGAAGCCTATCTCATCGACTGGTGGGTTCATCGGGTCCAGCAGCACCAGGGCGTCAAGATGTCGTGGGAAGAATTCAAGAAGCGCGGCGTCTACAAATTCGTGTTCGATACCCCGCATGTCGCGTTTGAAGAGCAGATCCAGCAGGGAGAGCCCTTCGAGACGCCCTCGGGCAAGATCGAAATCTTCTCTACCACGCTTGCCCGGGTCAAGGATTGGACGAAAACCCAATACGGATACCCGATTCCAGCCATTCCGAAATGGATCGAACCTTTTGAATCGCTCAACCATCCGATGACGAAAGAGTATCCGTTCCACATGGTCTCTCCGCACCCCCGCTGGCGCACGCACTCGATCTTCCACAACATCCCCTGGCTGCGCGAAACCTACCAGCAGGAAGTCACGATCAACGCAAGCGACGCGCAAAAGCTCGGGATCAAGACAGGCGATATCGTCGAGGTCTGGAATGCGCGCGGCCACACCATCGTTCCCGCGTATGTCACCGAGCGTTGCATGCCTGGAGTCCTTGTCCTGCACGAAGGCGCGTGGATGGATCTCGACAAGACCGGAGTCGACCGCGCCGGAAACCCGGATTTCCTGACGAAGGACACCCCCAGTCCGGCGGGCGCCTTTGCCTATAACACCGTGCTCTGCAACATCAGGAAGAGCAATCTCAATCATCGCCCAGGCTGGGATCGGGAAGCGACGGCGCGTTCCGTTGTGTTTCGTAGGGATTACTGAAAATGGCCAACAAAATCAGCAAAGAGCAATTGGAACCTGCCGTTCGCCGCAAAGTCGCGCAGACCTATCATCCGGTACAGCCCAAGATACAACTCGGCTTTGTCCACAACAATGTCGATTGCATTGGCTGCCGCGCCTGCGAAATCGCGTGCAAGGACAAGAACGGACTCCCTCCGGGGCCGCGTTTCCGCCGCGTCATGTACATCGAGGGCGGAACCTATCCCAACGTCTATGCCTACAAGGTCAACATGTCGTGCAACCATTGTGCCGAGCCGGCCTGCTTGCCGACCTGCCCGACCGGAGCGATCTGGAAGCGCGAGGAAAACGGCGTTGTCGATATCGACTCGACGCTGTGCATCGGTTGCCGCAAATGCGAGGCCGCCTGCCCCTTTGGAGCGCCGCAATGGGACCCGCGCGAGCGGATTGTCAAAAAATGCAATCTCTGCATCGATGAACTTCAGGCCGGCAGGAAACCCTACTGCGTCATGGCCTGCATGATGCGCGTGCTCGACATCGGCCCGATTGAAAAGCTCTGGGACGGCACCTACCAAACAAAGGCAGTCGGCCCGAACGACAAGACCGTGCGCCGGGTCAAGAATCTGGCGAATGTGGAATTGACGAAGCCCTCGATCGCTTTCGTGCCGCACGAGAAAGGCAAAGTGGGCGACTGATGTTGGATGCACCATTGCGCGCGGCGCTTGCCGAAGACCTTGAACAACTCATCCGGCTGCACGACCGGGAACTTGACGAAATTACGCTGAAGGCGCTCTCCGAAGTTTCCTTTCCGGAAAACTTCGCGTTGCTGCCGCGTGCCGGAACCGATCTGCTGCATCAGGCGTTGAACGCATCGGCGCCCAAAACGCGAGACAGGCCGCAAGGGCAGGGGGGCGCAAATGAAAATCCTGCTCCCTCCCAATTTCTCGACCTTCTTGCCGCCGACTACGCAGCGATTTATTTAAGCTGCGCCTTTGGCGCTTCTCCCTACGAATCGGTCTGGCTCAGCGAGGATCACCTCGCCTGCGAACAGCCGATGTTTGAATTGCGCGAAATCTACGCACGGCACGGCCTCAAGGTCTCCAACTGGCGGCAGCGCTACGACGATCATTTCGTCCTGCAAATGCAATTTCTCCTGCACCGGTTGCGCGCCGCCGATACGAACTGGCCCGAAGTCGGAAACATCCTGGACGAACACCTCCTGTACTGGATCGGCGATTTTGCCGCCCGCGTCGCGGGCCGCTGCAACACGCCCTTTTATGCCGGACTGGTACTGGCGACGGTCGATTGGCTGGAACAGGTTCGCGACCTGATTGCGGAACAGGCTTTGGCGCCGCGCCTGTCGCGAGAGGAGGTCAGCACCCGCTTGCGGGAAAGGATCGTCGCGCAGAAAGAAGCCGTTGCCCCGCTCAAATTCATGCCCGGCGGCGCAGGGCCGAGCTGGTAATCGCAAACCCCGCTGTAGATCGTGGCGCAGGGGCGGCAGAATGCCGCCCCTGCGAAAATTCTCCCGCGTTTCGCGCCAGATTTTCTAAATTACTTAAATAATGTTCCGCTACTGTAGCGGGAACGAACAAAGAATTCTTTAGTCTAATTTAGAAAATTGGCTTGGGATACTGGCGGATTGCAAGCACTTCTCCGCCCGCTACATCAGCACAATATCGTACTGTTCCTGCAAATAACTGCTTTCCGCCTGCAACGAAACCTTCTTGCTGATGAAATCGGAAAGCATCGCCAGCGATTGCGATTCCTCGTCGAGAAAGAGGTCGATCACCGGGATCGAAGCGATCACGCGGTATTCGCTGGCGTTGAACTGACGCGCCTCGCGCAGCAGTTCGCGCAGAATCTCGTAGCACACCGTGCGCGGCGTCTTGACCTCGCCGCGCCCCTCGCAGGTCGCGCAGGGTTCGCACAGGACATGCGCAAGCGATTCGCGCGTGCGTTTGCGCGTCATTTCCACCAGGCCGAGTGCAGTAAAGCCATTGACCATCAGGCGCGTGTGGTCGCGCGAGAGCGCCTTGTTGAACTCGGCCAGTACCGCGTGGCGGTGTTCCTCGTTCTCCATGTCGATGAAATCGACGATGATGATCCCGCCCAGGTTGCGCAGCCGCAGTTGCCGCGCGATCGTTTGCGCGGCTTCCAGATTCGTCTTGAAGATCGTGTCGTCGAAATTGCGCAGCCCGACGAAACCGCCGGTATTCACGTCGATCGTCGTCATTGCCTCGGTCTGGTCGATGATCAGATAGCCGCCTGACTTCAGATCGACACGCCGCGCCAGCGCGCGCCCGATTTCCGCCTCGACGTCGTAAAGGTCGAAGATCGGGCGTTGGCCGGAATAATGTTCGAGCAGCGGCAGCACGGAAGGCGTGTAATCCTGCGCGAAATGCGTCAGTTTTTGAAAGTTTTCCCGGGAATCGATCTCGATCCGCCCCGTCTCGGGCGTAACGAAATCGCGCAGCACCCGTTGCGCCAGGTTCAATTCCTGATACAGCAGCGAAGGGGCGCCTGCCGTTTTCACCTTCTCCAGGACATCGCGCCAGGTCTTGCGCAGATAATCGACATCGCGCCCCAGCTCCTCCTCGCCGGCGTTCTCGGCCATCGTGCGCACGATGAAGCCGCCTCCCTCCTCTCCGGCGGGCGCCAGACGTCCCAGTTTCTCGCGCAGGAGCGCGCGCTCGGCCTCGTTGCCGATCCGCTGCGACACGCCGATATGCCTCTCCTGCGGCAGATAGACGAGCAGCCTGCCGGCAATCGACACCTGCGTCGACAAGCGCGCCCCCTTCGTGCCGATCGGATCCTTGATCACCTGCACCATCAGGCTTTGGCCCTCGGAAAGGATGCGCTCGATCGGTTTTGCCGGCTCGCCGTTTTGCCGCGCCTCAAAAATGTCGGCAACATGAAGGAAGGCCGTGCGCTCCAGCCCGATGTCGACGAATGCCGACTGCATCCCCGGCAGCAGGCGGCAAATGCGGCCAAGGTACAAATTCCCGACCAATCCGAGCGAAGCATGGCGTTCGATATGCACCTCCTGCACCACACCCTGGTAAATCACCGCGACGCGCGTTTCCTGCGGGGTGAAATTGAGCAGGATCTGCTCTGCTGCCGTCGCGGGAAGGGGCGCTGGCGCGGGCTTGGGAACAGGAGGCGCGGCAGGAGCTTCGGGGGCAGGCAGGAGCAAGGAGCCGGAAACAGCAAGCGTCGCGTCCCCCTGTTCGGGGCCAGGTTTTTTTACATAATCGCGGAAATGTTTGCGGGCGGTTTTCACTTTTTGTCGGTCAGGCGGAACGGCAACCCGCTTCGTCTCGGAGAATGAAGAAACTTGCCATTCTAGAGCGGTTTCGATTTAAACCTGTACAACTCGACGCAAAATTTGGGGAACACTATTCACCCGGCAATCAAGGGTTGATTTTGAGTCACCCCAACCTGAAGCTTGGGGATTCCTGTACGGGCGGCGTAGGGGCGGGTTTGAAACCCGCCCGTACCACCCGCCCCTACACAATGCGGGATAGGAATCAACGCCTTCGTAGGGGACGCCTGCTGCTACGAATGCGGCCTCTGTCTTGTCCGCCTGCGTCCTCAGGCAATCATCCGATTTCTCTCAACCCTTATTAACCCGGCAATCAAATAGGCGTCACATCCAGATTCAAGACGGTACGCCTTCCCCTCTCCCCCCGCCCCTCTCCCGCAAGCGGGCGAGGGGAGTTTTTGCCCCTCTCCCACTTGTGGGAGAGGGTGCCCCGAAGGGGCGGGAGAGGGAAAGGAGGGTATAGCTTTAAACAAAAACCGCTCCAACATAATCTTGTATTTGATTGCCGGTTTAATAACTTCGAAACCTGCCTGTAGATGGTGATGAGGTTTTGTAGGGGCAGCATCCTACCGCTCCTACGAACCCAAGCGGTAATCCGAAAAACACCTGCGGGGAAAGCGCAATTACAATGGGCGCCCTTTCCTGCTGATTTTTTCGCACTCTTCCCCCATGAATCCCACCCCCGAACTCCTTGCGCCCGCCGGTTCGCTGGCGATGCTGGAGCAAGCGCTCGCCTTCGGCGCCGACGCCGTCTATGCCGGGCAGCCGCGTTATTCGCTGCGCGCGCGCAACAATGAATTCGGCGATCCGGCACGCCTGGCTGCCGGAATGAATATCGCCCGCGCCGCAGGCAAGCGGTTTTATGTCGTCAGCAATATCTATCCGAGAAACGCCAAGCTTGCCACCTACCTCGAAGACATGGCTCCGGTCGTCGCGCTTGGCCCCGACGCGCTGATCATGTCCGACCCCGGGCTCATCATGCTCGTGCGCGAGCGCTGGCCGGAAATGCCGATTCACCTCTCGGTCCAGGCCAACACCGTCAACTGGGCCGCCGTGCGCTTCTGGCGCTCGCTCGGGCTTTCCCGCGTCATCCTCTCGCGCGAAATCTCGCTCGACGAAATCGCCGAAATCCGCGCGCGCTGCCCCGACATCGAGCTCGAAGTCTTTGTCCACGGCGCCCTGTGCATCGCCTGGTCCGGGCGCTGCCTGCTGTCGGGCTACTTCAATCATCGCGACGCCAACCAGGGAGTTTGCACCAACGCCTGCCGCTGGGAGTATCAAGTCAAATCCACGCCCCCCGACGCCGATGCCTTCCTGCTCGAAGAGCGCGGACGCCCCGGCGAATTGATGCCGATCGAGGAAGACGAACACGGCACTTACCTTCTCAACTCCAGGGACCTGCGCGCCGTCGAACACATCGCGCGGCTCGTTTCCATCGGCGTCGACTCCCTCAAGATCGAGGGCCGCACCAAATCCCCCTACTATGCCGCCCGCGCCACCCAGGCCTACCGCCGCGCAATCGACGACGCCTGCGCCGGACGTCCGTTCGACCCCACGCTGCTCGCCGCCCTCGAAGGATTGTCCAATCGCGGCTATACCGACGGCTTCTTCGTCCGCCACCACGACCACGAGCAGCAAAACTACCTGCGCGGTCATTCCGAGGCGGGACGCAGCCGCTACGTCGGCGATGTCCTCACATTCGACCGCCTTCGCGGCCTCGCCGAAATCGCCGTCAAGAACCGCTTTGCCGCCGGGGACGCCGTCGAACTGATCCAGCCGCGCGGCAACCGCGAATTCACCCTCACCCGGCTCGAAGACGCCGCTGGCGCTCCCGTCGCCGTTGCGCCGGGCGATGGGCACCGCGTCTGGGCCCCTCTCCCGGAAGATGCCGTTGGCGCTTTCGTCGCACGTTTCCTGTAATGGAAAACCCGCTCCAGGAAGTCACCTCTCTTGTCCAGCTTTCTAAATTACTGTAATAATGCTTCGCTACTGTAGTTATTTTTAAAAACGAATTCTTTAGTCTAATTTAGAAAATTCTTTGCCCGCTTGCAAGATACCCTTGCCGGGACGCGCCAACAAAAAACCGCCCTGAAGGCGGTTTTTTGCTATGCTGCCTCCGGGCGGTCGGAAGATCGCCTGTCGGGGCGTTCTTCCGGCGATACTTCGCCCGGATTGGAGGTGATACACCGTGTCACCAACTCTGACTAAAAGCCGACGGCGGCGGATCGCATTGATGCTTTGCATCCTTGCCTTACTGCTGTTCTACAGCGCTCCACTGCTGTAGTTGCTGCACCCACCCTGCACCTCGGCGCGGGGTGGCATCGAAAAGAATAGCACAATTCTCTGGCTGCGGAATCATTCGCTCCCCTCGTTCGCGAGGAAAGGCGGCGCACACAGCCGCATTCCGTAGCCCGCGAAAATCCCGCAAACGCCGAAAAACAAGACCAGGGTTTCGTTGGTGAAAAACATATCGCTCATGTTTTTCAGGAAAACGGCGGCGGTCAGGATCAAGCCCGCGACGCAGACCAGCTCGCCCGGCGGCGGATCGGGGTCATCGTCTTTCCCGGCAGCCTTGCAACGCCCCGGCAGGCGCGCGAAATACCAAATCAGGGAAAGGAAAATGGCGAGGATGGCGACGATCCCGGGCACGCCCATTTGCTCGGCCCATGAAAGCACCACATTGTGCGCATGGAAAAGCTCCGGATTATTCGGAAAAGCCGCGCGATAAACCGCGCGATTCGCTTCCCGGCCATATCCGACGCCGGAGAGCGGCCGCTGCTTGAATTCCTTCCAGGCCAGCGCATAAATCATTTCCCGCCCGTGCAGGCTGGTCAATTCGGTATTGCGCTCCCCGGCGGCATGCTCGGCCAATACAAGGGTTCCGCACAGGATGGCGACAACGCCCAGCGCAAGCGTCCAGCGGGGAATCGCGCGCCGGATCGCGGCGAAAAGGAGAAAGGCCATCACAATCAGCGCAATGAGCGGCCAGACGAGGCGGCTGAGCGTCAGCCAGGTCGCGACGCTCGCCGCGAGAAGACCCAGCGCCAGGAAGACCCGCTCCCTTGTGCCCGCCGTCAGCGCGCCCGCAATTCGCCGGGGAAAGAAGGCCGTCGCCAGCAAGGGCAACAGCGTCACGACAATGGTCGCATATTCGCCGAGGGCATTCTGATAACCCACGATCCACTGCCCGTAACGGATCCGGGCGGCAATCGCCAGCAGCGAAACCGCCAGCAGCGAAGCGCCCAGCACACGACGGAAAAACACAAAGGCCCGCGCATCGGCGCAGACAAGGACGAGCGTTCCGTACAGGATCAGCGCGTACAGGAAATCGCCTTTCAATGCCTTGAGCGAGTAGAGGGGATCGAGCGCAAGGGGCAGGGAGGCGAGCGCCGCCAGCAACCAAAGCGCAAAGGCAATGCGCAACGGGGGCGGCGGCAATCCCCGGATTTGCTGGCGCAGGCCAAACCAGGCTGCAGCGCCGCAAAGCAGGGTCAATCCCAATCCAAGACTGCGCAACGCGGCAACATGCGAAAAGGGCAAGACCGCCAGATAAAAGGCCGGACCGGCCAGGCGCCACCACGGCAGGGCGGAAGAAACAGGGGAGGGTGCGCTGTGGGACACGATTCGGCTTTGCGGGTTTTGCGAAGCTCGCCATTATAGCGGCTCGACAAAACCCCAAAATCCCCGCCGCTTTTGCGTACACCCTCGGGCGGCCTCCTTTGGAAAGAGGATTTATCAAGCCTCCCTCCACGAGGGAGGTGGCGCGAAGCGCCGGAGGGAGCGCGCGAAGAACGAGCTTTTCGTAGGGGCGACCTGTGGTCGCCCGTTCCCAGTATTTCCGGCGCTTTGCGCCGCATTGGAACGCAAAACCACAAACCCCCGCCCTGACGGGCACCCCCTTTGAAAAGGGGGCTTTGTTGTGCGGCGCTTCGCCCCGGAGAAGGCGCGGGACGATGGCCATCGTCCCCTACGGAGTGGATGTCCCAATGCCCGAGCGCATAGGTTGGGCTGAGCGCAAGCGAAGCCCAACGGAACCACCTTCGGCCTTCCGCGAAGCGCCGGTGGGAGCGCGTGAAGAGCGGGGTTTTCGTAGGGGCGACCGTCCCCGGTCGCCCGTGCTGCCGGTAGCAATGCAAGGCCCGGACGGGCGACCCAATGCAGGCATCTTCCACTCCCCCACAACACCGATTTCCCCCCGATTCCAGGCGAAATTCGCATAAGTCAGCAAGAAACGATAACTCCGCCCCTCAAGTGAGCAAGAAACGAGAAGCAAACTTCCGCGCTTTTCCTTAATCTATCCGGG
>WQZF01000035.1 GCA_009780885.1 Betaproteobacteria bacterium | reverse complement strand
TCTTCTGCCATCAACGCGTCGCCTCTTTCGATTTGTCCGTCATCGGAATAGAATGAATGCATCATCCTCAACTGTTACCCATGTCTTGGCACACTTGTTACCTATGTGTCGAGTCTATACAAGCCCAGCCAGAAAAGGGGAAAGGCTCGCTTCACTGCGCCACCCTGAGGACTTCGATTCCCTGCAACCAACGCACATGACGCGGGCCTGTGCGGAGATCCTGCATCGACACCATCGCCAGACGCCCCTCGATATCGTCGAGCGGCGCCCCGTTTTTTTCAAAGAAAACGATGACCCCTTCGCCCAGCGGCGAATTGAAAAGCTCATTCCATGAGAAAACAGCCTTGTAGCCATCGCTGGCGGTGGCGATGATGATCGTTTTCTTCAGATCGTTGTGCTCGCGCGAAATGATCGTGGCTTTTTCCAGGATGTCGCGCAGACGCACGCCGACGAAATTCTCCAGCTTCCCTGCTTCCGCGCCCGACTGGCAGACCAGGTTCGTCTCTCCAATACGTTGCAGCGGAAAGCGGCGCAATTCGGCAACCCCCAGCGAGAGCTTATGCTCTACCTCGCCAAACACCGTAACCCGTTGAGTGACAAACGATACGGCTTCATCCGTCTTTTTATCGACGGCAAGAGAGGCTGCAGAGCAAGCCAGCGCTACAACGAGAAAAAACAAGTGTGGCAAACGGGAAATTTTAAGCATTTTGATTTTCCTGGCATAAAAATATTGTTCAATGAACCTCTGCCGGTCAAAGCGTATAGCCTGCCGCGAGGATGATTTCTTTGGCTGCGTCCGATTTCATGAATTCGAGCAAGGCCCGCGCCGCTGCTTTTTCCTTGCCCGGATTGAGCAGCACCGCGTCCTGGCGAATCGGCTTGTGGAACAGGATCGGCACGATCCATCCCGATCCTTGTTTGATCTTGCCCTCCTCAAAGACCTGCGAGAGCGCGACGAAACCCAGGTCGGCATTGCCGGTGCCAACGAACTGGTAGGCTTGCCCGATGTTTTCCCCGATCACGAATTTTGCTTCGAGCTTTTCATAAAGCCCAAGGGTTTTCATCGTTTCTTCCGCCGCGCGGCCATAGGGCGCGAGCTTCGGGTTGGCAATGGAGAGACGCTGGAAATCGCCCTTTTTCAGTATCGTCCCCTTGTCGTCGACGACATCGGGTTTGGGGCTCCACAACACAAGCCGCCCAACCGCGTAAGTAAAGCGCGTCCCGGTCACCGCCTGCCCTTCCTGCTCCAGTTTCGCCGGGGCTTCATCGTCTGCGGAGAAAAAAACTTCAAACGGAGCCCCATTTTTGATCTGCGCGTAGAACTTTCCGGTCGACCCCCTGGAAATCAGAAGTTCATGCCCGGTTTTTGCCTTGAACACGGCGCCGATCTTTTCGATCGTCCCGGCGAAATTGGCAGCCACCGCGACCTGCACCTGATCGGCATGGGCGGAAGATGCCAGCAGGACACAAGCGAAGGCGCACGCGGCGAGTTTTCCAAAAATTTTCTTCATTTCATTCGATTCCTTGATGAACTGGGTTTGAGTCACCCCAACCTGAAGGTTGGGGATTCCTCGACACAGTGTGAGGCGCCTTTGGCGCCTGTCACGCCATGTCTCGCTGACCCCGCCATGAATGGCGGGGATTGCGCTCGACAGGTGTTCAAACACGGCGGGAGGCTTCCACGCTTTTCTGCCGGACGCAGCAAGGCAGTTCAAAGCGTTATATACAACTCTATATTTCCGGAAGATTATCGCAATTCGATTCTTTCGGCAAGCACATGGATGCGCTGCACGGCAGGACGCTCGGCAATCAGCGTAGATCCTGCCGCCTGGCTGGATCAAATAAAACTCTTCAAGCTGGATTTCACTCCCATTGACATGATAGGATTAAATCCTACTCATCCGATTGGAGCAGCATTATGCGAACCACTCAACAACTGAGCATTACCCTGCCGAACGACATGGCCGACGTGGTAAAAACGAAGGTACAGACGGGGGAATACGCAAGCGAAAGCGAGGTTATCCGCGACGGCTTGCGCGCGCTTCTTGCGCGTGATCGCGCCGTGGAAGCCTGGCTCCACAATCAGGCAGGCGCCGCTTACGATGCGCTGAAAGCCGATCCGGCCCGGGCAGTCACCGCCGGCCAGGTGCGCGCCCGTCTCGCTGCTGAACACGCGAAGGCGCGATGAACTATCGGATCGTTTTCTCTCCCGAAGCCGAAGAGCAGCTTGCCGAGTTGTACCACTACATCGCGGCAGAATCCTCGCCGGACATTGCAGCTCGCTACACCGAGGGAATCATCACCTATTGCGAAAGCCTGCGCACCTTCCCCCTGCGCGGCACCAAGCGCGACGATGTGCGACCGGGCCTTCGCATCACGCATTACAGGAAACGCACCCTAATCGCTTTCGACGTGGCGGGTGATCTGGTTTCGATCATCGGCGTGTTCTATGGCGGCCAGGATTACGAGACGATCCTGCACGAGGACGAAGCCGACTACTGAGTTCATAGCCTGTGGTGCTTCATAAAGCACAGCAAAACCCATCATTTCTCCCTCTGGAACTCCGATGGGTTTCGCTTCGCTCTACCCATCCTACAGGCTCTATGGGCTCCAAAATTCTAAATTAGACTAAAGAATTCACATCTTATAATCACTACTGTAGCGGATCATTATTTAAGTAATTTAGAAAATCTATAGCCTGGGATTCCCGGGTTTCCAGCGTTTCAGCAGCAGCGCGTTGGAAACGACCGAGACGGAACTCATCGCCATTGCCGCGCCCGCGAAAACGGGGTTGAGGAAGCCGAAGGCGGCCAGGGGCAGGCCGATGATGTTGTAGATGAACGCGAAGAAAAGGTTTTGCCTGATTTTCGAGAGCGTCGCGCGGGAAAGGAGAATTGCGTCGACGACGGCGCGGGGATCGTTTCGCATCAGCGCGATGTCGGCGGTTTCGAGCGCGACATCCGCGCCGGCGCCGACGGCGAATCCGACATCGGCGCGGGCCAGCGCCGGGGCGTCGTTGATGCCGTCGCCGAACATCGCGACCACGGGCGATGCGGCGGAATCGGTGTTGGAAGCCGCTTTTTCTTCGGATTCCGCCTTCAGCCTGGCGATCGCCTCGGCCTTTGCGCCGGGGAGGATTTCGGCAACGAATTCGCCGATTCCCGCGCGTTTGGCGATTGCTCCGGCGGTGGTGGCGTTGTCGCCGGTCAGCATGACGACGCGGATTCCCATTTCCCGCAGACGCGCGACGGCTTCCGGGCTTGTCTCGCGCAGCGGGTCGGCCATTGCGAAGAGGGCCAGCGGCTCGATCCGGGCAGGGGCAATATCGCATTCCTTACTGGATGCGCCGGAGTCTTTCCCCTCTCCCCCAGCCCCTCTCCCACAATGGGAGAGGGGAGTACTGGCGGCGGCATCAAGCCCCTCTCCCCCGGAGGGAGAGGGGTTGGGGAGAGGGGGGAGAATCTCGCAAAGCACCGCAAGCGTTTTTCCTTCCGAGCGCAGCGCGTCGATGCGCTCTTGCGGCAGAGAAAGGCTGGCTCCGATCCATGCCGGTGTGCCCAGGCGGAGTCTGCGTCCCTCGATCTCGCCGCTGACGCCCTGTCCGGCGAAGGCTTGGAAATCCTGCGGCAGCGGGAGCGCTTCCAGTCCTTCCGCCTTTGCCCGTTCCAGGATCGCCCGCGCCAGCGGATGCTCGGAACCCTGCTCCAGCGCCGCCGCGAGGCGAAGGAATTCCGTCTCTCCAGCCCCGGACAAAGCGAGGGGAACGATGTCGGTGACTTCCGGCCTGCCTTTCGTCAGGGTGCCGGTTTTGTCGACGGCGAGGACGGCGATCTTTCCGGCGCGTTCGAGCGCCTCGGCGTTCTTGATCAGGATTCCGGCGCGCGCGCCCTGGCCGACGCCGACCATGATCGCGGTCGGCGTTGCCAGGCCGAGCGCGCAGGGACAGGCGATGACGAGGACGGCCACGGCGTTGATCAGCGCCGTGGAAAAGGAGCCTGTCGCCAGCCAGCCGCCGAGGAGCGCCAGCAGCGCCAGCACGCAAACGGCAGGAACGAAGACCGCCGAAACGCGGTCGGCAAGGCGTTCCACCTTCGCTTTCGAGCCTTGCGCTTCGTCGACGAGGCGGACGATGCGCGCGAACAGGGTTTCCTCGCCGACGCCCGTCGCGCGGCAGCGCAGCATTCCCGTGCCATTCTGCGTCGCCGCGAATACCGGCGTTCCGGCGCTTTTGGCGACCGGGATGCTCTCGCCGGTCAGCATCGCTTCGTCGACGCTGGAAGCGCCTTCCAGCACCGTGCCGTCGACGGGAATCGAATCGCCGGGGCGGACGATGAAGACCATTCCCGGCTGCAGGAACGCGACATCGACTTCCTCGATCCGCCCTTCCCTTTCGATGCGCGCCGTTTTCGGCGTCAGCCGCGCCAGCGCCTCAATTGCCGCCGTGGTTTTCGCCCTGGCGCGGGCTTCGAGCAGCTTGCCGAGCAGCACGAGGGTAATCACCGCTGAAGAAGCCTCGAAATAAACGTGAAGCCCGGCCAGCCCAAGGATGGTGACCACGGAGGAAAAGAGCCAGGCCATGCTGGTGCCGAGCGCGACCAGCACATCCATGTTGGCGCCGCCGCCGGAGAGCGAGCGCCAGGCGCCGCGATAGAAACGCGCGCCGATGAAAAACTGCACCGGGGTGGCAAGCAGGAACTGAATCCAGCGCGGCAATTCGGCATGGGGCGCGCCGGAAAAACCGGCGCCGAACATGAAGAACATCTGCGCGAGCAGCGGCAGGGTCAGCGCCACGGAGAGGGCGAATTGCCAGAGTTCGCGCCGGTATGTTTTTTCCCGAAGTATTTTTTCTTCCTGCCGGTTTTCTTCCGGCGTCTTCGACGGCACCTCGAATCCCGCGCGGGAAATCGCTTCGATCACTTCCGCCGCGCCGCTCTCCTCGCCTTCGATGGTGACCCGCGCCCGCTCGGCGGCGAGGTTGACCCTTGCCGTCACCCCGGGGAGGCGGTTCAGCACTTTCTCGATCCGCGCGGCGCAGGCGGCGCAGCTCATGCCCCGGATCGGCAGATCGAGGACGGTGGAAACAGGGGATTGGGAAGAGGAAGGAGAAGACATCGCGCGCATTGTAAAAGCTTCAGGCCGGCACGCCCAGAATGACGCTGGAAGCCTTGAAAATCGCCGTTGCCGGGGCGCCAACCCTGAGATCGAGCGCATGGCTGCTCTCAAGGGTGACAATGGCCGCGACGCTGCCGCCCTCGCCCAGATCGACGACGACCTCGGTATTCACCGCGCCTTCCTGCACACGCGCGACCAGGCCCGAAAGACGGTTGCGGGCGGAAAACTGCGCGCGATCCCCATCGCTGACGAGGATGACCGACGAGGATTTGACCAGCGCGAAGACTTCAACGCCGGGAAAAAGGCCGAGCGACTCGGTGCTTTCGTGCGTGATGACGGCGACGATTTTCCGTTCCCCCGCGATTTCCAGTTCGATTTCGTCATTGACGGCGCCGTGCTTGACGCTCTTCACTTTGCCCAGAAACTGGTTGCGCGCGCTGGTTTTCATCCCCATTCTCCCGATCAGCAAAATATCCTCGGTGATGCCTTCCGCCTCCCGGCTGAGGCTATCGACAAAGCGGCGATGCTCGCGCTCGACGAGGCGGAAATTTTCCACCAGCCGCATCCCGCGCGGGGTCAGCCGCGTACCGCCGCCGCCCTTGCCGCCGGTCAGCCGTTCCACCAAAGGCTCGCCCGCCAGATGGTTCATTCCGTCGATCGCGTCCCAGGCCGCCTTGTAGCTCATCTTCATCGCCCTGGCAGCCTGCGTGATCGAGCCGCATTCGGCGATCCGGGCAAGCAGCGCGATACGCCCCGCCCCGCCGAGATTTTCATCGCCGACCGTCATCCAGATTGCGCCGCGCAGTTCTATGAGGGAATGTGTCATGGATAGAAGCCTTGCTTGTTTTGAGTCACCCCAAGCTGAAGCTTGGGGATCCCTCGACACAGTGTGGGGCGCCTTCGGCGCCTGTTACGCCATGTCTCGCTGATCCCGCCATGAATGGCAGGGATTGCGCTCGACAGGTGTTCAATGAAAGCGTTTGTAGATAGCTTCTCAATTGCCGGCCCAATAAGCAAGACGTCCGGCAGTTTCAGGTTCTCCCTTATCTGCGCTGGAGAGCTTGTGTCCGGTTTCTTCCACCTATCATCATTGGAGTGTGCATTTTTGCTCAAAATCAAAAAAATAGGCGAGCGGATTTTTCGCCCATCTTTCTCAAGAGTTTTCTAAATTACTGAAAGAATTATTGAATAAAATAATCTACTGAAGAGAAACATTATTTAACCAAATCTGGAAAATTGTCCAGAGGGGCTTTTTGCATAAATCATCTTTTCGAGGCTGAAAAGACGGCCAGTCAAAAAACAACGCGAGATTACAGTATCGCTACAAGTTTCAGACTAGGATAAGAGAAGAAATTCAGACTGAATATTGACTCCCGCCGCAGGTCTTGATCCCCCATCGAGCGGGATACGACACATAACGAGATCAGAGAAACACCCCCTGCCAACTGCGAAAAGTTTTTTCATTCGTACTCCGAATCCATGCTGGGGAAACCCCAAGCCTCAGCCTGGAACAACGCACGAAAGAAGGTTCCCCGTGTCCATTCAAATCAAAGTGGCGCTGGTTATCAGCGCTCTCGTCATTGCCCTCACGGCAGCCTTGACGGGAATAAGCATTTTCCTGACCAGGGACAGCCTGATAAAAATGACGCGGGAGGATCTCGAAGCGCTCAGTGAAATCGCCGGAGGTTTCATCGATACGAAAATCACCCTCCTGGAGGCCGATGTGGAAACGGTAGCCCTGAGAGTGGCTTCCACACCGCCCGAGAAGTTGCCGGAAATTTTCCAGCAGGCGCAGGTCCATTATCCGGATTTTCTCGCCTTCACCGTTTTCAACCGCCAGGGCCCCGTCGCCAGTTGGGGGAATCCGCCCACCCCGCCCTTTCGGGTGGAGAACAGTAAATATCTGCAGAAAGCCTTCGAGGGCAAAGGGGTCATCTCCACAAGCCGGCTGGACGCGAAAACCAGGAAACTGATCATCCATGTCTGCGCGCCGATAGACGCCGACCGTGTCTTGTCCGTAAGCATCAACGGCCTGGTTTTCCAGAGTCTTCTGGATAGCTTCAAGCTCTGGCATGCAGGCAAGCTCTTTTTGGTGGACGAACGCGGCACAGCCATCGTTTCCCCGTCCCTGGAAGATGTCCTGGAACGCCGCAGCATCTACGACAAGATCAACGATCCGGAAACGGCGGAATGGCACGGCGCCATCGCAAAAGCGATCCGGATCAGGACAGGGGTCGACGACTATTCCTACAAGGGAGAGGAAACCATCTTTTCCTGGAAAACCCTGGATGAGCTCACGGAAGGCTGGGTGGTGGGCGTGATTGCCCCGCTCCAGAAAATCTCGATCGCCGAAAGCCGGAAAATATTGCTTTTGTCGGCTGCCATCTTCTTGGGAATCAGTCTCCTCGTCGTCTTCCTGTTCTCGGAGTATGCGGCCCGCCCCTTCGTCCTGATCAAGGCGCAAAACCAGAATCTGAAGGAACTCAATGAATCCATCGTGATCGCCAACGAGGCCAAATCCACCTTCCTGGCGAATATGAGCCACGAAATGCGCACGCCGCTCAACGCCATCATTGGCCTGGCCGAATTGGTGTTGAGCACCAGGGATAATCAATCCAGCCCGGAAGACACCGAGAATCTGGAAAAAATCCTCAACGCCGGCTCCACGCTTCTGAGCATCATCAACGACATCCTGGACATCTCCAAAATAAATTCCGGGAAATTTGAAATTCTCCCGGTGGATTACGACATGCCGAGCCTGATCAACGACACTGCCGTCCAGAATGCGATTCTGATTTCAGAGAAACCCATTGAACTGACCCTCAAGGTCGACCCGAAAATCCCCAGCCGCCTCTTCGGCGACGATCTCCGGATGCGGCAGATTTTCAACAACCTTGTCTCCAACGCCTTCAAATACACCAAGGCCGGCACTGTCTCGATCAATTTTGGCTTCGAGCACGGAACAAGCGACAAGGATATCTGGCTGATTTTTTCGATCAGCGATACCGGCATCGGCATCCGGCCGGAAGACCTCGGCAAACTGTTCGACAACTATGCCCAAATGGACACCAGGGCCAACCGGATGATCAAGGGCACGGGCCTGGGATTGCCCATCGTGAAGCAATTGGTCGAGCTGATGGGCGGCAGGATCACCGTGGAAAGCGAATATGGCCGTGGAAGCGCCTTTACGGTACGGATACGCCAGAAAGTGGCCTCCGGAACGCCGATTGGAGAAGAAGTCGCGGAAAACCTGGCCCAGCTCCGCTTCAACTACACCAGCTTCCGCCGCAGCGGAAAAATGTCCTGGATACCCCTGCCCTATGCCAAGGTACTGGTGGTGGACGATGTCCCCACCAATCTGGATGTTGCCAAGGGCCTGATGAAACTCTATGGCATGCAGATAGACTGCGTAGCAAGCGGCCAGGCGGCCATCGACCTGATCAGGGCCGCCGAACCCAAATACAATGCCATTTTCATGGATCACATGATGCCGGAAATGGACGGAATCGAAGCCGTGCAGATCATCCGGAAAGAAATAGGCAGCGACTACGCCAGGACGGTGCCCATCATCGCCCTGACGGCCAACGCCGTGCTCGGCAGCGAGAAAATGTTTCTCGAAAATGGATTCCAGGCTTTCGTTTCAAAACCCATCGACATCATGCAGCTCGATTCGGTGATCCGTCAGTGGGTACGGGACAAAAGCCAGGAAGAAAATCCCTTTTCACGGACAGCCCCGCCTGAGGAATCGTCCCCGCGCCCGAATGCCGGCCTGAAGCCCCCCCGGGAGGAATCCGGGGGCGCGGCCCAAACCCCCTCAGCCTGGATCGAAGGAAAAATCGACGGACTGGACATGCAGAAGTGCCTGGCCGGATTCGGCGGCGATAAGGAAATCTGCCTGAAAATCCTCGAATCCTATGTCCACCACACTCCGGTACTGCTGGAAAAAATCCGGACCCTTGACCCGGAAACCCTGAAGAATTACGGCATCATTGCGCACGGCATCAAGGGCAGCAGCCGGAACATCGGCGCCGATGTTGTGGGAAATCTGGCCGAGTCCCTGGAAAAGGCTGCCAAGGCAGGCAATTTCGCCTTTGTCGAAGCCAACAACCTGCCCTTTATCGAAGCTGCCGAAAAGCTTCTTGCCGCACTTTCGGAAAAACTGAACGCATGCTCAAATCCGAAACTTTCCAGAAACGCCCCTGATCCCGAAACGCTGGAAACCCTGCGCCAGGCATGCAAGAACTTCGATATCGACCGGATGAACCAGGCGATGAAATCCTTATCTGCTTATGAATACAGCACGGACGACGGAAGGAAGCTGATGGCATGGCTGGAAGAAAAAACCTTCCTCCTGGATTTCAGGGCAATCGCAAAACGTCTGGCGGAAGAAACTCCGAATTGAATGCGCCTTTCTTTCGCGGCAGCGATTCAATTCAATTGAGAACATGATTGGAGAGATGTAATGGCCCCTCGGATCGACCCAAATCGAAAAATAATCATGCTGCTCGATGACAACCCGACCATCCTGGAAATCGGGAAAAACATCCTGAAGGATTTGTATCGGGTCTATCCGGTTCCTGCCGGAGAAATCCTTCTGGATCTTCTGGAAGAAATCACCCCCGACCTGATTCTCTCGGATGTCGACATGCCGGGCCTGAACGGATATGAGGTCATCAGCGCCCTGAAAAAAAATCCTGCGTGGTCCCAGATCCCGGTGATTTTCCTGACATCGAGATCCGATGAAAACAGCGAACTGGAGGGCCTCTCCCTGGGCGCCATCGACTATATTTTCAAGCCTTTCTCAGCCCCGCTCCTCCTCAAGCGCATCGAGAACAATCTCCAGATCGTCGAGCAAAAAAAACAACTTCTGGACTTCAATTCCGCCCTGGAAGAAATGGTGGATAAAAAGACCCTGCAGGTCGTCAACCTCCAGAATTCGATCATGGGCACGCTGGCCGATCTCATCGAATTCCGGGACAACACCACCGGCAACCACATCATCCGGACCCAGAGATACCTCAAGATCCTGCTCGAAAAAACCCTGGAGGAAGGGCTGTATGTTGACGAGATATCGCAGTGGAATCTCGACATCTTCATCTCCTCATCCCCGCTTCACGACATAGGAAAAATCGCCATCAGCGATACCATCCTGAACAAACCCGGCAAGCTGACTCCGGACGAAATCGAGATCATGAAAAAGCACGTCGAAATAGGCGTGCAGGCCATCCGGAAAATCGAGGAAAACATGAAAGGCTTGATGGACGACAACTCCTTCCTGCGCCACGCCCGCCTGATTGCCGGCGGACACCACGAAAAATGGGACGGCAGCGGCTACCCCCTGGGGCTCCAGGGAACCGACATCCCGCTGGAAGGCCGCCTGATGGCCTTTGCCGACGTCTATGACGCGCTGATTTCCTCCCGCCCCTACAAACGACCCATGCCCACCGACGAAGCCAGGAAGTGGATCGAAAGCGGCAAGGGCACCCATTTCGACCCCTACCTCTCCGACGTCTTCTCCAAGGTCGCCGACCAATTCGCAAAAGTAGCCCGGTATTGAATTCCAGAGGCACAGCGCTTGGGGTGAGCTGCGCTCACCCCAATTTATGGGGCTGATTTTCTAAATTACTGTAATAATTCTTTTATAGAAATCACTACTGTAGCGAAACATTCTTTAAGTAAATTTAGAAAATCATTCCGCCAAACCCGCCATGAATGGCGGGGTTTGCGTCCGGCAGAAGCTTTAGTCGAACGGGTGGCGACGCAGGATGGTTTCGTCGCGCTCGGGGCCGGTGGAAATGATGTCGATCGGCACTCCGCACAATTCCTCGATCCGATCGAGGTAGGCGCGGGCGTTGGCGGGGAGGTCTTCCCAGCGCTTGCAGCCGAAAGTGCTTTCGCTCCAGCCCGACAGGGTTTCGTAGATCGGTTTGCAGCGGGCCACGTCGTCGGCGCCGATGGGCAGGAGGCTGCGCTCCTTGCCGTCGAGAAAGTAGCCCGTGCAGATGCGCAGTTCGGGCAAGCCGTCGAGGACATCGAGCTTGGTGATGCACAGGCCGGTCAGGCCGTTGATTCGCGCCGAGCGGCGCAGCGCCGGGGCGTCGAACCAGCCGCAACGGCGCTTGCGCCCGGTGACGGTGCCGAATTCATTGCCCTTGGTCGACATGACCCAACCCGGGGTGTTTTCGGCGTCGATGGGAAGTTCGGACGGGAATGGCCCTCCCCCGACGCGGGTGCAGTAAGCCTTGGTGATGCCGAGAACATAATGGAGCATGTCCGGGCCAATCCCGCAGCCCGCCGCCGCCTGGCCGGAGACGCAGTTGGAGGAAGTGACGAAGGGATAGGTGCCGTGGTCGATGTCGAGCAGCGTTCCCTGCGCGCCTTCAAACAGAAGATTCTTGCCGGCAGCATTCGCGGCATAGAGCGCAGCGGAAACGTCGGTAACCATCGGCTTGATCGCCTCGGCATCCAAAAGGGCTTGCGTCAGCACTTTTTTCGGATCGACCGGATCGACTCCAAAATATTGGGTGAGCACAAAGTTGTGATAGTCGAGCAGCTCGGAGAGCTTGACGGCGAAGATTTCGGGATAGAAAAGGTCATAGACGCGCAGCCCCCGCCGCCCGACCTTGTCTTCGTAGGCCGGGCCGATGCCCTTGCCGGTGGTGCCGATCCTCTTGTCGCCGGGTTTGGCGGCTTCACGCGCACGATCGAGCGCGGCATGATGCGGCAGGATCAGGGGACAGCCGGGACTGACCCGCAGGCGTGAGCGCACGTCGAGTCCGCCGGCTTCGAGTTGGGCAATTTCCGAAAGCAGGTGGTGAATGTCGAGCACGACGCCATTGCCGATGTAACAGGTGACGCCGTGCCGGACGATGCCGGAAGGAACAAGATTGAGCTTGTATTCGCGCCGCTCCCTGCCCTCGCCGATGACCAGCGTGTGTCCGGCGTTGTGCCCTCCTTGGAAGCGGGCGACGCCTCCGGCATGGTCGGTCAGCCAATCGACGATCTTCCCTTTTCCTTCGTCGCCCCACTGGGTGCCAACGACAACGACGTTTTTAGCCATCCTGATGCCTCCGATCCTGCTCAAGGGTTGATGAGTTAGAGCGATTCAACGATCCAGCGGCCTTCGCGCTGGATGAGATGCCTGTCGCATGCCGGGCTTTCACAACTTTCTTCTTCCCCTGGCAAGGGCTCGATAATAACTTCGCCACAGGCGCGTAGCGAATGGATCGTCTGGGCCAGTCCGGCTGGGCCTTCCGCACCGGGCGCGCGAACCGGGGCGCGGATCGCGCCCGGCGGGACGAGCGGCCCGAGCAGACGCGCCAGTTCGCGCAGGTCGAGTGAGAAGCCGGTGGCGGCGCGGTCGCGCCCGAAGGCCCTGCCGACGCCATCGTAGCGCCCGCCCAGGGCCACCGCGCACGGCGTGCCGTGATGATAGGCGGCAAAGACGACGCCGTTGTGATAATGGTAGCCGCGCAGATCGGAGAGATCGAAGGACAAGGCGCATTCGGGCAAGGCGGCGGCGAGGCGAGCGAGCGTCTCCAGTGCCGACCCGATGGCTTCGAGCCCGGGCAGGCGTTTGCGCGCAAGCTCAAGAATATTCCGGTCGCCGTAGAGTTCGGGCAGGAGGCGCAGCGCGCTTCCATAAGGCTCGGCGATACCGGCGCAGAAGGCTTCCAGCCCCGGCGCATCCTTGGCCTGCATCAGGGAGAGCGCCGCATCGACGGCATCGCGGTCGAGCCCGGCGGCCTGCGCCAGCGCCGAGAAGATCCCGACATGACCAAGATCGATCCGGGGGTTTGACAGTCCAGCAGCGTCAAGCGAGGCCGCCATCAGGCGAATGATTTCGAGATCGGCTTCAAATCCGGCATAGCCGTAGAGTTCGGCGCCGAACTGGATCGGCTCGCGCGTGGCGTTGATGTTGGCAGGAAGCGTATGCAGGACGCTTTCGCAGTAGCAGAGACGCGCCGTCCCCTTGCGATTCAGGAGGTGCGCGTCGATGCGCGCTACCTGCGGCGTGATGTCGGCGCGGACGCCAAGCGTGCGGCCAGAAAGCTGGTCGACGAGTTCAAAGGTGCGCAGACGCAGATCGCGCCCGGATCCGGTCAACAGCGAATCGAGATAGCCCAGGAGCGGCGGCATTACGCGCTCGTAGCCGTGCGTGCGCAACAGTTCGAGCAAGGAGGCGCGCAGGGTTTCGATCCGCGCGGCTTCGTGCGGCAGCACATCGGCGCAGTATTCGGGAAGCAGCCAGTTCATGTGAAGAGGAAGAGCAGCAGGAGTCCGGTAAAGAGGGAAACGCAGCCGATGAAGCGGATCTGTCCGTCGGAAAAAAGGATCAGGCGGCGAAAGGTTTCGCGCCATTGCCGGGGGGCCGCGAACGGAAGCGCGCCTTCGAGCACCAGCGTCAAGGCGAATGCGAGCAGCAATGTCTTGGCCATTGTCGTCTGCGAGGTTTATTTCGCGGCGCCCGGATTCCTGATTTCGACGGTTTTATTGCCGAGCGCGTTTTTCAGGAATTTGAAAAAGTCCGAGTTGGGATCGACGATCATCAGATCGTTCTTCGTCTTGAAGCTTTCGCGATAGGCTTCGAGGCTGCGATAGAACTCGTAGAATTCCGGGTTGCGCGAAAATGCCTGGGCATAGATCGCCGCCGCTTCGGCGTCGCCCTTGCCCTTGACTTCCTGCGCCTTGCGATAGGCTTCGGCAAGAATCACTTCGCGCTGGCGGTTCGCATCGGCACGAATCCGCTCGGCTTCGGCAGCGCCAAGCGCGCGCAGTTCCGCCGCCACGCGCGTCCGCTCGGCGCGCATCCGCTGGTAGACCGAATCGCTGACTTCGGCTTCGTATTCGATCCGCTTCAAGCGTACATCGACAATCTTGACGCCGATCTTTTTCGCGTCCTCTTCCGATCTCTCGGTCATGTCGTTCATGATCTGGTCGCGCTTGGTGGAAAGCACGTCATGAACGGTGAAACGTCCGAATTCCTCACGCAGCCCGGCATTGACGGTTTGAAGCAACCGGATTTCGGCGCGCGATTCATCCCCGGCGACGGACTGATAAAAGAGTTTCGGATCGGCGATTCTCCATTTGATGTAGGAATCGACGAGGACGTTTTTCTTTTCCGAGGTGATGAAGCGTTCCGGCAGCGAGGTGTCGATGGTCAGGATGCGCTTGTCGAGATACTTCACGTTCTGGATGAACGGCGCCTTGAAATACAGCCCCGGTTTCTCGATGGTCTGCCTGATTTCGCCGAACTGGAATACCAGCGCATATTCACGCTGATCGACGACGAACAGCGACAGCGCCGCCGCCAGGAGCAAGAGCACCAGTACGGAGAGTCCAATGCCGATGGAGATTTTCATAGCCGGCCCTCCCGCTCGCGGAATTGCAGGGCGGCGTCGCGGTCACGCGAGGCGCCGGAGGCGGCCATGCCTTCCATTCCCGCCGCCGGGGCCGCCGCAGTGCCCGAAGAGGCAGCAGGGGGCGCGGATGTCGAAGCGGCCTTATTGTCGCCGGACGAAAGCGCTGGCGCCGCAGCGGCCGCCTGCATCAGTTTGTCAAACGGCAGGTAGAGCAGATTGCCCTGTCCGCGCGCGTCGATCATGACCTTGCTGACGCTGCTGTAAATCTGCTGCATCGTCTCCAGGTAAAGCCGGTCGCGCGTCACTTTCGGCGCCTTGGCGTACTCGGAATAAAGCTGGTCGAAGCGGCTGGCATCCCCCCTGGCGCTCAGGATGATTTTCTGTTGGTACGCCTCGGCTTCCTGTTCGAGCCGCGCCGCATTTCCCTTGGCGCGCGGAACGACATCGTTGGCGTAAGCCTGGCCTTCGTTGATCTGCCGGTCGCGATCCTGCCCGGCCTTGAGGGCATCATTGAAGGCCGCCTGCACTTGTTCCGGCGGCTGGATGTTCTTCAGGTTGAGGCGCGAAATGCTGATTCCGCTTTCATACTTGTCCAGGATCGCCTGCATCAGTTTCTGGGCCTGTTGCGCCACTTGTTCGCGCCCTTCATTGATGACGAAATCCATTTTGTTCTTGCCGACGACTTCGCGCATCGCCGTTTCTGCCACACCCGTCATCGTGTCGTCCCAAAGGAAACGGTTGGTAAACAGGGCATTCTTGGGATCGTTGAGAACGTATTGCACCTGGAATCCGATACTGACGATGTTTTCATCGTCGGTCAGCATCAGCGATTCCTTTGAAGGGCGGTTCTTGTCGCCGCCAATGCCAACATCAATGGTGCGAACCAGGGTAAGCGGCACTCGCTCGTGCGACTGGATCGGTTTCGGAAGGCGCCAGTGCAATCCAGGCCCGACAGGTTCATCCTGCGGAACGCCGAACTGAAGGATAACCGCGCGTTCAGTGGCATCGACCGTATAAAAACCGCTCGCAAGCCAGCCCAGAACAATCACCGCCAGGAGGACGGCAATGCCTCCACCATATTGCTTCGGGTCGAAATCAGCAGGCGGGGGGTTGTGCTTGCCGGGTTCATTGTCCCCCGGGCGGCGTTTGCCGAACATGTCGGAGAGACGGCGGTTGAAGTCGCGCCACAGTTCATCGAGATCGGGCGGCCCCTGGTTCGGGCGCCTGCCGCCACCATTATCGCCGCCACGATTACCCCACTTTGGGTCGTTGAGCGACATCAGAAGTCCATAGGTCGAAATCATAAGGCTGGGAGAAATGGCGTTGGGGGAGAAATCCGTTGCAAGAATCGGCGCCCGGTCTTCGGCAATTTTAACAACCGGCAAGAGGCGCCGTGAAATGGGTACCGGAATGGATGTTTTTCAGGCCGCCCATATGCGCTTTTTTTTCCAGGGCTGCCCCGGCCAATGCTTCACGCAGGAGCGGGAGTCCTTCTCCCGTTACCGCGCTGATACGGACGCGGCGGATTCTACCATATTCATCCCGCTCGATTCCCGGCGGCAGCCCGGTCAAATCCTGTTTGTTGAGCACCAGAATCTGCGGCACTTCGTGCGCGCCGACTTCGGCAAGCACTTCGTTGACAGCGGCAATCTGTTCTTCCTTCTCCGGGCTGGCGCCATCGACGATATGGAGCAGGAGATCGGCCTCGGCAGTCGCTTCCAGGGTCGCGTGAAAGGCTGCGACCAGGCCGTGCGGCAGCTCGCGGATAAATCCGACGGTGTCGGAAATAACAATGTTTCCCGCCTCCGCCAGCCAGAGTTTGCGCGAAGTCGTGTCCAGGGTAGCGAACAACTGGTCGGCGGTATAGACGCCAGCATGGGTCAGCGCGTTGAATAGCGTCGACTTTCCCGCATTGGTGTAGCCGACCAGGGAAACACTGAGCAATTCGCTCTTGCGTCGCGCCTTGCGTTGCACATGGCGCTGCCGCTCAAGTTTGGAAAGGCGCTCCTTGAGAAAACGCACACGCGCGCCAATCAGGCGGCGATCCATTTCAAGCTGCTTTTCGCCGGGGCCACCGCGCAAACCAATCCCGCCCTTCTGCCGCTCCAGGTGGGTCCATCCTCGCACCAGACGGGTCGCCAAATGTTCCAGACGCGCCAGTTCGACCTGGAGCTTTCCTTCGGCGCTTTGCGCGCGTTGCGCAAAGATGTCGAGAATCAGGCGGGTGCGGTCGATCACGCGGCAATGCAGCGCGCGTTCGAGATTACGCTCCTGAATCGGGGAAAGCTCATGGTTGAAGATGAGCAGATCGATTCGATGCGCAGCCAGCAGGGCTGCGACTTCCTCTATCTTTCCCTTGCCGATGAAGGTCGCAGAATCCGGAGCGGCGCGTTTGCAGCACAGCAGTTCACAAACGAGAGCGCCTGCCGATTCGGCAAGCAAACGGACTTCTTCCGCCTGCGCGCCGATGTCGCCGCGACCGAAATCGACCTGGACGATCAGTACCCGCTCTTTTACTTCTTCTCGCATGGGAACGAAAAGCAGGGAAAACCGGGCAGGAAGAACGCCGACGGAAAGAAATTCCGCCGGCGATCAGAAGGAAAGAAAACTGAAGATGGAATGATCAATCTTCGTCGTCTGACGCGTCCTGCTGGATGCTGACGTGGCGGGCCGGCACCACAGTGGAAATGGCGTGCTTATAGACCATCTGTGTGATCGTATTTTTCAGCAGCACGACGTACTGATCGAAGGATTCGATCTGTCCCTGCAATTTGATGCCGTTGACCAGATAGATCGAAACCGGCACATGTTCCCGACGCAAAGTATTGAGAAACGGGTCTTGTAGAAGTTGCCCTTTGTGGCTCATGGTTTTTTGAACTCCATGTCTAGATTGTTTGGGGTGACAAGCTTAATGGATTTGTCGCCTGCATGACAACAAAAATCAACTTTGTTTTGCCTTTTTTTCTGCAAAAGGGTTTTGTGCGACATTGAACTGGATGCGTACCGGCGTTCCCGTAAGCCGGAACGCGGTACGGAAGCTGTGTTCCAGATAGCGCCGGTAGCTTTCCGGAATATGGTCGAGCGCATTGCCGTGAATAACGATCAGCGGCGGATTCATGCCCCCCTGATGCGCATAACGCGGTTTCGGGCGGAAAATCCCGTGTCGCGGCGGAGACTGCCTGGCAACCGCGTCGATCAGCACCCGGGTAAGTTTCGGGGTTGAAAGTTTCGCCATTGCCGCCCGGTGCGCCGCATCGACCGAACGAAAGAGACCGTCCAGCCCTTGCCCGCGCAAGGCCGAAACATAATGGAACTGCGCGAAATCGAGGAATTTGAGTTTGTGCAGCAAGCGTTCCCTGGCCTGGGTGCGGGTGTATGAGTCGAGGCCGTCCCATTTGTTCAGCGCGACAACGAGCGCGCGTCCGGATTCGACGATGAACCCGGCGATACGCGCATCCTGATCGGAAATATCCTGGCGCGCATCGAGCATCAGGATAACGACATGGGCATTCTCGATCGCCTGCAGGGTTTTGATCACCGAAAATTTTTCGACCGTTTCAAAAACCTTGCCGCGCCGCCGCAGCCCTGCGGTATCGATCAGGGCGTATTGCCGGCCATCGCGCTCAAAATCGATCCGGATCGCATCGCGCGTCGTCCCCGGCTGATCGAAGGCAATGACGCGCTCTTCGCCAAGCAGCGTGTTGATCAGCGTGCTTTTGCCGACATTTGGACGACCGGCGATGGCGACGCGGATTTCGCCATCCTCTTCTGCTTCTTCTTCCGGCTCGGGGAAGGATTCCAGCAAGGACTCGACCAGCGCGCGCACTCCCTGTCCATGCGCTGCCGAAACAGCATGTGGCGCTCCAAGCCCAAGGGCATGAAAATCGGCTTCGATCGTCCCGCGATCCAGTCCTTCCGCCTTGTTGACAGCGACGACGACGGGACGGCCCGCCTTGCGCAGCCTGCGGGCAATCGTTTCGTCGTCGCCGCAGCGGCCAGCGCGGCCATCGACGACGAAGACGACGATGTCTGCCTCGGCAATCGCCTGCTCCGTCTGGCGTGCCATTTCGTGCATGATGCCGTCTTTCGCTTCCGGCTCGAATCCGCCGGTATCGACCACCAGAAAGGGCTTCTCGCCCAGTTTGCCGCGCCCGTAATGACGGTCTCGCGTGAGGCCGGGAATATCGGCGACCAAGGCATCGCGTGAGCGCGTCAGGCGGTTGAACAGGGTCGATTTCCCGACATTGGGCCTTCCGACGAGTGCAATGGTGGGAATCAGCACGGAATCAAACCTTCAATCGTGATTGCAGAATCAAGGCGCGTCGATCAGGAAGACGCCGCCATTCTGCGTCTGCACCAGCGCCTTGCCGCCCGCATTCTGCGGCGGCGCGACAATCGCCCCGCCATCGGTCGCCACGCGGGCGACGAAGGCACCATCGGAGCGGCTCAGAAAATGGACGATGCCCTGCACGTCGCCAACGGCAATCGAATCGCCGAGCACCGCTGGCGCGGAGACGCTGCGATAGAAAAGAGCGTCCTGCTTCCAGACGCTGTTGCCGGTTGCGCGCTCAAGACAATGGACGGTGCCCTTCTCGTCGGCGACATAGACATAACGCCGGTCGATCGCAATCCCTGTGGCGCTCGAAATATCCCGCGTCCACATGAGACTTCCGGAGGTGAGATCGAAACAGGCCAGCCGCCCTTGATAGGCCACGGCGCAAAGCATGTTGTCGACAATGACGGGAGCGGAACTGATGTCGGCAATACGGTCAAGTTCGGTGGCGCCTTTCGGAATTGCGACGGTGCCCTCCCAGGCAAGCGCGCCGTTATTGACCGTCACGGCAACGAGTTTTCCTCCGGGAAATCCGGAAAAGACATATCTGTCGGCAACCAGGGGCGCCGCAAAACCGCGCAAGGACAGCGCTGGCGTCGGACGCTGGTAGATCCATTTACGCTTGCCGTCGCTGGCATCGAAAGCGAAGAGGCGGTTATCCCCGCTTCTGACGATGACCAGTCCGCTGCCCAGCGCTGGCGGCGCAAGAATATCGCTGGAAGCCTGCGCCTTCCAGCGCAGACTGCCATCCTTGGCATCGAAGGCCAATACATCGCCTTTCGGCGAGCCGACAACGACCAGATCGCCGTCGCTGCCGACTCCGCCCGAAAGCGAATGCTCGGCATTGATGCGCCAGCGGACGGCGCCTTCCTCGACGCGCAGGACAGCGCCATTGACGCTGGCAAGATAAACAGCATTGCCAACGATGGCCGGGGTCAGTACATAGTTTCCCGCCTTGCCCAGGTTTTCACGCCAGAGAACATTCGCAGGCGCTGCCGCAGGCAGGGTTTTCAATTCCGCCATTTTCGGCCCGGAAGACGAAACGAAGGGGTTGATCGAATTCAGATTGAACGACGAACAACCGGAAAGAAAGAGCCCCGACAGAAGCGTTCCCAGAAACAGCCTGGGCAGCGCCCACCTCAACGAAGGCCGCGACAGGAGGCGCGAATCGCTCACTTGCGTTCTCCAAGCGCATCGAGTTTTTGATGCAGGCTTTCACGGAAGTCTTCGTTGATTTTCTGGCCGATACTCTGGCGGGCGTCATTGATGCCTGCCTGCTTGCCGCTTTCCTTCTCGGCCTTGTCCTGCGCATCGAGCGCATCGAGCGCAGCCTGATAGGCCGCAACGGCTTCTCCATTCTTGTCCTGGACAGCGAGAACATCGCCGCGCATTTCGGCATAGCGCGCCTCGAATCCTGCGCCATGCGGAGCGGAAAGCGTTTTCAGGGCTTCGTCGTAAGCCTTTTCGTCGAGCAATACCGCCGCCAGGCGCAAGCGCGCCAGATCGCGCAATTCATCGGCGCCATGTTCAACCGCCCACGAAAGCTGCGCGTGCGCGCTCTTCAGATCGCCGGTATCGTAAAAGAGCTTTGCTGCCGTCAGCGCGCCAAGCTGTGCGTAGGAAGTGCCGCCGAATTTTTCAATAAGCTCGCCGACGCTGTTTTTGGTCGCCGCGACATCGTTGCCGTGTGCGGCGGCTTCCAGCGTCTGATACACCGCGCTCGCCTGCGCCGCCTGATTGCGCTGGTACCAATCCCAGCCCCGCAACGCGATGACGATCAGCGAAGCCGCAATGACAACGGTAAGCACCAGATTGCCGTATTGATTCCACCATGCCTTCAGGTTGGCCAGTTGTTCCTGTTCTTCCAGATCGTAAGCTGCCATTTGTCCTATTCCTCTTCTTTCGAGTCCAATATTCTGCCCATGAGATCATCGGCAAGCTCATCTACGGCAACGCGACGCTGCTCCACGCCCTCTTCCCGCAGGAATTTCAGCGTCACCTCGCCGGCCGCAGCCTCATCATCGCCAATGATCACTGCATAACGTGCACCGCTGGCATCAGCGCGTTTCATCTGCGCCTTGAAACTGCCCCCAGCACAATCGAGCATCACGTCGAGGGCGCCATCACGCAAGCCTTCGGCAACACGGAACGCGAGCCGCCTGGCGGCGGCGCCCTGATGTACAAGATAGACTTCAGGGAACATCGGCTGCGGTTCGCCGCCAGCGGCGCGAACCAATTCCAGCAGACGCTCGACGCCGAGCGCGAAGCCGCACGCCGGAGTCGGTCTGCCGCCGAGCGATTCTACCAGCCCATCGTATCGCCCGCCGGCGCACACGGTGCCCTGCGCGCCGAGGCGATCCGTGACCCATTCAAAAACGGTGAGATTGTAATAGTCGAGTCCGCGCACCAGCCCGGGATTGACCGAAAACGGCAGCCCCATGTCGCTCAGGATTTGTTGCACCCCATCGAAATGCGCGCGCGATTCGGCGCCGAGATGATCGATGAGTTTCGGCGCACTCGCGATGATTTCACGCAGATCCGGGTTTTTTGAATCGAGAATGCGCAAGGGATTGGTGTAAAGCCGCCGTTTCGCGTCCTCGTCGAGCGCTGCTGCATGCCGCTCGAACCAGGCAATCAGCTCGGCGCGGTGCTTCGCCCGCTCTTCCGGTTGCCCCAGCGAATTGATTTGAAGCTCGATGCCGTCCAGCCCGAGATCATCCCACAGGCGCGCGCAAAGCAGGATCAGCTCGGCGTCGATTTCCGGACCGGCAAAACCGAAGCTTTCCACTCCAACCTGATGGAACTGGCGGTAACGTCCTTTCTGCGGACGCTCATGGCGAAACATCGGTCCCATGTAATAGAGGCGCTGTCCGGCAGCGAGAAGATTGTGCTCGATCACCGCGCGCACGCAACCCGCCGTCCCTTCCGGGCGCAGAGTCAGGGCTTCTCCGTTCAGGCTGTCGATGAAGGAATACATTTCCTTCTCGACGATGTCGGTCACTTCGCCGATCGCGCGGCTGAACAGCGGCGTCGCCTCGACAATCGGCGTACGCAACGGGCGATAACCATAAGAAGCCAGGGTATCGCGCACCACTTCCTCGAACAGATTCCAGAATTCGGCCTCGCCCGGCAGGATGTCGTTCATCCCGCGCAAGGACTGGATTTTCCGCTTTTTCGTTTCGTTCATTGCAGCAGGGGTATTTTCTAAAACAGAAAAAATAATTATTTATAAAAACTCTCTATATTAAAGAAAGTAAATTTCACTCTTATTTGGAATCGTCATATTTCCGAACCGGCGATTTTCTCACATTTTTCTTTTGTATTTCCGCGCCACGTAGGCATCGACGATTGCAGTAAATTCTTCGGCGATATTTTCGCCGCGTAAGGTCACTGTTTTTTCACCGTCCTCGAAGACCGGCGCTGCCGGCGCCTCGCCTGTGCCCGGCAGGCTGATGCCGATATTGGCGTGCTTCGATTCTCCGGGGCCGTTGACGACGCAGCCCATTACCGCCAGAGTCAGGTTTTCGACGCCATCGTAGGCAGATCGCCATTGCGGCATTTTTTCACGTACATGCGCCTGGATGCTCTGCGCCAGTTCCTGGAAAAAACTGCTTGTGGTACGTCCGCAGCCGGGACAGGCGATGACCATCGGCATGAATGCGCGCAAGCCCATCGTTTGCAGGATTTCCTGCGCGACGATGACCTCCTGGGTACGCGGAGCGCCTGGCTCGGGAGTGAGCGAAACGCGGATCGTGTCGCCGATGCCTTCCTGCAACACCACCGCCATTGCCGCAGTGGATGCGACGATGCCTTTCGAGCCCATGCCCGCCTCGGTCAGTCCCAGATGCAGCGGATAGTCGCAGGCGCGCGAGAGCGCGCGATAAACCGCGATCAAATCCTGAACGCCGGAAACCTTGCAGGAGAGGATGATGGCATCGCCCGGCAAACCGAGTGTTTCGGCCCGCGCCGCCGATTCGAGCGCCGAGGCGACCATCGCTTCGCGCATGACTTCCACGGCATCCCACGGTTCGGGGCGCGCGGCGTTTTCGTCCATGATCCGCACCAGCAGCTCCTGGTCGATGCTGCCCCAGTTGACGCCGATCCGCACCGGTTTGTCGTAGCGGCACGCCAACTCGATCATTTGCGCAAATTGTTCGTTCTTCCTGCGCCCGAATCCGACATTGCCGGGGTTGATCCGGTATTTGGACAGCGCCTGCGCGCAATCGGGATATTCCTGCAACAAGCGGTGTCCGTTGTAATGGAAATCGCCGATCAGCGGCACGGCGATGTTCATGCGATCGAGCTGTTCCCGGATTTCCGGTACAGCGGCGGCGGCTTGCGGCGTGTTGACAGTAATGCGCACCAGTTCGGAGCCTGCCTGCGCCAGTTCGGCGCATTGCCGCGCCGTGGCGATGATGTCGGCAGTATCGGTGTTGGTCATCGACTGAACGATAATCGGCGCTCCGCCACCCACAGCCACCGCGCCGACGCGCACCTGCCGCGTTGGCCGGCGCTTGTGAATTTCCGTCATTCAGCTAATCTCCAACGCCGACAGTTTTCTCGTTCGTCATTCAATCCGGAAGCGCGCGACTCCGTCACGGCTGGGCGGCGGAAATTGAATTTTTTTTCCATCAAGCGTCAACGAAACCTGACCGGCATTGCCAACGACCAATGCAAGCGGCGATTTGGCCGCGATGGTTTGCGAGGTTCCGGCTTCGTTGAGACGGGAAAAAATAACCTTATCGTCCTTGTCCCGAATTTCTACCCAGGCATTTTCCGCGAACGAAAATTCGAGTTGCGCCATTCCTGCCGTATTCGCTGCAACCGGCGTCGCAGAGGCGTCTGCAGCCTGATCGGGTGACGCCGGAATTGGGGCGCTTTCGGCATTGGCAGTAATCTCGCCAGTAGCCACGGAAAGCGGAGGCTGTTCCGATTCGATGATTTCCGGCCCTTCGTGCGCCGTAATGTTCTCGGCATACTCCGTCGATGCTGTTTTTCCTCCCTGCGGCATCAGAGAGGAATCCCAGAAATAACCGGGAATAAAGAAATAGGCGAGGATGATGCCGACGAGAAAACCCAGGCCCAGCAATATCAAGAAATAATTGCTGCGCTGCCTTTCATCGCGTTCGAGCAGGACGACGCTCGAAGCCGGCGCCAGTTCCAGTTCCTGTTGATCCGAAAACGCAAGGACACGGTCGAGGAGCCCACGCAATGACTCGGGATCGAGATCCGTTTCACGGGCGTAATTGCGGGCGAATCCACGGATAAAGGTCTGCCCCGGCAATTTGTCCCACTCGCCTCTTTCCAGCGCCTCCACCTGCTGGTGACTGAGCCGCAGCAAGCGGCTCATCGCCGCCAGCGAAAGTCCTTTTTTCTCGCGCGCGGCGCACAACATGGCGCCGATGCCTTGCGCCGTCGACGGCAGGGCAGGTTCGGGATGTTCGGAAGCCGGGGCGGCAGAAGGCTGCGATGTATCGAGGGAAACAACTTCCTCTTTCATATCGCGCTCTCCCCTTGAAAATATTCCGGTTTCCGGCGCCCACGCGCTTCTTTTTCCGATGCCTTCCGTATCTGCATTGCTTATCGCGCCCTGATGCGCCTCCGGCACAAGCTGATCGACGACCGGTATATCTTCCTGCTCCGTACGATCCAGGATCTCCCACAAGGAAACCTTCTTTTTGACGGTTTTTGCCGTCGCCCTGGAAGTCTTCCCGGATCCTTCGGAAGATTTGGCGGATTTCCTTTTCGTTTCGGTTTTCTTTCCGCCACGCTCCGTCGCCGTGCTGTCGCTACGGGGCGCGTTTCCGGAGGACGCAAGGTATCTGATCACTCCTTGCGTTTCCAGGGCAGGAGGAAAACCCGATTGCCTCATTCGTAATTCCCCGTTCGCATGTTCTTGACTTCACTGGAATCCGGAAACTGGCGCTGCAATTGCGCTGCATAACTCTGCGAGGAGTCGTAGTTGCCCAGCTTGCGCTCTACGCGCACGGAAAGCCACAGTGCTTTCGCATCGGGAGAGCCCGAGCGGCGCGCATTCGACAACAGGCGCCGCGCTTCCTCATAGGCGCCGCGCCGGTAACGGATTCCTGCCTGTTCGACCATCGTGATCGAGCTTGGGCGGGGTGCGAGGCGTGCCGACCTGGACAGATATTCCTCCGCAGTCTTGTCGTCGCCGGCCATTGCCGCGCATTGGCCCGCGTTGAGATAAGCCAGATCGGGAGTGCGGTAGGAAGGATTCTTGGCCGCGCGCATGAAATATCCGATGGATTCCTCCACGCGCCCGGTCTGGCACAGGAAAGTCCCGTAATTGTTGTTGATTTCGGGATCGTTCTCGGCGATGCCCAGCGCTTTCCTGTAATCTTCCTCGGCTTCCTGGCGTTCGCCCGTATAGAAATTGATCAATCCTCTCATTGCGTACGCATGTTCGTACTTCGAGTCGATCTCAAGCGCGATGCGCAATTCCTCCAGCGCCACCGCGACATTGCCATCCCGGAAATACAAGGCGCCAAGCTCGGTATGAATTCTGGCGCGGTTGCGAGGATCACTCTGGGTCGCCTCCGTTACCATCCCTTCCCCGCTATACGCAACAGCCCGATTGCCGCTGGCGGAAGGGTAAGTGTCTGGCATTACGAAGCCCTGCGCGCAGGCAATCTGAAGGCTTCCCTGGACAAAAACCAGGAAAACGGCAGAAGCCGCGCAACGGCAAAAAGCGATTCTTGAGACGAGTTCTTTCAGGCTCAATTTCTTTTTCATGCATCAACCTCGCTGATATCGAAAGCATGACATGCAGAAACAGGGGCACTCCCCTCTTCTCCGCGCCTTTCACGGCCCAAATGGCCGCGTGTTCGTGCCGAAACCTGGCCGGCGAGTTGACCGCAGGCCGCAGCAATATCGTCGCCGCGCGTCTTGCGCGTGGTCGTCACCACACCTCCCGACAGCAGGATTTCGGCGAAGCGAACAACACGCTCGCTACGGGAACGGCGGTATTTCGATCCGTGGAACGGATTGAACGGAATCAGATTGAATTTGCAGGAAACTTCCTTTGCAATTGCAAGCAATTGCCGGGCGTGCGCATCGGAATCGTTCACGCCGTCGATCATCACATATTCAAAAGTAACGAAGTCGCGCGGCGCCTTCTCCAGATAACGGTTGCACGCCGCCAGCAGCGCCGCCAGCGGATATTTCCGGTTGATCGGCACCAACTCGTCGCGCAGGGCGTCGTTCGGCGCATGCAGCGACACCGCCAGCGCCACCGGGCATTCTTCACGCAGGCGGTCGATGGCCGGCACCAGCCCGGAAGTAGAGATCGTGACCCGCCGTCTCGAAAGCCCGTAAGCGTTATCGTCGAGCATCAAACGCACTGCGGCGACGCTGTTGTCGAAATTGGCCAGCGGTTCTCCCATCCCCATCAGCACGACGTTGCTGATCGCCCGGTCGGGCTCTTTTCCCCCGGCGCAGCCCGCTTCCACTGCCGGGGCCTTGAGGGCGCGCTCTGCCAGCCATAACTGGCCGACGATTTCGGCAATCCCCAGGTTACGCGAAAAACCCTGCTTGCCGGTCGCGCAGAAACTGCATTCGAGCGCACAACCGGCCTGCGTCGAAACGCAGAGCGTGCCGCGCCCCTCTTCCGGGATAAACACCGTTTCCACCGCATTGCCGCCGCCGACATCGAGCAGGAATTTCCGGGTGCCGTCTTCCGAATACCGATCCGAGATCAGGCGCGGCGGCACAACAGCAGCGCTGGACAACAACTTCTCGCGCAAGCTCTTGGCCAGGTCGGTCATTGCCGTGAAATTGCTCTCGCCATAACGATGAATCCAGCGCAATACCTGCCGCGCGCGAAAAGGCTTTTCGCCCTGCGCGGCAAACCAGGCATGAAGTCCGATGGAATCAAAATCGAGCAGGTTCTGCATGGCGAAAATGCTTTGAAGGCTGGATGAAAAAAGGCGGTGTCGTCAAACACCGCCTGTTGGAATCAACGGGAATAAACGTTCATTTCCGGAAAAAAGAATGCGATTTCGACTTTCGCGGTATCGGCGCCATCGGAACCGTGAACGGCATTGGCGTCGATCGAATCGGCAAAATCGGCGCGAATCGTTCCGGCCTCGGCTTTTTTCGGATCGGTAGCGCCCATCAACTCGCGGTTCTTCGCAATAGCGCCCTCGCCTTCGAGAACCTGGATCATGACCGGGCCGGAAGTCATGAACTTGACCAGATCGGAAAAGAAGGGGCGCTCCTTATGCACCGCATAAAACTTTCCGGCCTCTTCGGTCGAAAGCCACGCCATCCTGGCCGCGATGACTTTCAATCCCTTGACTTCAAAACGGGAATAGATTTTGCCGATCACGTTCTTGGCGACAGCGTCGGGTTTGATAATGGACAAGGTACGTTCGATTGCCATGTTTCTTTGCTCCACAGAAAAATTGGGTTTTGAATTTCTCTTATTTTACAACTTTTTACGAAAATAAATTAGAGTAAGTTATATTTTTGCACATTCAAGTTCAATATCAGGAGCGAATCAATGAAACCCCTCCTTCCATTGAGTGCCATTCCCGCCATCGTGACCTGCATTTTCATGTTCAACATCGTGCCCGCCCTGGGAGGAAAATTCGAGGGATTGGTCGATTTGCCCCGGAGCACACTTTTCCTGCTCAACTGGTACCGTCTTTTGGCCTTTCTTCCTCTCCTCGTCTTTGTCCTGATTTATTTCCTCTGGCCCTCTTCCGGCAACGACAAGGCCAAACAGCTCATCACGCACTACCTCACCCTCCTTTCCTGCCTCGCCCTGTTGATCTGGACGATAATGGCATGCTATTTCATCCCGATGTCAAACATCTGAGCGATCCGGTTTTTTTCATCGCTCTGTCATATTTTCTAAATTTGTTTAAATAATATTTGGCTACAGTAGTGATTTTAACAAAAGAATTATTTAAACAGATTTAGAAAATTTTGGGCGATTCCATCCCTGAAAACCCCTTCCCAAGGCAATTACATACTTGACTTCTAGAGCCCGCACAGTATGTAGGATGGGTAGAGCGAAGCGAAACCCATCGGGGTTGCAGGGGGAGGAATGATGGGTTTCGCTTCGCTCTACCCATCCTACGTGCTGGATCCTGCGACTCCGCTTCGCTACGCGCAGGATGACGGGTCAGGGGCCATACTCCGTCATCCTGCGCGATTCGCAGGATCCATGTGCAGGATGAGCTTGCCCCTGAAATCCGTATCCCATAGCTGAACTCATGGACAGGTTTTACTTGGTTGATTGGCCATCCAGTTTTGCTCGAATTGGATGGGGCTGAGGTAAGCCAGCGTTGAATGCAGTC
>WQZF01000034.1 GCA_009780885.1 Betaproteobacteria bacterium | reverse complement strand
CGGGGCAAACGGCTTCAAAAACGGCCTTTTGAAGCAAAAAACAGCTTCCGAGCATTTCCTCTTTGCCAGAGGCAGGATTTTTTACTTCAAGCATTGAAACACATGGGTTGTTCAGAGATTCCTAAGGGGGTTTGCGTTTTCTCGCTTTTGGCTTGGGTTTCACTCCGTTCGCCCTTTCCGTTCGGATACGCTCCAGCAGCACGCTGGCCGGTTCGTCGTTCGGGTCTTGCGGCACGAGTTGACCGGCGAAGGCTGCGCGCAGGATGTTTTGGCGTTGGGCGGCGGATTGTTTGATGGCTAATTCTGTTGCCTGCTCCTGTTTGTTCAGGTTATCCAACTGCGCTTGAATTTGCTCCAGGATTTCAACCTGCTCAACGGCGGGAGCCACTGGCACCGGAAAAGCCCTCAACATGGTCATGTTGATAGAGGCCAGATTGGTTGTTTGCTTGCCTGCGTGCTGAAACCAAAGTTTACCGAAGGTATTGCCATGATGCGAAATCAGTTCAGGTTGCATCATTGATAAATATGGACGCATGCGATAAACATGGTTTTGATGGATACATTCGGCTACTTCGCCGTACCACACCCATCCACGTCCCAACTTATCGCGATCACCACCTTCATTGAACAGCACGTCACCGCTTTGTAGAGTTAATTCAGCAATGTCCCGCTCAGCAGCAAGGATAGTTTTTACCTCAGATAGATCGAGATAACCACGCTGCACATTGGCTACGCGCAAATATGGCACTTGGCGTACTGATACATCACTGCCGTGCTTCATGCCTTTGGTAACGCCTGAAGCAATATCTCCCAGCATATCCAGACTCGCCCACACCCACCCCTCCGGCAATTCCGGCAAGCCGCTGGTATCCGGCTTGACCGGCTCAGGGTATTTTTTCTGCCAGTCCTTGGGCGGCGCTTTGCCTTGGTTCTGGAACTTGGCGAGTTGTTTGGCTTCCCAGCGGGCGCGGCGTTCGGTGAGGATGCGTTCGAGTAGTTGAGTGCCGGTTTCGTGTTCAGGCGCTGTCCCCGGTTCCGCCGTAGGGGCGGGTTTCAAACCCGCCCCTACACGCCATCTTGCCGTGAGCGCACCCTCCACGGCGGCTTTCAGCAGGGATTGACGGTATTGCGCCAGCTTTTTTTGCGCGGCCTTGAGTTCGGTCACACCGGCATCGAGGTCGGAGAGGAGTTCTTCGAGTTTGGCGACGATGCGGGTTTGTTCGGCGGCGGGGGCAACCATAAGCGGTATCTGCCGCATTGCTGCACTGGTAAGCTTTAATCGAGTAGAACCAGTAACAAATGAACGATAGTCAACAGTGTTAAGTTGGTAGCACAAAAATCTGTTGTCGATTAGTCCGACAGCGCCGTCAAGGACGTGAGCATGGTTGTTTACCCAAAAACGCCCATTCACTAAATAAGCTTTATCTTTAACCGGATCGAGAAAAGGGGCAGCATCTTCACCAAGCAGTACTCTCTGTCCTTCTGACCTATATGAATCAATAAATCCGACCTGACCAGTTGCACCGTAATACGGGTAAAGATCGCTTTCTTTCTTGCCGTTTATGCGGCTCTCACGCTCAGAAGAATTGATCGGTTCGCGTTCAAAATCGCGCACGTCAGCAACAGCCTCCAAGGTTGCTTTTACCCACCCCTTCGGCACCCCACTCACGCCACCAACTCCCCATTCATCTCATCCATCAGCCCATCCAACTCCTCACCAAACATCCTCCACGCCTTCTGCAACCCGCCCTTGGCCGCCAACTCGGCGTAATCAAAATCGTCGCGCTGGATGCTGCAACTGCTGGCGATATGCTCCTTCATCAATCGCAGCCACTCCATCTGCTCGGGCGTAAAGGCCGTGGCACGCTGGGCGTTGTGGCGGAAAGTCCATGCCTGGAAACGCTTGTCCACTTCGTCGGCAAATGGTTTCAGTTCGCCCTCCAGCCCCAGGGCAAAACGCACCAGCGATACCAGATCGGTGAGTTGGCGCTTGCGATCCGCGCCTTTCACCTGGCTGCCCCGCACGCGGGCATAGGCACTCCAGAGGCGTTCGGTGGTAAGCATCAACGGCGGCTTTGCCAGATGCTCGTGAAGTTCTTCGATCATCTCGTAGGTGAGGGCGCGGCGCTGGTAGGGCTGCTGATAGAAGAAACTCAATGCCGCGATTTCGTCCTTGTGCTTTTCAAGGTAATCAACAAAGCCGGTTATCACTTTCTGCGCCTGAGCCTCGGCCTGTTCGCTGAAGCCGGCGAAAGTCAGCTGGTCGATGTTGCGATGGTCGATGATCTGTTCGCGTTCGCGCTGGGCGTTTTCGATTTCGTTGCGCAGTGTCGGGTTGTCAAAGGGCTTGCAGGCGGCGCTCACCAGCTTGGCGCGGGCGGTTTCGGCTTCTTCGGGGAGCAGGGTGTCCTCGCTGCGGGTGATGCCCTTTTCCCTGGCGGTTTCGAGCGCAGCCTGCACGATGCTATCCGGGTTGAGCGCGTTGATCATGGCTTTACCCAGTTCAGCCAGCGGGATGCCGTTGGACGCTTTTTCGATGCGTGCCCTGGCCTTGTCGTCCAGGAGTTTGTTCAGCCGCACCAGACGGTTGGCGAGCGAGAGCACGGTGTCTTCATCCCGGCTGCCCATCGCCACGCCCAGCAGAAGGTCTTTCAGGGGAATGCCGGGCTTTTTCTCCATTGGGCGGCTTTCGGTCTTGAGCGATTTTTCAACGCCCACGGCGTCGATCAGCACAAAACGGGTCTTGGCGCCTTCCGCGCTGTTGCTGACGCGCTTCAGGCCCTCGGCATCCAGGCTGCGCACGCCCCGGCCTTTCATCTGTTCGTAGTAACCCCGGCTGCGCACGTCGCGCATGAAGAGCAGGACTTCCAGCGGCTTCACGTCGGTGCCGGTGGCAATCATGTCGACGGTGACGGCGATGCGCGGGTGGTAGTCGTTGCGGAAGCTGGAGAGGATGCTGTCGGCGTCTTCCTCGGCGCGGTAAGTGACTTTCCGGCAGAAGGCATTTCCCTGTCCGTAAATCTCGCGGACGATCTGGACGATATCGTCGGCGTGGCTGTCGGTTTTGGCGAAGATCAGCGTCTTGGGAGTTTCCTGGCGGTTCGGGAAAATTTGCGTCTCCACCGCCGTTTTCATCGCCTGAATCACGTTGCGTATCTGGCTGGGGTTGACGACCGAACGGTCGAGTTCCTTGCCGGTGTAGACGGTATCTTCCTCGGCTTGGGCCCAGCGTTTCTTGCGGGTGACGCGGTCGCGGCGATCCACCCACCAGTCTTGTTTGATCACGCTGCCTTTTTTGGTGAATTCGGTCTCGATCTCAAAAACGTCGTAGCCGACATTGACGCCATCGGCCACGGACTGCTCATAGCTGTACTCGGCAACGATGTTTTCGTTGAAGAAGCCGAAAGTGCGCTTGTCCGGCGTGGCCGTCAGTCCGATCAGGGTAGCATCGAAATAGTCCAGCACCTGTTTCCAGAGGTTGTAGATGCTGCGGTGGCATTCGTCGATGATGATGAAATCGAAGGTCTCGACCGGCACCGCCGGGTTGTAAATGACTTTCCTGGCCTGCTTTTCGGTTTGCTGTATTTCGTTGAGCGAAACGTCTTCTGCCGATTCGTCGATGGCCTCACCGCTCAGGATCGAATACAGGCGCTGGATGGTGCTGATGCACACTTTCGCGCTGGGGTCGATGTTGCTGGAGCTGAGGCGCTGGACGTTGTAAAGCTCGGTGAATTTGCGGTGATCGCCCGGCGGGGTGTAGGCCATGAATTCCTGATGCGCCTGTTTGCCGAGGTTGCGCGTATCGACCAGGAACAGGATGCGGCGGGCTTCACCGAATCTGAGCAGACGGTAGACGGAAGTGATGGCGGTAAATGTCTTGCCCGCGCCGGTCGCCATGTGGACAAGGGCGCGCGGCTTGTTCTGCGCAAGGGATTTTTCCAGCCCGGTGACGGCGCTGACCTGGCATTCGCGCAGCTTTTGCTCCGGCAACGGCGGCATGGCGTTTGCCAGCCGTTGCCGCAGGGAGGAAGGTTCGTCGAGCCATTGCGCCAGTTGCTGGGGCCTGAAGAAATGGAAGATTTCGCGCGAGCGCGGGCGTGGGTCGGCGGCATCGGTAAAGCGCGTGATTTCCCCGGTGGCCTCGAACTGAAAGCGCAACGGGGTGTTGTCCTTGCGCCATTTGAGGGAGGAATTGGCATAACGCTCGGTCTGGGTTTCCGCCACCGTGAGGTTCGCCCCGGCGCTGTCCCTTTTGGCCTCGATCACGCCGCAGGGCATGCCGTTGACAAACAGGATGTAGTCGGCTGGCCCTGTCTCGGTGGAACATTCGCGCACGATCACCCCCTGTCCGGCGGACGGGTTGAATTGATCCATGTCCTGAACGATCCAGCCAGCCTGTTCGAGTTTCAGGTCGATTCTCTGGCGCGCTTTTTCTTCCGGGGTCATCCGTGAGCCTCCCTTGCACTGCGCGAGTTTAGAGTAGTTTTCGATTCAGGCTTGAGGATTTCATCCGAATCAAAGTCTTCTATCATCTGTGAAATTTTCTAAATTACTTAAATAATGTTCCGCTACAGTAGTGATGCTAAACCATGAATTCTTTAGTCTAATTTAGAAACCAACAAACCCGGAAGGACAAATTCTTCCGGGCTTTTTCAGGCGCCGATCCTCAGAATGGAATATCGTCGTCCATATCCTCGAAGCCCGGTTTCTTCCGGCTTTGCGAGGGGGTGCGCCGCCTGCAAGGCCGGGGAGGAGGGCCTACAGCTTGCTTCCGCAGCGCTGACAGAATTTTTTGCCGAACGGGGTCTGCGCGTCGCAGTTCTGGCAAACAATGAATTCCGGGGCTGCTTCGGGGGTTTTGGCCGCGACCACCGCGCCGCATTCAGGGCAGAATTTCGCTTCCGGGGACAGAACCGTGCCGCATTGCGCGCATTTGAAATCTTCCGCCGGCTTCGCCGCGCTCTGGGTTTCGGGTATCTTTTTTATTTTCTGTATCTCGCGGTTGCATTCGTCCATCAGATCGACTTCGTCCTTGATCGCGGAACAGAGTTTCTCCGCCTCGTCGTCGAGCGTCGCGCCTTCCTTGTATTTTTCCCAGTAGTGATCGGCGAGTTTCAGCTTGATGTTGTCGGCCCTGTGCCTGCTCTCGCTGATCCTCGTGTTCAGCTTTGAAACATCCACCATGTCGCCGAACTGTGTCTTTGTTTCCGAAAGCCTTCTCCTGCTTTCGCTGATTTTCTCGTTGATCCGTGCGGATTCGATGACCTCGCTTGTTTTGTCGACCGCGTTTTTCGCAAAGAGGCTTATTTTGTCGAAGAGCTTCATCGGCTTCGACAACAGGAATTTTTCGGAGAGCCTGTCGATCGCGGCGTCGAAATACTCGTTGTTGTTCGCGTTGACGCCGTTTTTCATCGGGAGATCCGCCATGTCCTCCGGAAGATGTTCCGGCCATTGAAAGCCGCGCAGCATGATCGGGACGATGTTTTTATTGAGACCGATCGCGTGTGCTATTTCGTTGCGTACCCAGTCCCCCTCGTTCGTGCAGCGATCCAGTGCATTTGGCGAGAGAACCAGGACAAAATCCTTGCAGCTTTCGATGACCTGAAGCAATTTCGTGTTGAAATTTCCAGAGTTCAAACCTTCGACGTCAATAAACACATTGAAGCCTTTCGACGCGAGGCGGTCGTGTATCAGGATCGCCATCGTCTCGCCGCCATCCCTGCGATAGGAGACGAACACGTCGTAAGCCCTCGAATAATTCACACTGCTCGACATATACGCACCTCTTTCATCTGGTTTTCTTGCGTTCGGTGAAGCCGGGTAATTTTCTCCACCTGCCAACAGGGTTGAAAGCGTCTATCCAAAAAATGCCGTCCGAATTTTATCATGTTTGGCATGGTTGAATGAAAACTGCGCCAAGTTTCGTTCAGCCCGCCCACCGTTTGCCTTGCCGGTACATCTTGAGCATATGCTGGGCGTTCGCGGCGTTGTTGTTCTGGGGCGAAAGCAGGACGGGGTATTCCCGCGCGCTGCCGGGCTGGTAGATCATGCCCCGGCCCATGTGATCCACGATGAGCAGGATAAACGACCGGCCGTCAATGGTGGCGGCAAAGCGGAAGGTATTGTTGTACTCCCGCTGCTGGCAGAGAAAGATGCGGCCATCAAAAGGCTCGCCGATGCCGGTGAGCGCGACGAGATATTGCGGCAGCGGTGAATCGGGCGACGGGGCCAGGCGCAGACTATACGCGGCGATGGACGGATTGCCGTTGACGTAGCGCGCCAGGGAGGGTGGTTCGTACAGGCTGAGGGCGTCCGTGCCATCGGGCGCGTGCTCATGCCAAAAGACGGCCGCGATGACGGGCAGTATGAGCAGGGCGGCTAACAGCGCCCGCAGGCTGCGGGGGGCTTTTCGCGACGGCGAGTCCGGGGATGGCGCGAAGGGAGCTTGTCCAGGCGGCGCGGCGGCGAGAAGGTGGGCGTAACTCGCCAGTCCTTCCAGTACGCGATTGATGGCCGCTTCTTCTTCGAGACCGAAAACATCCAGCCAATGCCGATCGGCCAAGTGATATTCCAGCACGGTACCCGGCTGGACATTCTCGATGCGCACCGGCAGCACGATGCGTTTATTGCTGGAAGCAAGGGTCAATTCGCGGGAGATTTCGTCCGAACTGTTGGACGCGCCGGAAAAAACCAGCAGCATGAGAGGAATCTCGCGTATGGCCTTGCTGATGGCCTGGGGCCAGGCGACGCCCGCCGCAATGTCGCGCGGCGCATACCAGCAGCGGTAGCCGGTTTTTTCCAGCCGGTGCACGAGCGCATCGGCGAACAGCTTGTCCCGGGTGGAATAGCTTACAAAAATGTCATGGGTCATGACTTTTCCGGGATGCGCAAAATCTCATAGATCGAAGCGAAAAGCAGCGCGCCGATGATGCCGTGCTCACCATCGCCATACTGTACCAGCCAGTCACCGCGCGGCCCCCACAGCAGGCCGCCGTTTTTCAGGCTGAGGTAAAAATGGGCGGACATGCGCAAGGCATCGACTTCGATCGGGAGCGCCTGATAGCTTCCCTCCTGTCCAGCCTGCGTTGGCGCCAGAGGCGTATAGGCAGCGGAAAAATGCGCCGGCTGCACTGGCCATGTTTCGCCGCTGCTGCCGGTAATCAGGGCATCGCCGATCGCGTAGGGCACGGGACCTTCGCGGGTGGCGGAAACGCCTGCCTGACGGGCGAAACGCACGGTCACGATGACCGGTTTTTTCCGCGCCCGCACAGCGCCGGGTTGCGCGGCCACGTCGAGGCCAGCGCAATTGAGCACTTCGCCGCCGTCGTCCGCTTCTGCGTTTCCCTCGGTGTTTTCTCCGGCGTACAGCAGTGGAAAGAGCGGCGCCGTGATGATGTAGATGTCCGTCGGATCTTCTTCCGGCCAGACAAGCCAGTCGCCCTTTTCTCCCTTGAGATAATTGTCCGCATCCCAGCGGGTGAAAACCTTCACACCCTTCGTAAGGAGCGCCGCGTGCACGACTCCGCCGCCCAGACGCATGCAGGGGCGGGCAATGTTGTCCAGCGGCAGGCGGATCCCCGTCGTTTTGTCCAGCACCGAAGGCGTGTACGGCAGCGACAATTGCAGGGGCGCGTCCAGGGGGCGGTACGCGGAATCGAAAACGGCGCGGGAAATGGGGTAGACCTCGCCGAGCAATCCGATCATCAGGTAGGTGTCCGGCCTTGAGGCAAGGCTGATATCGCCTTCGAGCATGCGGATATGCAACTCGGAGCCGCGCGGAAGTTTCTCGGCGGGCACATAGGCCAGTCGCAGGGGGCGCTTCGTATAGCGCCGCGCCCGGGACGCTTCGGGGAGCATGTCCTCCACGTGAGGCGCGGTCGCATGGTCGATGATGACGTAGGCGGCCCGGTATTCGCGCAGCCGGCGGTTGAAATAATCCGCAGCACTGAGGTTCGGCATATGCTCGGCCAGGTTGCGTCCGCTGATCCAGCCCCCGGCTTTTTCCGCGTGACCGCCGCCGGAACCGAGTCCGTCGGCGGCGAACCAGGCCGCCAGATCGGAAGCCTTGCAATCCCAGGTGATCGAGCGCACGGAATATTTGATGCCTCCCGGCGTTTCGCAGTAGACCACGGCTATATCCACGGTATCGACCTGAAGGACGAGATCGCTGATGAAGCCCAGGAGGTTCGGATCGCAGTACCGGACGCCGACCAGGGCGAAGCCGCCCTGGGGATCGAAGGACAATTCGGCCAGTGCCGAAGAAGCAATCGACAAATCTTCCAGCGACAAATTGGAACTTCTGAGCGTCTTGATGATCCGCTCGACGATTCCGTCCTGATCGCGCAAATCGCGGTCCAGCGGGTGCCTGACCTCGGAGAAACCGCCGGTGTCGGTGTACAGCCCGTAGTACAGCGCGGTCAGCAGGGCCGTGCCGCGTTCGGCTCCGATTTCTTCGAGGCAAAAGCCTGCTTCCTGCATCAGCAGCCAAACCAGGGTCGAGCAAGCGCCGAGATAGGGCCGGATGTCATGCAGGGGCGGCATCGCGCATTCCTGGATATGGTGATCGATGACCGCCACCTCGGCGCCGCGCATCGGCGAAACGTTGCCCGCCCCGTACTGGCAGTCCACGGTGATGAGCAGGCCCGGCCAGTCACGGCTTTGCGGGTGATGTTCCAGAGGGATATCGCAGAGAGTCAGCATTTTCACCAGATTGGGCTTGGTGACCGGAGCGCGCCCGCCATAGAAAAGCACGGCTTTGATCCCTCTGGCAGTGAAATAGGAATACAGCCCGAAACCGGCGGCAATGGCGTCGGCGTCGGGATTGTCGTGGCACTGGATGGCAACGTGCTCAAAACGCAGCAAATCGGAAAGGTTCATGGCTTTGACGGATTTTTCAAATGGCAAGGATTTTGCTGTGAGTCCCCCCAACCTGAAGCCTGGGGATTGCGCTCGACAAGTATTCAAGCTCTTTTGCCGGGCAATCCTCAAAACGGGATGTCGTCGTCCATATCCTCGAAGCTTGGTTTCTTCTGGCTTTGCGAGGGGGTTGCGCCGCCGTAGGCGGGGGGTTCGGCGCCGCTGGCATAGGATGAAGACGAGGAGGACGAGGAGGAAGGATCGCCCAAACCCTCGCGGCTGCCGAGCATTTTCATTTCGGTGGCCTCGATTTCGGTGGTGTAGCGTTCCTGGCCGTCCTTGTCTTGCCATTTGCGCGTGCGGATGCGGCCTTCGACGTAGATTTGCGAGCCTTTGCGCAGGTATTGGCCGACGATTTCAGCCAGGCGGCGGTAGAAGATGACGCGATGCCATTCGGTGCTTTCGCGCCGTTCGCCGCTGTTTTTGTCTTTCCAGGTTTCGCTGGTGGCCATGCGGACGTTGGCGACCGATTCGCCGTTGGGCATGGCGCGCACTTCCGGATCGAAGCCGAGCCTGCCGACGAGAATCACTTTATTGACTGATGACATGATGAAGGCTCCTTGGTTAAATAGGCACGTTGAACCGGGATTCTAATCATTCCGAAGCTTGTACGGAACCCGGACGCCCGGTTCGTCCTCCGGAAAATCCTTGGTGTTGCGTGAAACGAGAAGCAGGGATTTCACCTGGGCGGAGGCCCAGACGATCGCGTCCGGCAGGCGAATGCGCTTTTCCTTGCGGAGGGTGACGGCGCGTTCGGCAATGGCGCTGTCCAGTTCGACCAGCTCGAAAGTGCGCAGCCAGGCGCGAATGTTGGCTTCTTCGTCCGGGTCTGCGCCGGCAATGACTTCCATCCATGTGATCGTGCTGATCGCCCTGGTTTCGTAGCGCGAGAGCTCCCTCTCGGCCTCGGAGATACCTCTGAGGTAGTCGATCAGGATGTTCGTGTCGAAGAGCGCCTTCACCATTCGGAACGAAGCTCCCTCTGGTATTCCAGACCGTCGACTTGCCTGTTCTTCCAGAGGCCGAACACGCCCTTCACCTGTCCCTGCCGGTGATGCACGAGATATTCCCCAATGGCCTCGCGGATCACGGCAGCGCGCGGACGCTGTTCTTCTTCCACGAGAAGGGCCAGTTCTTCCAACTGCGCCTCAGGCAGGTCGACCAGGATTCGGCTCATCGTTTTTCTCCGTATATGATATACATATCATATATCATTGTATGTCGTCTTATCGCCCCGATCAAGCGGCCCCCGGCCTGGCCGTTTTCATCGGCAGCGAAACCGCCAGCCAAACCAGCGCCAGCGCGATGTTGAGGGCGAAGACCACGGTGGGGGAAAAGTGTTGCGCCAGCGCACCGCCGATTGCGCCGCCGAGGAAGAGGCCGATGGACTGGGCGGTGTTATAGATGCCCATCGCCGCGCCCTTGGCTTCGGGCGGCGCAAAGCGCGAAATCAGCGAGGGTTGCGTCGCTTCCAGGATATTGAAGGCGACGAAGAAGAGCAGCAGCCACAGCGCGAGCAGCCACAGTGATCCGCCGAGCCAGGCAAAGCCGGCCTGGACCACGACCAGGAGGGCAATGGCGGCATTGAATACCAGCCGCATCGCGCCGCGTTTTTCGGCGGCGATGATCGCGGGCACCATCAGCGTCAGCGAAACGAGCACCGCCGGCAGATAAATCTTCCAGTGTTCCGCCGCCGGCAAGCCGCCGATCTGCACCAGCGCGGGTGGCACCAGCACCCACATTGCCGTCTGCATCAAGTGCAGCACGAAAACGCCGAGATTGAGCCGCAACAGGCGGCCATCGGAAAGCAACGCCCTGAACGGCGTCCGCGCCTTTGCTTCGAGGGCGGGCAAGGGCGGCGCGGGCGGCACCAGCCGGTACAGCGCGACGATGCCGCACAGGGCCAGGATGCCGGTCAGCGCGAAGATGCCGGGCATTCCGATCGCGGCGTACAGGAGCGGCGCGGCGACGAGCGAGAGGGCGAACACGAGCGCAATCGAGGAGCCGATCATCGCCATGACCTTGGTGCGGTGCTGGTCGCGCGTCAGATCGGCGGCGAGCGCCGTCACCGCCGCCGAAATCGCGCCCGCGCCCTGGACGATGCGTCCGGCGATGATCAGATAAAGATCGTCGGCGGCCGCCGCCATGAAGCTGCCGAGCGCAAAGAGCAGAAGGCCGAAGGCGATCACGGGCTTGCGCCCGAGGCGGTCCGAGAGCATCCCGAAAGGAATCTGGAGAATTGCCTGCGTCAGCCCGTAAGCGCCAATGGCGAAGCCGACCAGCGCCAGATGATGCCCCGAAGGCAGATCCCGCGCGTAGATCGAAAAAACCGGCAGGATCAGGAACAGGCCCAGCATCCGCAGCGCGAAAATGGCCGCCAGCCCTGCCCCGGCGCGCTTTTCGGCGGCGCTCATCGCTGAGGGAACAGAAGGAGAGGAATTCATCGGTGAAATAAATCGGTGAGCTTGGTGTCGCAGGAGCGCGGGCATCTTGCCCGCAGCGGGCGGGACGCCCGCGCTTCAGGAAAATCCAAAGCGAAAAAGCGGAAAACGGGTTTGTCCGGCGCCATGGAAAGCGCGTATATTATCAGGTTCGACTGCGCCGGACGGGGCATGCCAGGAGGCTTGGAAAGCCTCTCGGGAAACGTCCGGAAAAAGCCCAAAAAACCCCGATCATCCCCATTCCCTCTCCCCATGGAAGAAATCCGTATTCGCGGCGCTCGCACGCACAATCTCAGGAACATCAACCTCGATTTGCCGCGCGACAAGCTGATTGTCATTACCGGGCTGTCCGGTTCGGGTAAGTCCTCACTCGCGTTCGACACCCTGTACGCCGAGGGGCAGCGCCGCTACGTCGAGTCGCTGTCGGCCTACGCGCGGCAGTTTTTGCAGTTGATGGAAAAGCCCGATGTCGACCTGATCGAAGGCTTGTCGCCGGCGATTTCGATCGAGCAGAAGGCGACCAGCCACAACCCGCGCTCGACGGTGGGCACCGTCACCGAAATCCACGATTACCTGCGCCTTCTCTACGCCCGCGCCGGGACGCCGTATTGCCCGGAGCACGGGGAGCCGCTCGAAGCGCAGACCGTGTCGCAAATGGTCGATCATGTCCTGGCGCTGCCGCCGGAAACGAAACTGATGATCCTCTCGCCGGTCATCGCCGGACGCAAGGGCGAACAACTAGAGCTTTTCGCCGAACTGCGCGCGCAGGGTTTCGCGCGGCTGCGGATCGACGGCGAAATCCACGAAATCGACGCGCCGCCGAAGCTGGCGAAAACCAAGAAACATTCGGTCGATGTTGTCGTCGACCGTCTCAAGGTGCGCGAGGACATGCGCCAACGGCTTGCCGAATCCTTCGAGACGGCGCTACGCCACGCCGACGGGCGCGCGATTGCGCTGGAAATGGATTCCGGGAAGGAGCATCTCTTTTCTGCCAAATTCGCGTGCCCCATTTGCTCCTACGCCTTGCAGGAACTGGAGCCGCGCCTTTTTTCGTTCAACAACCCGATGGGCGCCTGCGCCAAATGCGACGGGCTGGGCGTGATCCAGTTCTTCGATCCGAAGCGCGTTGTCGCCCACCCCGATCTCTCGCTTGCCGGCGGCGCGATTCGCGGCTGGGACCGGCGCAACCAGTTCTACTATCAGATGCTTTCCTCGCTGGCGAAGCATTTTGAATTCGAGATCGAAACGCCGTTCAACGAACTGCCCGAAGAAATCCGGCAAATCGTCCTCTACGGCACGGCCAGGAAAACCCTGCCCTTCCAGTACCTGAACGAGCGCGGCAGGCTCGTGACGCGCGAACACAGTTTCGAGGGCATCGTCCACAACCTCGAACGGCGCTACCGGGAAACCGACTCGGTCGCAGTGCGCGAGGAACTCGCGCGCTACATCAGCAACGCGCCGTGTCCGGTCTGCGAAGGCACGCGGCTGCGCACCGAGGCGCGCAACGTCAGGGTCGGCGACAAGGCGCTGCCGGAAATCAGCCGCCTGCCGCTATTGCAGGCGCGCGATTATTTCTCCACCCTCAAGCTCTCCGGGCACAAGGCGCAGGTGGCGGAAAAAATCCTGAAGGAAATCGTCAACCGCCTCCAATTCCTGATCAATGTCGGCCTTGACTATCTCTGCCTCGAACGCTCGGCGGAAACCCTCTCCGGCGGCGAGGCGCAGCGCATCCGGCTGGCCAGCCAGATCGGTTCCGGGCTGACCGGCGTCATGTACGTGCTCGACGAACCCTCGATCGGCCTGCACCAGCGCGACAACGAACGCCTGCTGCAAACCCTGCGCCAACTGCGCGACATCGGCAATACCGTGATCGTCGTCGAACACGACGAGGACGCGGTCAGGAGCGCCGACTATGTTGTCGACATCGGCCCCGGCGCGGGCGTCCACGGCGGGGCCATCGTCGCCGAAGGCAAGCCGGAAGACATCGCCGCCAGCCCCGATTCACTGACCGGCGCGTACCTTTCCGGGCGGCGCAGCATTCCGATCCCGCAACAACGCCGCCAGCCCGATCCCGAACGGATGCTGCACATCAGCGGCGCGACGGGCAACAACCTGAAGGAAGTCAGCCTCAAACTTCCGGTCGGCCTCTTCACCTGCATCACCGGCGTTTCCGGTTCCGGCAAATCGACGCTGATCAACGACACCTTGTACGCGCTCGCCGCCAGGCATCTCTACGGATCCTCGATCGAACCCGCGCCCTGCGCCGGCATCGAAGGACTCGACTTCTTCGACAAGGTCATCAACGTCGACCAGTCGCCGATCGGACGCACCCCGCGTTCCAACCCGGCCACCTACACCGGACTGCTGACCCCGATCCGCGAACTCTTCTCCGGCGTACCCGAAGCGCGGGCGCGCGGCTATTCGCCGGGGCGCTTCTCCTTCAACGTCAAGGGCGGACGCTGCGAAGCCTGCCAGGGCGACGGCATGATCAAGGTCGAAATGCACTTCCTGCCCGACATCTACATTCCCTGCGATGTCTGCCACGGCAAGCGCTACAACCGCGAAACGCTGGAAATCGGCTATCGCGGCAAGAACATCCACGACATCCTGAACATGACGGTCGAAGAAGCGCACGAATTCTTTTCCGCCGTCCCTGTCGTCGCGCGAAAGCTGCAAACCCTGGTCGATGTCGGCCTTTCCTACGTGTGCCTCGGCCAGAGCGCCACCACCCTCTCCGGCGGCGAGGCGCAGCGCGTCAAGCTCGCGCTCGAACTCTCCAAGCGCGACACCGGCCGCACCCTGTACATCCTCGACGAACCGACGACCGGCCTGCATTTCCACGACATCGAACTCCTGCTCACCGTCCTCTCCCGCCTGGCTGAACACGGCAACACCGTCGTCGTCATCGAGCACAACCTCGACGTCATCAAGACCGCCGACTGGATCATCGACCTCGGCCCCGAAGGCGGTGACGGCGGCGGCCTCATCATCGCCGAAGGCAGCCCGGAGACGCTGGCGAAAAGGAAGGAAAGCTACACCGGACAATTCCTGCGCAAGGTGTTGGCGCAGAAGGGAAGAAGCGAGTGATTTTCTAAATTACTGTAATAATTATTTGATAAAAATAAGCACAGTAGCGAAACATTATTTAAGTAAATTTAGAAAACAGTGGCCTTGGTCATCCACCCCGCGCGATGGATTGATCTCCGAAAAAAGCGATAAAAAAACGGGGCTGCGGACAGCCCCGTTTCGATGCCTGATTTCTCAGGGAAGGAATTACTGTTTCGTCGCCTTGATGTCGCCGTCGGCGCCGATGCCGAGTTTGTAGCCGAGCGATACATAATGGAAACGGCCTCCGGTATAGCCGTTGTGAACCGCGATGCCGATCGGAACGACCTTACCTTCGGCCAGCGCGACGTCGCCCTTGCCGCCCGTGAGCTTGCGGGTGAAGGTGATTGTCCAGGTATCGCCCTTCTTCTCGCCGGTGGCTGCTTGCAGCGCGGTTCCGCCTTCCATGACGCGAGTGTCGGCGACGTGACCGTCGACCTTGGCGCCGGCAGCTCCGCCGCCGCTACGCCATTGGATCAGATCGTAGAAAATGCCGCCGTCGAGATTGGCGTTATCGACGTGCTTGGTTTTCTTGTCGTCGGCGCCGGGCATTGTCCGCGCGTCGGCATGGCAGGTTTCCCAGCAGCCAACCTGCGCGGCGAGAGGCTCCTTGTCGCCTGCGAACATGACGGAGACTTTCATCTCGTTATCCTTGTCCAGTTTTTCGCCGGAGGTTTCCGCAGGCGCCTTGAAGCTCAGGCGCAGATAAAGTTGATCCTTGTCGTAGGCGGCCTGTACCGAAACCGGGAAGTTGGTCGTCTTCGGCATTCCTTTCGGTTCGAGATCCTTGCCGATACGCGCCATGTCGAAATTCAGCGAGCCTTTTTCCTCGTGGCAGCCAACGCAGGTTTCGCCCTTGCGCAGGCCGGTGGTGCCGCTATGGTCGGATTTTTTCTTGATCCATTCGATGGGCACCACGCCGACGTGCGCGACGATGACATCGCGTTTCGGCACCTTGCTCCAGTCAGGCGCTGCCGAAGCAGTTTGCGCGCCGAAAAGGAGGAAGAGCGCGCCCATGAGCGCGCCGGAAAGGGGTTTCAGGGGAATGGCCGGTTGGTTCACTTTGCTTCTCCTTCTTCAATGGAATGGATGGAACATCGAATAAAGCGCGGCGGAAAATCACCACGCCTCGTCATCTTCGTCCTCTTTCATGCCCTTGGGTTTGTGGTGGGCAATGCCCTTGTGGCAATCGATGCAGGTCTGCTGCTCCTTTTTGCCGATTTCGTGCATCTTCGCGCCACGCTTTTTCTGCTTTTCCGTGTTCATGCCGTCAAAGGAATGGCAGTTGCGGCATTCGCGCGAATCGGAGGCTTTCATGCGATCCCATTCGTGCTGCGCAAGCGTCAGGCGATGCTCCTCGAATTTTTCCGGAGTGTCGATGATGCCGGTGATCTTGCCCCACACTTCCTTGCTCGCCTTGATCTTGCGGAGCATCTTGTAGCCCCAGGATCTCGGGACATGGCAGTCGGAACAGATGGCGCGCACGCCGGTACGATTGGAATAGTGGATGGTCTGCTTGTATTCCTGGTAAACGTTGTCGCGCATTTCGTGGCAGAGGATGCAGAATTCCAGTTCGTTCGTGGCTTCCAGCGCGGTATTGAAGCCGCCCCAGAAAACGATGCCAACGACGAAGCCGACTGCCAACAGGGTCAGTAATGAATATTTCGCGCTCGGGCGACGCAACTTGGCCCAGAACCCGCGGATGCCGCCTTTTTCCATGCTCTAGATTCTCCCATTCGCTCGTTGCCCTGCACAGATCCGGCACTTTGTCGGGCAATGCAGGAAGCATTATCCGGTCAGGTCCATGCAAGTAGCGAAAAGTCTAGTGCAGGCGCTGGGTACGACTGTTTGATTTATCTTAAATGCCCTGAAAAGTCGGGCGGAAAATGCGCTTTGAGATCGAAGCTTTTTTACCTGTCGCTCTTTTTCGCGCGCAATTGCGCCAGCGCGTCAGTAACGGCATGCGCTTCCTCGGAATCGGGGGGAAGCTGCTTCAAGAGACGTTCGAAATAAGCCGCGCTGGCGTCGAAATCCTGGCGTTCGCCTGCTGCGAGCGCTGCCAGCAACAAGGCTTTTTCTGCGTCCGGGGCGAGTTTCAGCGCCTGGTCGATCAATTCGGTCGGCTTTCCGGAGAAATCCTGTTGCGTGGCGGCCAGCGATTCGGCGTAGTCGAGCAGGATTTCGGCATTGGGAGGCGATCCCGGCGGCAGATGCGCAAGCAGTTGTTCGTAGGCTTGCGCCGCTTCCGGATAGCGTCCCAGCGCGTGATAGGAGCGCGCGAGCATGTTCCAGCCGGTGGGATCCTCCGGATTCTTCTCCAGTTTCTGCGCCAGGTTTTTCACCATTTCGTCGATTTGCGCAGCGGAAAAGGGAGCTGTTTTGGGTTCCGGGGGGCGGGTATTGGCCGGGTCAAGCGCCTTCGGGCTGCCGAGAAAGGCATAGCCGGCAGCGGAAAACAGCGGCAGGAAAACGATCAGCGCCCAGACGGCGCTGCGCATCGGGTTGCTCAAGGGAGCTTCTCCGCCGTTTTCCCCAAGTCCGGAAATCCCGGCGCTGGTTTCTTCGAGCAGGCGCTTTTCCAGTTCGAGTTTTGCCTGCTCGAAATCCTTGTCGGAGAGCATTCCTTCTGCCTGTTCGCGCTCCAGTTCGGCAAATTGGTCGCGAAAGATGGCCAGGTTCGTTGCCGTCCGGTCTGCCCGGGAACTGGCGCGGCGGCGCCGGAATGGCGAGAGCAGGATGAAGAGCGCAACGACGATCAGAAGCGCCGCGATGACAATGAATCCGGGCATGATGCGTTATTCCTTGGGAGGCGTGTCGGTGGCTGCGCGCAGCAAGGCTTCCGCCTTTTGCTGTTCTTCGGGACTGAGTTCCCTTTCTGCCGCCAGTGTCCGGTCGCGGCGGCGCAATGTGGAGCGCAGCGCGACCAGCGCGATGATGAAAAGAAGCCCGGGGCCGAACCAGAGCAGCAATGTCGCGCCTTCCAGAGGCGGGCGGTAGAGCACGAAATCGCCGTAGCGGGTAACCATGAAGTCCTTGATATCGCTGTCGGATTTGCCCTCGTGGATCATGCTGCGAATCTCTCGCCGCAAATCGACGGCAAGATCGGCGTTGGAATCGGCAATGCTCTGGTTCTGGCAAACGAGGCAGCGGAATTCTTCGGACAGGGAACGCAGGCGTTTTTCCGCTGCCGGGTCGTCGGCAAGCGGCGCGGCTTCCTTCGGCTGCACGGCAAACGGGAATGCCAGCAGGCAGCAGGCCAGCACGGAGAGCAGCGTTTTTCTCAGGAATGGCGTCGCGGCAATCATGGCTTTCCCCGTGTTTCCTGTTCCAGCAGCGGCATGATTTTTTCCCTCAGCGCATCCTCGGTCAGCGGGCCGATATGCTTTACGCGGATGATGCCTTCCCTGTCGATCAGGTAGGTTTCCGGGACACCGTAGACGCCGTAATCAATGGCAACCCGTCCGTCGATGTCGAGCACGGTCAATTGATACGGGTCGCCGCGCTGGGCGAGCCAGGCGCGGGCGCGTTTCTGCACCAGTTCCCTCTCGGCTTCCGCGCCGAGCTTGCTGGCGTCGATCTCGGTGTCGCCGCGTACTTCCTTGTAATTGAAGCCGACGATGGGCAGTTTTCCTTCCTTTGCCAGGCGCACCAGGAACGGATGTTCGGCGCGGCAGGAAACGCACCACGAAGACCAGACGTTGAGCAGCCAGACCTTGCCCCGCATGTCGCGCGGCGAAAAATGTTTGTCCAGCGCTTCCCCCGGCGTGCCCAGTACCGGCAGGCTGAATTCCGGCGCCGGTTTGCCGATGAACGGCGAAGGCACTTCGTGCGGATTGAGATCCAGTCCGATGCGGAGGAATACGGCGAGGATGATGAAGCCGGCGAGCGGCCAGAGGAATTTGTTCATGCGGATTGCGCCGGTTGCGTTGCGGAAGGAGTGATTACGACAGCATTTGCCCTGACGCGGTAGCGGCGGTCGCAAATGCTGACAAGGCCGCCCAGCGCCATCAGCAGGCAGCCAATCCAGATCCAGCCGACGAAAGGTTTGTGGTAGACGCGCACCGCCCATTCGCCGTTGAGATTCTCCCGGTCGATCGGTTCGCCGAGCGAGATGTAGAGGTCGCGCAGGAATCCGCTGTCGATTGCCGTTTCGGTCATCGGCATTCCGGAAGCGTTGTAGATGCGCTTTTCAGGCGTCATCCGGCGATACGGCTTTCCGTTTTTCGTTACCTCGACATCGCCGATGAGCGCGAGGTAATTCGGCCCGTTCGTTTCGCGCACGCCGAGAAATCCGAACTGGTAGCCGCCAACCTCGACCGTGTCGCCCGGCCCCATTTTCACGTCCTTCTCGGTTTCGTAGCCCTTGACCATCGTGACGCCGACGATGAACACGGCGATGCCCAGATGCGCCAGATGCATTCCCCAGAAGGCGCCGGGTTGTTTGAACAGGGTGGAGAGGAAGGGGCGTCCGGCGCGCGTGGCGCGGACTCGGGCGATGAAATTGAGCGTTGCCGTCAGGGCGATCCAGAATGCCAGCGCCAGGCCGAGCGCGATCAGGGGCGACCAGTGGTCGAGGCTCAAGGGCAGCAGAATTGCTGCCAGTACCGCAACGAAGAAAGGCCAGCGCAGGAGGCGCGCGAGTCCGGCAAGGCTTGCTTCCTTCCAGCGCGCGAACGGCCCCACGCCGATCAGGAAGACTACCGGAACCATCAGTGCGCCGAAAACGGTATTGAAATACGGTGCGCCCACCGAGAGTTTTTTGCCCAGCGCCGAAGCGATCAGCGGCGAAAGCGTGCCGATCAGCACCGTGGCGCAGACGACGGCGAGCATGACATTGTTGGTCAGCAGCAAGGACTCGCGCGAGAGGAGCGCGAAACGCCCGCCCAGCCCGACTTTCGGCGCGCGCCAGGCGAAGAGCAGGAGCGAGCTTCCGATCACGGCAACGAGAAAGGCGAGGATGTACACGCCTCGCTTGGGATCGGTCGCGAAGGCATGCACCGAAGTGAGCACGCCGGAACGGACGAGGAAGGTGCCCAGAAGCGACAGGGAAAAGGCGCCGATCGCGAGCATTACGGTCCAGTTCTTGAAACTTCCGCGCTTTTCCGTGACTGCCAGCGAATGAATCAGCGCGGTGCCGATCAGCCAGGGCATGAAGGAGGCGTTCTCGACCGGATCCCAGAACCACCAGCCGCCCCAGCCCAGTTCGTAATAGGCCCACCACGATCCCATTGCGATGCCGAGGGTGAGGAAAATCCACGCCACCATCGTCCAGGGGCGCGACCAGCGCGCCCAGGCGGCGTCGAGCTGGCCGGAGAGCAGGGCGGCGATGGCAAAGGCATAGGCGATCGAAAAGCCGACGTAACCCATGTAAAGGAGCGGCGGGTGAATGACCAGTCCAGGATCCTGGAGGAGCGGGTTCAGGTCGTTGCCTTCGGGCAGCCCCGGCAATTGCCGCTCGAAGGGGTTGGAGGTCATGAGGATGAAAACCAGGAATCCGACGCTGACCAGTCCCAATATCCCGAGCACGCGCGCCGTCATCGTTTCCGGCAATTGCCGCGAGAAGAGCGAAACGGCGAAGGACCACCAGGACAAGAGCAGCGCCCACAAAAGCAGAGAGCCTTCGTGTCCGCCCCAGACGGCGGCGATCCGGTAAGGCAAGGGCAACTGCGAATTTGAATGGCTGGCGGTATAGACGACCGAAAAATCGTTGTCGATAAAGGCCCAGGTCAGGCAGCAGAAAGAGAATGTGAGCAGGAACGCCTGTGCCCGCACCGCCGGCCAGGCCAGTGCGATCCACGCTGCATTGCCGCGCTGCACGCCCGCGAGCGGAAGGGCGCCCTGTACAAGCGCCACGGCAAGCGCAAGGATCAGGGCGAATTGTCCAAGTTCGGGAATCATTGCTGTAGGGTCTCCGCCGTCCTGTTTCGCGCCGCGCGCGCGTGCGCCTCGTCGACGGCCTTGGCGGCCTCCGGGGGCATGTAGTTTTCGTCGTGCTTGGCCAGCACCTCGTTGGCCACGAAGAGGCTATCCTCGCCCAGCTTGCCCTGCGCAACGACGCCCTTTCCCTCCCTGAAGAGATCGGGGAGGATGCCCTTGTACGTCACCGGCATGTCGTGTTCGGTATCGGTGACGACGAAATGCACGGTGATGCCGTCGGCGCCGCGTTGCAGCGAGCCTTCCTTGACCATGCCGCCGATGCGGAACGCGCGCCCTTGCGGAGCCTTTCCTTCGACGACATCGGTAGGAGAAAAGAAAAAGACGATATTGCTGGTCAGCGCGTTCAATACCAGCGCGATGATGATGCCGAGCACCGCCAGCCCGCCGACCATCAGCGCGATGCGTTGATGCCGCGCTTTCATGGATGTTCTCCCGTCTCCGGCGTCATCACGCCCTGCCCGGCGCGATTTTCGGCATCCAGTTGCCGTTTGAGGCGGGCGATCAATTGCTGCCGGCGGCGGCGGAGCAGCAGGGGTTCGGCAGTCATGACCAGGGCCGTGACGAGAAAGGATCCCCAGACGTAGAAGGCGTAACCGCCCATCGCCAGGAAATCGGAAAAACTGTTCCAGTACATCAGTGTTTGTTCCTTTTGCAATAACACCTGAGTTGCGAATTGATCAGGCGCTCGCTACGTACAGCGCCTTGTTTACGAGACTACTTGTTCGGATCTCCGCTCGCAGCACCAAAGATGCAGAGAAGATGAAGGATCAAACCGGGAAGAACAAAAAGAATGTACCCAATGAGAACAAAAACCAACCATGCAATTCCGTTGCCAACCTGGCCTTTATACATTTGTCCCGCACCTGGCAGGACTAAACTCAAAAGCGCAGCGATGCCAGGATTCCACTTTTGCGGTGACTGCGCCGCGTCAATAATGGGAGCTTGGCGCATTATGGGATGGCCGCAGCCAGGGCAGTTTGCTGCGGCGCTGGAAACCTCTCGGGCACACTCTGGGCATGCGATTAATGTCATATCTCATCCTCGTGTTGCATGTGGTGTTGTGCCTAACAGATTCTTGACCCATTCCGTATGGCGTTCGCGTTCGAGCATGATGCAGCGCGCCCGCATCAGCGCCATGGCAATCGAATACATCCAGAAGGCAAGCGCCATCAGGAGCATTCCCCAGAACATGACTGCGGCCATCGTCGGCGATTTCGTCAGCGATACCGAGCCGGTCTGGTGCAGCGTGTTCCACCACTGCACGGAAAAATAGATGATCGGCACATTGATGACGCCGACCAGCAGCAGCACCGCGCCCGCCTTGTCGGCGCGGCGCGGATCGTCGATTGCCGCCTGGAGCGCAATGAAGCCGATATAGAGAAAGAGCAGGATCAGCGAGGAAGTCAGCCGCGCGTCCCACACCCACCACGCGCCCCACATCGGCTTGCCCCACAGGGCGCCGGTCCATAGCGAGAGGAACGCGAACAGCGCCCCCGTCGGCGCTAGCGCGGTGGTCATCATGCCCGAAAGCCGTGTGTTGAATGCCAGGCCAATGCCGGCCCAGAAAGCCATGACGAGATAGATGAACATCGACATCCACGCCGCCGGCACATGCACGAAGATGATCCGGTAGCCTTCGCCCTGCTGCGCGTCGATCGGCGCGACGGCAAGGCCGAGCCACAGGCCGGCGGCGCCGAAGAGCACGGCGAGGACGGCGAAGAAGGGAATCATCCGGCCCGCAAGCGGGTAGAAGCGTTGCGGCGCGGCGAATTTAAACAGGATTTCGTTCAAGGCGGCTGCCTACTGTTGGAGGTGTCGGGTTTTTTCAGAAAATTTTCAAAGCCGTGAAATAGCACGGATCAGCGCAAGATTCCATGATGTTTACTCCAGCGCGATGCGCAGTGCCGCCGCCGCCGCCCAGGGCGCGAAGAATACGCCTGCCAGCGTCAGCGCGCCGAGGATCGAGAAATACACTCCGGTTCCAAGCCCCGAACTCGCCGCGTCTACCGCGCCGGCGCCGAAAATCAGCACCGGAATATACAGGGGCAGCACCAGAAGCGACAACAGCACGCCGCCGCCGCGCACTCCCAGCGTCAGCGCCGCGCCGATCGCGCCGACGCCGGAAAGCGCAGGCGTACCGACCAGGACCGACAGGGCCAGCACTCCCAGTATCTCCGGGTCGAGGTCGAATTGCAGGCCGAGCAGCGGAGTGAGCAAGGCCAGCGGCAGGCCGGAAACCAGCCAGTGCGCGATCACCTTGCCGAGCACGGAAAGCGCCAGCGGCTGCGGCGAGAGCGCCAACTGTTCCAGGGTGCCGTCCTGGTAGTCGTCGGCAAAGAGCCTCGGCAGCGAGAGTATCGTCGCCAGAAGCGCGCCGATCCACAGCACCCCCGGCGCCAGGCGGCGCAGGATTTCCGGTTCCGGGCCGATGCCGAGCGGAAACAATGTCGCGACGATAATGAAAAAGAACAGCACCGACACAATATCGGCACGCCGGCGCATTGCCAGCTTCAAGTCACGGGAAACGACAGCGCCGATCACGGGGCCGGTCACGAAAGCTGGAGCGCGCGCATCGCCGCGCCGGGGATGCGGACTTCCTGATGCGTCGTCAGCACCGTCAGGCCGCCTCGCCCCAGATGGGCGCCGATCAGCCCGGAGAGCCATTCCACCGCTGCCGTGTCGAGCGCGACGAAGGGTTCGTCCAGCACCCACAGGGCGCGGCGTTCATGCACCAGGCGGGCGAGCGCCACGCGGCGTTTCTGCCCTTGCGAGAGATATTTGCACGGCAAATCCTCGTATCCGGAAAGCCCGACGGCGGCAAGCGCGGACAGCGCCTCCTGCGCACCTTCCCCCTCCATTGCTTCCTCTGCCAGGCGCGTCGAAACCAGCAGATTTTCGAGCGGCGTCAATTCTTCCTTGATCGCGTTCTTGTGCCCGAGGTAGCACAGCGATTCCCGGAATTCCACTGGCGCGCGCGCAATGTGTCGTCCGCGCCAGCGAACCTCTCCCGCCGCAGGCGTCGACAATCCGCACAGGATGCGCAGGAGGCTGGTTTTCCCGGATCCGTTCCTGCCCTGCACATGCAGCGCTTCGCCGCTGTCCATGCGGAATTCCAGACCCGCGAACAGGCGGCGTTCGCCACGCACGCATTCGAGATTCAGCACTTCCAGCATGAGAGATTCGGGGATTGTGAATACGCCGGGAAAAGCCGATCAGGAGCGAGCCCGGCAAAAATCGGAGAAGGACAGAACGCGCCAGTTTACCCGCTGATTGACGAGAATCAAAGGGCAGGCGAGAAGGAAAAATGCGACGAGCGGAAAAATCGCCGGGGATGGACGGGCCCACCCGTTTGAATCTGCTCTGTAATTTCAATTTCTTTCCATTCCAGTGAAACAATAACCTTTATTTGGCAGCGAAATCGCGCTAATCTAACTATCTTTATCTGGAAAGGCTGTTGCGGGGCCGCACTGGACGCTGGTCGCGGGAACAGCCGGTTTTTTTTTATTCCGTAAGCACAGAAAGAAAAAATTGATGGAAAAGGATTTACGCGACGCGGCGCTCGAATATCACTGCACCCCGACTCCCGGAAAAATTTCCGTGCGCCCGACCAAGGGCCTGACCAACCAGCGCGACCTTGCGCTGGCATACTCCCCCGGCGTTGCCGCGCCATGCGAGGCGATTGTCGCCGATCCGGCCAGCGCCAGTCTCTACACCTCGCGGGGCAACCTCGTCGGCGTCATTACCAACGGCACTGCGGTTCTCGGCCTGGGCAACATCGGCCCGCTCGCGGCCAAGCCGGTCATGGAAGGCAAGGGCTGCCTGTTCAAGAAATTCGCCGGGATCGACGTCTTCGACATCGAACTCAACGAAAACGACCCGGACAAGCTTGTCGAGGTCATCGCCGCGCTGGAGCCGACGCTCGGAGGCATCAATCTTGAAGACATCAAGGCTCCGGAGTGTTTCTATATCGAGAAAAAACTCAAGGAACGGCTCAATATTCCGGTTTTCCACGACGATCAGCACGGCACCGCGATCATTTCCGCTGCGGCGATGCTCAATGCGCTGAAAATCCTCGACAAGAAAATCGAGGCCGTCAAAGTCGTCTGCTCCGGCGCGGGCGCTGCCGCCATTGCCTGCCTCGACCTCTGGTGCAAGCTCGGCATCCGGCGTGAAAACGTCACCGTCTGCGATTCCAGGGGCATCATCTATGAAGGCCGGGATGCCGAAATGGAGCCGAACAAGGCCCGTTACGCGCAGCAGACCGCAGCGCGGACGCTGGCCGAGGCGCTCTCCGGCGCAGATATCTTTCTCGGGCTTTCCACCGCCGGCATCCTGAAAGCCGAAATGCTCGGGGAAATGGCGCACCGGCCGCTGATCTTTGCGCTTTCCAACCCGGTACCGGAAATCATGCCGGAACTGGCGCGCGCCGCGCGGCCGGACGCGATCATCGCCACCGGTCGCTCCGACTATCCGAACCAGGTCAACAACGTCCTTTGTTTTCCTTTCATCTTCCGTGGCGCGCTCGATGTCGGCGCGACGCAGATCACCGAGGAAATGAAGCTTGCCTGCGTGCACGCCATCGCCGCGATGACCGAAGAGGAAGTCGACGACGAAGTGGCGCACGCCTACCCGGGAGAAGCGCTTGTCTTCGGCCCGGATTACCTGATTCCGAAACCCTTCGACTCGCGCCTGATCGTCAAGATTGCCCCCGCAGTGGCGCAGGCTGCGATGGAGTCCGGCGTCGCCACGCGCCCGATCGAGGATCTTGCCGCGTACCGCGAAAAACTCTCCGAATTTGTCTATCACACCGGCATCGGCATGCGCAGCATGTTTTCCGCAGCGAAACAGCAGGCGCAGAAAAAGCGCATCGTCTATGCCGAAGGCGAAGACGAGCGCGTCCTGCGCGCGGCGCAGATCGTGATCGAGGAAAGGCTGGCGCAGCCGGTACTGATCGGGCGGCCACAGGTCATCGAGCAGCGCCTGAAAAACATCGGCCTCAAGATTGTCCCCGGAAAGCACTTCGAGATCATCAATCCGGAGCGGGACGAGCGTTATCGCGAATCCTGGCAGGCATATTACAGAATCATGTCGCGGCGTGGCGTCACGCCAGAAATTGCAAAAGTATCCCTGCGGCGCAATACCACGGTCATCGGTGCGATCCTGGTTCATCTCGGCCATGCCGACGGATTGATCTGCGGCACTGGCGGCGAGTACGCCGCGCATCTCAAGGTCATTTCCGATGTCATCGGCAGGCAGCCCGGCGCCAGCGTCTTCGCAGCGATGAACTACCTGATGCTGCCGGGGCGCACGCTCTTCATCTGCGATACCCACGTCAATGAAAATCCGAGCGCCGACGAACTCGTCGATATCACGCTGATGGCGGTCGAGGCGGTACGGCGCTTTGGGATTCATCCGAAAGTCGCGCTGCTTTCCTACTCCAATTACGGATCCTCGGCTTCTGCCTCGCCGCTGAAAATGAGCCGCGCTGCCGCGCTGCTGCTCGCGCGCGACGCCGACCTGGAAATGGACGGTGAAATGCACGGGGATGCCGCGCTTTCGGAAACGATCCGCGCCACTTTCAATCCTTCCTCTCCGCTCAAGGGCGAAGCCAATCTGCTCGTGATGCCGAATCTGGATGCCGCCAACATTGCCTACAACCTCCTGAAAATCACCGGCGGCGAAGGCGTCTCGATTGGCCCCGTGCTGCTCGGTGCAGCCAAGCCCGTGCACATCCTCAGCTCCACCGCGACGGTGCGCCGCCTGGTCAACATGACCGCGCTGGCAGTGGCGGGAGTAGGGAACCGATAGCGGCGAACAGGCCCGGAAAATTCTAAATTACTATAATAATTTCGCTCTGAAACTCTTTACTGTAGCGAAACATTCTTTAAGTAAATTTAGAAAATTGGCCTTCTGCTTTGCCTGGAGGATCGCTGTTGTTTCCTGGAAGGCCGCCCATTCCTTGCGGACAGGGTCTTCCTTTCCTCTCGCGCCCGATCCCGCGCAGGGCGGCGTTCCGGTTTTCCCGGATTGGTAATAAAATCCGTTGTTTGACGCCGCGCGAAGCGCGGATTTTTTATCGCCTTTTCTCCTGTTGGGAGCTTCCATTGAAACTCGTTTGTCTTGACCTCGAGGGCGTTCTCGTTCCCGAAATCTGGATTGAATTCGCCGCCCGGACCGGCATTGCAGCTCTTTCCCGCACCACGCGCGACGAGCCGGATTACGACAAGCTGATGCGCGGCCGGCTCGACATCCTGGCGGAGCACAAGCTCGGCCTTCCGGATATCCAGGAAGTCATTGCCGGCATGGGGCCGCTGCCCGGAGCGCGCGAATTTCTCGACCGGTTGCGCGCCGATTACCAGCTCATCATTCTCTCCGACACCTTCTACGAATTCGCGCACCCATTGATGCGCCAGCTTGGCTGGCCCACGCTTTTTTGCCACTGGCTCGAAGCCGATGCCAATGGCAAACTGGTGAATTACCATTTGCGCATGCCGGACCAGAAACGCGAGGCGGTGAAACGCTTCAAGGAACTCAACTTCCGCGTCGTCGCCGCTGGCGATTCCTATAATGACACCGCGATGCTCGGCGAGGCGCACGGCGGCATCCTGTTCCATCCGCCAGAGTCCGTGATCCGCGAATTTCCGCAGTATCCGGTGGCGCTCGATTACGCAAGCCTGCGCGCGGAAATCGACAAGGCATTCGCGCGCTAGCCCGCCATGCACCGCCAACGTTTCTATACGCTGACCGCTTCCTGTCCCGATCAGGTCGGGATCATCGCCCGCGTCTCCGGCTTCATCGCCGGGCACGGCGGCTGGATTCTCGAATCGAGCTACCACTCCGACGCCATCACCGGGCGCTACTTCATGCGGATGGAAATCCGCGCCGATTCGCTTCCCTTCCTGCTCGCCGAATTCCGAGAACGCTTCGAGACCGCTGTCGCGCAGCCGCTTTCGATGCAATGGCGAATCAACGACAGCAGCATCAAGAAGCGCGTCGTCGTGCTCGTCTCGAAACAGGAACATTGCCTCTACGACCTGCTCGCGCGCTGGCAGGCGAAGGAACTGGAAATCGAAATCCCCTGTGTCATTTCCAACCACGAAAGCTTTCGAGGCTTCGTCGAATGGCATGGAATCACCTTCCACCATGTCCCGGTGACGCCGGACAACAAGCCTGCCGCATTTGCCGAAATGCGCCGCATCTTCGAGGAAGCGCACGGCGACTGCATGGTGCTGGCGCGTTACATGCAAATCCTGCCGCCCGATTTCTGTGCCGATTATCCGGGCCGGATCATCAATATCCACCACAGTTTCCTGCCCAGTTTCGTCGGCGCGAAGCCCTATCATCAAGCCTACGACCGGGGCGTGAAACTGATCGGCGCGACTTGCCACTATGTCACCGCCGATCTCGATCAGGGGCCGATCATCGAACAGGATGTGATCCGGATCGACCATTCCGACGCGATCGAGGATATGGTGCGCTACGGCAAGGACATCGAAAAAACCGTGCTCGCGCGCGGCCTGCGTTACCACCTGGAAGACCGCGTGTTGACGCACGGAAACAAGACGATCGTGTTCCGCTGAAACGCTTTTGTTGTAAACGGGGAACTCCCACCGGCGCTTCGCTTGTCCAACCCCCGGCGCAACGCGCCGCAGCGTCCGGCCCAAGGCTGGGCGCTGCACCCCTTTCCCGCAAGCGGGCCTGGAACAAACAGTCATGTCGGCAGCCGCTGTCCCGATGCCGGGAAAGGCGGCGGTTTCTGCCCACGATGGGCCAGTGTCGAAAAACAGGTATTTGACGACACCGTCGAAGTCTAAAAAGCAAGTGCGCATCACGGATCATCACGGATGCTTGGGCTACAATGTAGCTCGACAAACAGGAGATCACATTATGTCTGCAAACACCGTTGTCCGTGCCCGCATCAACGAACAGATCAAGGAAGAAGCGTCAAGCGTGCTGGCGGCTATGGGTCTCACCGTGTCCGACGCTTTCCGCATCCTGCTGACCCGCGTTGCCCACGAAAAAGCGCTGCCGTTCGAACCGCTGGTGCCGAATGAAACCACCATCGCAGCCATGCGTGAGGCGCGCGCTGGCAAACTCGATAGTTTCGACAGTGTCGAAGCGCTCATGGCAGATTTGCATGCGGAGGATTGAACGCACCGGACAATTTATTAAACCGGCAATCAAATACAAGATTATGTTGGAGCGGTTTTTGTTTAAAGCTATACCTTCCTTTCCCTCTCCCGCCCCTTCGGGGCACCCTCTCCCACACGTGGGAGAGGGGCAAAAACTCCCCTCGCCCGCTTGCGGGAGAGGGGCGGGGGGAGAGGGGAAGGCGTACCGTCTTGAATCT
>WQZF01000033.1 GCA_009780885.1 Betaproteobacteria bacterium | reverse complement strand
TTCGAGCGTTGGAGTATCAACAGGAAGGATAGAGTCCGCAGCCTTAAAAAGCCAAACCCCCGTCAGCTTCGCTGCCACCCCCTTTGAAAAGGGGGCTTTGATGTCCGGCGCTTTGCGCCGCATCAGAGACAGCTTGGTTTTCTTCAACCCTTAATTGCCGGGTGAATATTTCTGTTTTGAACCCGGCGGCAACAAGGATTTCAGCCGTTCCGGATCTTTCACTGCCTCCATTTTCAGAAGCAGTTTCCCGCCTGATCCATAGAGATGCAGCAAATCGCCTTCCCGGCCCCAGGCGGACGCCTTTTCCAATGCTTTCAGGAAAGCGTCCTCCCGCTCCATCCCGGCCAGACAAGCGCGCCTGGTGGAAGCCAGGCCGGAAAATGTGAGCTGGCTGCCCTCCAGGCGATACCCTCCCGCAATCCAGTTACAACCGCCGTAGCCCTGGACGCGCCCATCCATCAGGCGCAGGGAAATTGCCCTGCTGGCTTCGGGATTTGCAGGAAGTTCCATCCCCTCCAACCAAACGGCCTCCCAGACTTCATCCGCGATGGACATCCTTGCTGTTCCGGAATGCGCGCAGCCAAACAGGAAAACGACCAGAAAAACCGCAAAGCGAATCATTGTTTTCTCCTTTGAATATTCTCGATTTACTCACCCGGAAATCAATTCTTAGAGCGGTTTTGATTTAATCCTGTGCATATTGGGATTCGCAGGGACGGCAAAATTCATAGATTGGGGTGAGCGAAGCGAAGCCCAACGGAAGCACCTTCGCCCGAGTGTTGGGCTTCGCTTCGTCACCCCAACCTATGCGCTGGATCCTGCGACTTCGCGCAGGATGACGGAGTGTGCGTACCGGCGGGCCCCTGATCCGTCATCCTGCGCGCAGCGAAGCGGAGTCGCAGACGTCATCCTGCGCGAAGTCGCAGGATCCAGAGGAAGATGCCAATCCCCGCTCCCGGGTTTCTTCGGCGCGATTTGCGGCGGCGGGCCGATTGCCGCGCTACCCATCCTACGCGATTCGTCATTGCGAGCGTAGCGAAGCAATCCAGTTTTCGTATAGTCTTGAATCAAAAATTTTCTAAATTACTATAATAATTCTTTGATAAAAATCACTACAGTAGCGAAACATTATTTAACCAAATTTAGAAAATCACCCTTTCCGTGAAGCCCTGTACGACCGCACACCAAACCCAACCAACCCACCCGCCAGCACAACCACGACAAGCAACGGCCACAGCATCGGCATATTCCACTGCTGCCGTTTTTCCTCGCGCCGTTCCGGGTCGATGCGCTGGTATTTGAGGCCGTTGCCGCCGACATCGCTGGGTTTGCGGTTGTAGAGCCATTCGTGGCGCAGGATGTAGGTTTTCGGGTGAAAGCAGAAAATCCACGGCGCGTCGGTTTGCAAAATGCGAGTCATCTTCCGGATCAGCGCGAGGCGCTCTTCGCCTTGGGCGCCAGTGTTTTCCATGCCTTTCATCTGGAGGAAAAGGCGGTCGAATTCGTCGTTCCGGTAGTTGGAGGCGTTTTCGCCGCCGTTTTTGGCGCGCGCTCCGTCGCTATCGAAGAGGAAGAAAAAGTTTTCCGGGTCGGGATAATCGGCGTTCCAGCCGAGAAAATAAATCTGCGCCGCGCCGGTGCGCAATTTTTCCTGGAAGCGGTTGAAGTCGGTCGAGCGGATGATGAGCTGGGCGCCGACTTTGGAAAATTGCCGCGTGAGCCAGTCCAGCCGCGCCTTGTCGCCCATGCCGCCCGAAGTCGTGTCGAGATAGAGGATCAGCGGTTCGCCCGTTTTCGCATCGCGCCCGTTCGGCCAGCCGGCTTCGGCGAGCAGTTTTTTCGCTTCCTCGACCGGACGCCGCCGCGCCTGCCCTTCGCGCCAGGTGTAGACGACCGGGTTGATCCCGGCTTCACCTTCGAGATAGCCGAAAATCCCCGGCGGCAGCGGACTCATCGCGGGAACGCCGCGCCCGTTCAGGAAAATGGAGATGTATTCTTCCTGGTCGACGGCGATCGAGAGCGCCTGCCGCAATTTGCGGGCGCGGGCTTCGTTGCTCGTGCCCTGCGCGCCGACCGTCGGGTCGAGCATGTTGAAGCCCATGTAGAAAACCGCAGCGCGGACGCTGGTCAGCAGATGAATGTCGCGCGCGCGCATTTCGTCGGAAAGCCCGACATCGCCATCGACCGAAATCCTGACCGCCTGGTCGAAACTGTCGGAAGCGATGCCGGAAGCGTCGTACCAGCCTTGCAGGAATTTGTTCCAGTACGGAATCGACTCTTTCTCGCGCGTGAATATCGCCTGGTCGATGAAGGGAACCGTCTTGCCGCAATCGTCGAGACGCCCTGCCGCGCGGTCTTCGACTTCGCCTTCGCAGGGATAGCCCTGGCCGCGAAAATTGGGGTTGCGCGAGAGCGTCATGCGGCGGTTCGGATCGTTCTCGCTCAACATGTAGGGGCCGGTGCCGACGGGATACCAGTCGAGCGTCAGGTTTTTTTCCGCCATTCCCGGCTGATTGTAGAAACGATCCACCTCGCGCGGCACCGGCGCGAAAAAGTGCATCGCCTGCCAATAGAGAAACTGCGGGTATTTTCCGCGCACATGGATGCGGTAGCGGTAGCGGTCGAGCTTTTCGACGCCGGGAAGCGGGAAGCGATCCAGATCGAGCCAGGAACCCGGCTGCCCCGGCGGCGGCAATGTTTTCGCCGCCTGCTTCAACTCTTCGGCCAGGGTCCTGAGCCCCGGCAGGCGTTCGCTCATCGTCGAGAAAATCGGCGAATGCAGATGCGGATGCGCCAGCCGCTTGATCTGGTAGATGTAATCGTCGGCAACCAGTTCGCGCGTGCCGGTTTCGGGAAAGTCCGAAACGCGCTCGATCGCTTTCAACTGCTCCCGGTCGAGCGCGGCGTAACGCGGGCTTCCGTCCGGCATCCGGGCAAAGGCCGGGTGCGGCGCGTAGAAAATGCCCGAGCGGACATGAAATTCATAAACGCTCTCCGCAATCTGCCCGGCGGGCGCGTCGGCGGGCAAGGGATTGCCGCCAGCATCGAAATAGCGCGGTTCCGGCACTTCCTCGACAGTGGACGAGATCAGCGTATAGGGACGTTTCAGATAGTGATATTGCAGCGGCGGCTCGTAAATGTTTGCGGTGAACACCGATTCGTCCTCGGTATAGGACTGGACCGGGTCGAGATGCTTCGGGCGGTCGGTAAAGGCGCTGTAGAGAATATTGCTTCCGCTCTCCGCATCGGGGTACGGATCATTCCAAACGGATTCATTGCCGCTGCCGCAGGCGGCAAGGATTGCGATGATGGGAACGAGGCGAAGAATGCGCATAGGAAAACGACGAGGAAAAACGCTTAAAAACGCAGGCAGGCCGGGAGCGTCACGGAGGGCTGCAAAACGCAGGAATCCGTTATAATGCCCCCCGGAATTTTTACGAGCAAGGGGAAGGATATGGGATTTCTCGCGGAAAAACGCATTCTCATCACCGGACTTCTGTCCAAGCATTCGATTGCCTATGGCATTGCCCGCGCTTGTCGCCGCGAAGGCGCGCAATTGGCATTTACCTTCCAGAACGAACGTTTCGAGGAACGGGTGCGCAAATTCGCGCAGGAATTCGATTCCTCGATGGTTTTTCCCTGCGATGTCGCCGAAGACGCGCAGATCGAAGGACTGTTCGCGGAACTCGGCAAGCATTGGGAAGGGCTCGACGGCCTCGTGCATTCGATCGCCTACGCCCCGAACGAGGCGCTCGACGGCGATTTTCTCGACGGCCTGACGCGCGAAGCCTTCCGCATCGCGCACGATATTTCGTCCTACAGCTTTCCGGCGCTGGCAAAGGCGGCGCGGCCCATGCTGCTGAAAGGCAGTCATCCGGCGCTCCTGTGTCTCTCCTACCTCGGCGCGGAACGCACGATGCCCAACTACAACGTGATGGGCATGGCCAAGGCCAGTCTCGAAGCCTCGACCCGCTATCTTGCCGTCACGCTTGGCCCGCAGGGAATCCGCGCCAATTCGATTTCCGCCGGCCCGATCAAGACCCTGGCCGCTTCCGGCATCGGCAACTTTTCGCGCCTGCTGGCCTATAACGCGCACCACGCCCCGCTGCGCCGCAATGTGACCATCGAGGAAGTCGGCAACGCCGCCGCCTTCATGCTCTCCGACCTCGCCAGCGGCATCACCGGCGAAATCGTCTATGTCGACGGCGGCTTCAATTCAACCGCCCTGGGCAACGCGGAACCAATGAAGAACGGAAACTGATTTCCTGATTCCAATAAAAAACCCGGCCAGATTTCAAATCTGGCCGGGTTTTTTTTGTGATCTTCAAAACCTGCCTGTAGATCGTTCCGTAGGGGAAACCGCCCCCGGTCTCCCGCTTCAAAACCGCCCTAGTTCAGAGCCTTGTTGGCCGGTTCCGGCGCGGCAGGTTCCTGGGGCGTTTGCGGCGTCAGCTTCGAGGCCAGGAAATCGTCGTAGCCCTTTTGCACCAGATCGAAAGTGCGCTGGATGCCTTCCGCGATGTCGCCCTTGAGCACGCCCAGGCCATCGAGAATATTTTTCGCGTCGTTGAATCCCTTTTCAAAACCGCCACGGATCAGGGCAACGAAATCGGTCGCCAACTGGTCGCGATCCTTGCCTGGATTCTGCGCGGCGTAGGCATCGAAAAAACCCGTCGAAATCGAAAGAATGCGCCCCGCTGTCGCTTCCGGCGAAGCATCGACTCCGGAGGCCGCAGCAGTCTGGATCGCTTCCGGCCCCAAATCGGGCGAGAGCGCCTCGTTGATCCGGTCGATTGCCGAACGATACAGCAAGGCTTGCGATTCATCGCCCGATTTGATCGAAATAAAGGCGGAAGCTTGCAGGATCTGTACGCCGACGGTACGCCGCAGCGCGTCGCCGATTCCAGCGGCAGTCGTTGGCGCCTGCGCCTCGTTGACGTTTCCGCGCGCATTCGTTCCTGTGCCTTGCGCGGCAGCCGCGCCCTTGGTCTCGTCGTTGCGGGAAGTCTTGTTGAGAAGGGAGTTGAGGAGGTTCGCCGATGGATTCGTATTTGAAATGGGTGCAGGCATGATAAGGCTCCCTGGAAAAAGTTTTGTTGAGTCACCCCAACCTTGAAGGTTGGGGATTGCGCTCGACAGGTGTTCAAAAGCTCTCTACCACAATGTTTTATCGTCCTGAAGGGAAAAAGCTTTAGCGCTCATTTTCCCATTGAGTCAAAATGTGGCGCATCATCAATCCTGCAAGAATGGGATATGAGAAACAATAATTCCGGCTTTTCTTCGGATCCTTCCTCATGAACAACCGCTCTTCCGGCCCGGATCGCTCGCTGCTCTGGCTCGTCGCGGTGGGTTTCTTCATGCAGATGCTCGATGCCACCATCGTCAATACCGCCCTGCCGACGATGGCTTCGAGCCTGCACGAACACCCGCTGCGCATGCACATGGTCGTCATCGCCTATACCCTGAGCGTGGCCCTGTTGATGCCCGCATCCGGCTGGCTGGCCGACCGTTTCGGCACCCGCCGCGTGTTCGTCGCCGCCGTGGCCCTTTTCACCTTCGGATCGCTCCTGTGCGCGCAAGCGCAGACACTGACGCAACTGGTGCTGGCACGTATCGTCCAGGGAATCGGCGGTTCGATGCTGATGCCCGTGGGACGCCTGACCGTCCTGCGCTCCTTTCCGCGCGAAAAATTTCTCCAGGCGATGAGCTTCGTCACCATCCCCGGACTCATCGGCCCGCTCGTCGGCCCCACGCTGGGCGGGTTGCTGGTCGAAGTCGCCTCCTGGCACTGGATCTTCCTGATCAACCTGCCGGTGGGCCTTGCTGCGGGTTTGCTCGGCCTGCGCCTGATGCCGGATTTCCGCGCGCCGGCCTCATCGCCCTTCGATCTCTCCGGCTACCTCCTGCTTGCTTTCAGCATGGTAGCGATCACGATTGCGCTCGACGGCATTTCCGACCTGGGCCTGCAACGCGCACAAGTGCTCGGCCTGATCCTTGCCGGACTGGTTTCGCTGCTCGCCTACTGGCGGCACGCCGCCCGGCGGGAACCGGCGGACACCCCCGCTCCTTCCCCGCCGCTTTTTCCGTTGAGCCTCTTTCGCACGCCCACTTTTTCGGTCGGCGTCCTCGGCAATCTTTTCGCCCGCATCGGCAACGGCTCAATGCCGTTCCTGCTGCCGCTGATGCTGCAAATCAAACTCGACTATGCCCCGTTCAGGGCTGGATTGATGATGGTGCCGGCGGCCATTGCCGGAATGAGCGCCAAGGGATTGGTCAGCCCGCTGGTGACGCGATACGGTTATCGCCGGGTGCTGGGCCTGAACACATTCCTGCTCGGCCTGATCATCTGCGCCTTTGCGCTGGTCTCGGCTTCGACGCCTTTCTGGCGGCTGATCATCCAGCTTCTGGTTTTCGGCGCGCTCAACTCATTGCAATTCTCTGTCATGAATTCGATCGCGCTCAAGGATCTCCAGGCGCACCAGGCCAGCAGCGGCAACAGCCTGCTTTCGATGGTCATGCAGCTTTCGATGAGCCTGGGGGTCAGTATCGCAGGCGCCCTGCTCGCCGTTTTCAGCGCCGCCAACGGCAGCAGCAACGATCGCGCCTTTACCATCACCTTTGTCTGCATGGGTCTGGTCACCCTGGCTTCGACCTGGATTTTCCTGCAATTGGAAAAGGACAGGCGCGGCAGCAAGCCTCATTCCGAATGACGGGAATTCTTCCGCGCACAGCGGAAAACCGCAGCCCTCCGAGTTGCGCGATAATGCCCGGGCCAGCTTCTGTGGCAAACAGCCAGATACGCAATTCAACCCGGATCCAGGAGATTCCAAAGAATGACAAAGCTTTCTTCGTTATTGAGCAGCGCGCTGATCGCCGCAGGCGTGCTCCTGTCGCAGGTATCCGTTGCGAGCGAGTCGATCTGCCCTGATGTACAACGGGGAACCCGGCTCAAGACGGTGGCATTGTTCGACGGGCCTCCCTCCAAGAAGACAACCCTCAAGCCCGATCACACGAACAAGAGCAAAAAGAATATCCGGCTGGAATGGGATGTCGCTCACGTTTTCCGCGAGGGCCGGCATCTTGAGGTCGAGTGCAGCTACGGGCCGAAAATTCCTCCCGTGATCGTGAAACCGCCTTCATCGGCCAAGAAATGCGTTTTCGTCTCGAAACAGGATGAAAAGCCTTCCTTGACCTGCGGAAAGTAGCGGGGGATTCTCCCGCGTTTTGAGTCACCCCAACCTGAAGGTTGGGGATTCCTGTACGGGCGGGTTTGAAACCCGCCCCTACACAGTGTGGGGCGCCTTCGGCGCCCCACACTGTGTCTCGCTGACCCCGCCATGAATGGCGGGGATTGCGCTCGACAGGTGTTCAGCGAAACGACCAGTATTTGTGCCCGAGATAACTGGTGAAGACGGGGAACACGATGCCTGCCGCATGGGCAATTTCAAGAATATGGGCGCGGACGCCCAGGGCAGGCAGGAGATACCCGGCCAGCGCGATGCTGATGGCCCAGGTCTGGAGCCCCGCAACGAGATTGACGAGACAGAAGAAAAATACGGAGCGGTGGACGGAGCTGTTGCTTTGCCGGAAGACGAAAATCCTTGCCAGAAGGAATGCCGTTGCCATTCCTGTGAGATAGGCAAGCACGATTGCTGGGGAGAAATCGAGCCAGCGGCTGTAGAGGATGCGCGAGCCGAAATTGACGAGGGCAGCCACCCCCCCGGTGAGAAGAAAAAGCAGGAATTGACGGGAAAGGAATTGGCGGATCACGGGAAAATTCTTCCAGGCTCCCTCTCTCCCCAGCCTTCTCCCTCCAAGGGAGAGGGGGCTTGAAACTCCCCTCCCCCCTCGCGGGGGAGGGGCCGGGGGAGAGGGGGGAAGGCATGCAAACCTGAATCAGGAATACTTCAGGCATTCAACAAAAAAACCGGCGCACCTACTCCGTCCGTTTGAATTTCCAGCCATTGCCGTCCTTCTCGACGGTGCCCACGGCATTTGCGAAGGGGAAATGGATTCCGGCAATTTCCATTTTTTCCTGCGTGGCCAGCGCGAAGATGTGTTTGCGTGCGGAGATGGCCCTGGACGGATTCATGTCGTATGAGGCGCACTCGTCGGGCAACGCGAATTGCAGGGGCATGCTGTGGATCAGGTCGCCCACGATGAGCAGGCTTTTGCCCTCCGCCTTCAACTGAAAGACCGTATGACCCGGCGTATGGCCGGAAGCATCCAGCGCCGTGATTCCCGGCAGCGGGGATTCGCCAAAGGCGAAGGACTGGATGTCGGCCCCGTAGGTAGCGGCAACCAGCTTGACCTGGGCCGCGTTGGCGTTGGAGGGATCTTTTTCCGCGAGCGCCAGCCACGATCCGAGTTCGGGTTTCGAGACCAGTACCTTCGCATGGGGAAAGGCGCGTTTTTCTTCCTCCGGCCTCAATCGCTTGATCACCCTTGCGACGGGAGTAATGCTTTTCTTGGGCAAGAGGCGTTTTTCTTCGAGCAGCAGGCCGCCGATGTGATCCATGTGCATGTGGGTGAGCAGGACAAAGTCGACGTCTTCAGGCTTGATCCCCAGTTGGTCGAGGGCCGCGTGGAGTTTTCCCGGGGATTTGGCGGATTCCCCCATGCCCGTGTCGATCAGCACGATCTTGCCGCCGAGCCGAAGCAGGAAAACGTTGACGCCGGCTTCGGCCTTGCCGTCCTTGAAGTATTTCGACTTCTCTTCTTCGGAAGCCGGGCCGCTGAAAATGGAAGACTGCATTTCGCCCGGCAAATCCTGGATGACGGTGACGGACATCTCGCCCGCCTTCCAGATCTGGCGATTCGGCACGCCCTGGGCGAATGCGAGGATGGACACGCAGCACAGGAATGCCGCGACGAGGGTGGGGAGGAATTTGCGAAACATGTGCGGGACTCCTTCTTCAGGTTTTGGACAACAACAGTTCTTTGCAGCCAGCCCCCGCCGGGAGCGCGATGCCCACGGATCACGGCGCGGCTGCGACGGCCTTGGCAATTTGCTTGCCGAAGTTGAAGCTTTCGGAAACGCCCCGGTCTTCCGGGTAGTAGTACGAAGTATCGGCGACCCACAAGCCCTTGATCGGCAGGGCGACGGGCGGCAGGTTGTCGAGATGCCTGGGCGGGCAGACGGGCTGCGCGTAGCGGTAGCGGTGCACGTGCAGCCCGAGAAAATCCTCGTCGCGCAAGGCAGGGTTGATCCGGCGCAGATAGTAACGCACCCGGTCGGTGAAGATTTCGTCCGCGTCCTTGTATTTTGGGTGTTTGCCGGGCATGTAGAAGGGGACGTAGACGACATGCTCCGGCAGCGGGCGCAGGTTGCTGACTTCGACGAGCCCGGGGATGTCCATCTCGTCGTCGTTGATGTTGAGCCAGAAATTTTCGCTCAACTGGCGCTTCAGCCGCGCGATGACGCAGACGACGGCAATATTTTTCTGCGCCCGGAATTTTTCCAGCAGATCGCGCGGCAGCCCGGGCATCAGCCGGGGCACGCAGGGGATCGGGATCGTGGAGATGACTTTGCCGAAAGGCTCGAAATTCTCCTCCGAATCCTCTTCCTGCGATTCCCTTTTTCCAGTGCGGATGCCCTTGATCGCGCCATCTTCGATGAGAACCCTGCTCACCGGCGTGCCAAGCCGGAATTCGCCGCCGCGTTCGCGGATGTAGCTTTCGATTTCCCGCAGCCAGGTTTGCGAGCCGCCTTCGAGGCAGCCCAGTTTTTCGCGGAAGAGATCGTAACGGGATCGTCCGATGCGCCGGATGCGGCTCCAGATCCAGGCGGCGGAAAGGGTGTTGGCGTATTCGTGAAATTTGAGATCGAAGAGCTTGCGCCACAGGATTTCGTAAGCCTCCTTGCCCACCCACTGCTTGACCCAGGCGCTGGCTTCGAGGAAATTCAATTCCCGCCAGTCGTTGCGCCGGACACAGTGAAAGGCATGCAGGCCGTAACGGAATTTGGCGACCAGACCCAGTCCCCTGAATTTCAGCAGGGCGCCAGGGTTTCCCCAGGCTTGCAGCCGCCCCCGGAACCAGTAGGCCATTTTTGTTTCGGTCCAGCGCATCTTGTCCGCCAGCCCCAGTTCGGCGAGCATCTTCAGGAAGGCGCGATCCGAAGTGCAATGAAAATGGTAGTAGCGCTCGATCTCCATCCCGTCGCAATCGAAGCTCGCCGTCATGCCGCCGATGCGGTCGTCGGCCTCGAAGATCACGGGAATATGTCCCTCCCGGACCAGTTGAAAGGCCGCCGCCAGGCCCATGGGGCCTGCGCCGATGATTGCGATGCGTTCCGGTGTCCGGGACATGTTCAGAATTTGAGAGTGATTCCGGAATAATCCGGGTCGCTAAAGGTTTGTTCGATCGCTTCCGCAAAGGGCGTCGGCGCCACATCGAAGATCGCGGGCCAGTCGATCACTTCAAAAATATCGTGCGCCGCCAGCGATTTCAGTTGGTCGGCGGTAAAGGGCGGATTCCTGTCGAACAGCGCCCAGAGCCGCAGCAGCGCATGAAACAGCGCGTAAGGAATGTTGAGGATCAGCGTCTTGGAACGCGCAGCGCGCTTGACGGCGCGGATGATGTCGATGTAATCGAGGGTTTCCAGCCCGGTGATGTTGAAGATTTCAGACGCGCGGCGCGTGGCGATGCAACTGGCAATGATGGCACAAAAATCGCCAGCGTAAAGCGGCTGGCGCAAATAGCGCCCGCTGCCGGGAATCGGAAAGACCGGAACCTTCTTCATGAACCGGGCAAGCCAGCCCAGATGCTTGCGGTCGAACCAGCCGAACATCAGTGTCGGGCGCAATACGACGCAGGGAATGCCGCGTTCGAGCACCAGCCTTTCCTGCTCCTTTTTCGTGCGGGTGTAATGATCGTCGGCGACCGATTCGACGACGGAGGAACTGATATGCACGGTGCAGGGGATCGCGTGCCGCTCGACCAGATCGAGAATCCGCCGGGTGGAGTCGATGTTGTTGCGGACGAAAGGCTCCGGCTCGCTGCCGCCGATTTGCGCCTGCAAGATCACGACGACCGCCGCGCCAGCGAAATGCGCCTCCCAGTCTCCCGGCTCGGCCAGGTCGGCAAATTCGGCAACGACGCCGGGATGCACGCGGCGCAGGATTTCCAGGTTCTCCCGGTGCTTGTCGAGTACGACCAGGTTGCGATAACCCAGCCGCCGCAGGCAGAGCAGCAAATTCTGCCCCACCAGCCCGGCTCCGCCGGGGAGAAGGATTTTTTCGTCGAGGTTCATGTGTCGATGCGTTTTGTTTTTAAAAATACGGGGGATGGGTAGAGCTTCATCAGCCCAGAGCCGAAAATCGCGCTGTAGAAATTCTGGACCAGGGATCGGCATCTTCCTCTGGATCCTGCGACTACGCTACGCTTCGCGCAGGATGACAGGCTGCGGGGCGGGATTCGTCATCCTGCGCGTAGTCGCAGGATCCCGTTTGCAGGCCGGACAGCATGCGGCAAGCCTGCATGGCTCAGAACCATTCAAATTTTCTAAATCTGTTTAAACAATTATTGTATGGAACTCACCACTGTAGCCAACTATTATTTAAACAGATTTAGAAAATAACAGGCACTTTTCCGCCCCGGTCGCGGATTCCGTCGCAGAGGCCGCGCAGCATGAAGCGGGCATTTTGGGCGCGGGGAGCGGCGCAGAGGGAGAAGATGAAGAATTTTCCGATCAGGCGAGGGATGTCCTGCGCGATCCAGCGGCGCGGAACACAGGGGCGGCGGTAGAGGCGGACGCGATTGCGCATCATGTAATAGAGCCGCATCGGGCTGTGGCGGGCGATGGCAATGCCGCCGGGCAGGCGGACGCGGCCCTCGCCGACCCGATGCGCAAGCCGGGCGGCAAAGACGCCGATCGTGGAAAAGCCGGCGGAGCGGGCGCGGAAGCACCATTCGAGGTCGACGTTGTCGATGAAGAGCGATTCGTCCATCCCGCCGACGGTATCGAATACCGATGCGCGGATCAGCATTCCGGAACTGATCAGGAAATCGGCGGCGCAACAGCCGTCCGCATCCGGCGCGAGCGCACGCGGCGGCGCAAGGGGACGAAAGCGCACAAAGGGCAGGAGATGTTCCCCGTCGTGCAGCGCCGGTCCGACCGCCGCTGGCTTGAGGTCGTGCGCCAATGCCCGCGCCTCGGCTTCGAGCAGGCGATCGACCATATCGGGCGCGGGCAGGCTGTCCTGGTCGAGCAGCAGGAAATGCGTCGCGCCAGCGGCGCGCGCCGCCTCGACGCCGCGATTGATCGCAGCGGCAATGCCGAGGTTTTCGGGCAAGGGCAGGAATCGCGCCGTCGCCCCCGCTGTTTCGGCGGCAAGACGGGCGATTTCGGCTTGTGTTCCGGAAGGCGAGGCGTCGTCGACAACCCAGATTTGCGCCACACGCCCCGGCAGCGCCGCAAGCAGGTCGCGCAGCGCGCCCATCTGCGGGCGGTGCGTGATGAGCAGCGCGGCGACCACGGCGGAAGCGCCGTGACTGGATTCCGGGGGAGTGTTGATCTCCGGCATGGCGGCGGAGCGCGATGGATAAATCAACCCGTCGCCTTGCGCATCAGCGCGCGCTGGTGCGCGAGCGAGGCGCGCGTGCCTTCGAGCGAGACGATGCCGCGTCCGCAGTAATGATCGTCGAGCACGAGGCCGGCGAGGATTTCCTCCTCGGCAGGCGAGGGAGATTGCGTCAGGGTGTCGAAGAGCGCATCGGCCAGTTTCGGCGGCACGGTGAAACGGGGGTAGAGGCGCTTGCGCAAGCCGAGCGCCTCGTCGATGAAGGCAAACGCGCCGCGCCGGACTTCGGCGCGGATCACGAAGGCGGCGCGTTCGGCATCGTCGAGCGCCTGGAACGAGGCGCGGACCCGGCCATCTTCGCCGATCCGGTAGCAGTTGATCTGCGGATCGTCGGAACTCAACATCTGCTCGACCTGGAAGTGGCGCAGCCATAGCGCCAAAGAGCCCTGCCCGGCGACCAGCTTCTCGCCGAAGCAGCCGCGAATCGCAACGCCGTGCCGCTCGGCGACGGCATCGGCGCGGCGGCTGCTCATCATGTAATAGCCGTCGATCGTCCGCCCGAGGAAGCGGCAGAGATGATCCTGCGTCGTTGCCGCGTAGCCGACATCGACGATGGCCGCGCGCGTCTGGCCGAGATGGAAGCCTTCCAGGTAGGCGAGCAGCCCCGCGCGTTCGATTGCGGCGTTGGCAAGGATTTTCGGGGCCAGCACGTCGAGCAGGGGGTACAGGTGCACGGCGCTGCCTTCGTGGATTTCGACGGGACGTCCGCGCCTCCACAGGCCGCGCTGATCGAGATCGGCGCGCTCCTCGGGACTCAGGTCGTAGCCGTAGCGATAATGCAGGAAACGCTCCAGCGTGTTCTGGGCGTAGAACTCCTGCGCCAGTTCGCGCAGCCCCGCGACGCCTTCCTTCTCGTCCTTGTCCCCCAGTTGCGCCAGCGTGACAACGCGACGGGAGAGAACGATGTAATCCGATTCCGGAGCGGGTCTCTCCTTGTCTGCGGCGCAGATCCGGTCGTAGGCGGCCTTGAGGATCTGGCCTTCGCGCGAGAGGAAGAGCAGGCGTTCGACGCCATCGGCGCGCGCGGATTCGCGCAGCCAGTCGGCGAAGGCAAAAAGCATCGGGCCGACGACGCAGTAGCCGATCCCGAAAGCGCCGTAGTTTGCGAAGTTCCCGGCATTCGGCGGCAATTCGCCGTAGAACCCCTGCCCGAACATGCGGCGGATGATCAGCCCAAGCGTCAAGTGATGATCGAGACTGGCAGGCGAGGCCGGGGCCGCCGCTTCCGGGATCCGCGCGAGCAGCGCGTTCCAGCGCGGCAAGGCGCAGGCGATGTCGATCGGGCGCATGACATGCAGCACCTGGGCGCCCATATCGACCGGAATCTGCACATCGGAACGCTCGTTGTCGCCGATCATCAGGAATTCGGACACCGCCGCCGATTCGCGCTCCAGGATCAGCGGATAGAGCTTGCCCGTGTCCTTGCGAGCGTCGAGTTCGTTCGAGAGGTAGAGCGCATCGAACATCTCGCCGGCCTTGATGCCATTGGCTTCAAGCATGGCTTCAAGGCTCTTGCGCGGCAGGAACATGTCGCTGGCCAGCACGGTGCGCAGGCCGCGCATATGCGCCGTCGAAAGGAGCTTGACGACATCCTCGCGCGGGGCCAGCGCGGCGGCTTCGACCGATTCCTCGAAGACCGCCAGCCGTTTTGCCGTTCCTGCGTCGAGGCCGGAGTCGAGCCCGGACAAGGAAGCGAATTCGGCGCAAATATCGTCCAGCGCAACATCGCGCCCCAGCCGTTCGCGCGCGCGCCGCTCGGCTTCAAAACGCAGGGCAAGATAGCGCTCGCCCAGCCCCTGGATTCCGAGTTCTTCGTCGAGCCGCGCGGCGACGATGGCCTTGGCCGTTTCGGTGTCGAGATAAGGGCGCAGCAGCAGGGTATCGAAAACATCGAAGGCGACGACTTTGAGCCCCGGCGACTCGAATTTGGCAAGCGCGTCGGAAAAGCGCTGGGCGAGGTAGACGTCGATCCGCCAGGGCGACCAGCCGCGATGAACCGTATCCTCAAGCACCGCCGGGACAAAGCCCTGGTGCTGCGCCGAAAGGGCGAACAGGCGCTCGATCACATGCGCCGGAGTGCCGTCGGTCTGGCCCTTTTCATCGGGGAAATCGGCAGGCCGCAAACCGGCGCCCAAAAGGGGTTCGAGCGCCTTGCCGCGTGCCCAGAACATCGAGCCGGCGGGATAGTGGAAATACTCGCGGCGCGGCATCGCCAGGCCAAAACGCTCGCACCAGGCGCGCGCGGCGGCGCGGTTGGCGAGCCAGGTATTCGACCAGTGGGGAAGGATATTGAGCGGGTAGACGATGCCGATTTCCGGATGCGTGGAAAACAGCCCGAAAATCCGCCGCACCCTGTCGCTGCTGCCGAACAGCGACAGGCAGAGATACTGCCGCCAGTTGTGCGCCGGTTCCTTGTTGTGCAGCGATTTTTTCGTGTGCAGATGCGCGATGAAATCGTAGTGGCGCAGCCGCGCCCCGAAATGGGCCACCAGCGGCGCGATGTCGCGACCGCGATTCGGCACGAGCTCGACGGACAACTTGCCGATGGAGAGCTTTCCCGCTCTCCCCTCCCCTTCGCCGGAAGCCGAAAACGCCTTCCGGCATGCCTCCGCGACTTCGTCGTTGGGCACGGAAACATAGAGGTCGAAGGAATACGGAATCGCGGCCAGCATCGTGGAAATTTCCCCGATCAGATCGGGATAGAAAATATGCGCCTGCACCGCAATCCTGCCCGGATTGGGATTTTTCTCCGGCTTCACGGTAGAAAGATTCCACAGCCCGAGCGCTGGCGTTCCCTGCGAAAAACGGCTCCGGACACGCCTCCGGGCTTCCTGCGCGATGCGGCGCAAGGTGTTTTTGAAGCCCCAATTGCGGTAATACGCCATGACCCGCTTTGCGGTCAGCAGCGGCAGCGAAAGCTTGCGGCGCAGGCCGGGAAGCCCCGCGCGCGGCAGGCGTTTCGTCTTTCCCGCCAACTCGTTGAGCTTGCGCAGCGGCGCCGTGATTTTCCAGGAATGCGAATTCAGCATCGCATCCATCTGTGCGCGCGCCGCCGCCGATTCGCGCTCGGCATAAGCGCGCACCGCCGCCGTTTCATGTTCGGCATGGGCGCGCGCTTCCTCGGCTCGCCGCCGCGCCTGATGCTCGGCGCACCAGGCGCTCTCCATCGCTGCCGTCTCATCCCGCGCCAGGGCGACGCGCTCCGCTTGCCCATCGACGACGGCGCGGGCGACGCACTGATAAAAGGAAAGCGCCGGAATTTCCTTCAGGCGCGCGCGCCATTCTTCGGGCAAGGTTTTCCACAGATGTGCGAATTCGCTGTCTTCCGGATCGAGTGCGACGCCGTGGCATTCCTCGATGCGGTAACCGGCGGCATTCAGGATTCGTTCAAGCTCATTTTTTGTAAACAAGTGGACGTGCGTGGCATCGAGCAGCCCTTTTTCCGCATAGGGGAAGCGATCCTGCAACAGCGCCGCGAAAATCCCCAGATAAGAGACCATCGGAACCGAGACCACCAGCGAGGCGCCGGGCAACAGATGCTGCTTGATGCGACGCAGCAATTCTTCCGGGCAGCGCAAGTGTTCGAGCACTTCGGCGGCGACAATCGCCTCGAAGCGCTCATCGCCCAGCGCCTCCAGCCCGTCCGGCGCATCGAGATCGGCGACGATCATCCGTTCGCAAAACGGCGCGGCGGCAGCGGCGGATTCCCCGTCGAGCTCGACGCCGGTCACGGCGCAGCCGCAATGCTCCTTCAGCACGCGCGTCATCGAGCCGGGCCCCGTCCCCAATTCGAGCACCCGCTTGCCCTGCCCCACCATGCGCACGACGCGCGCAGGAGCAAAATCGGTATCGGGATCGAAGGTGTAGAGATAAGGATTCATCGTTCGGAAAAGGCTTTGTGGGAAACAGGGAGGCTATCTTATAGGATGCTCCGAATAAGTCGAGCGCCAAGTGTACGCCACGACGTTGATTGTAGTAACATACCTACATCAAACTCGAACACAGGAGTGCGCCATGACGATGACGACCGTATCCAGCCGGGAATTGAATCAGGACGTGAGCAAGGCCAAAAGGGCCGCCCGGGATGGCCCGGTATTCATCACGGATCGCGGCAAACCGGCGCATGTGCTGCTCTGCATCGAAGAATACCGGCGAATCGTCGGCATGAAGCGCAATCTCGTGGATGTCCTCTCCATGCCGGGACTTGCGGATATTGAAATCGAATCCCCGCGCTCCCGCGAATTTCCCCGATCCATCGAACTTGAATGATGTTCCTGCTCGATACCAACGTGATTTCCGAGTTGCGCAAGGCCGGCGACGGCAAGGCCGATCCGAATCTGATTGCCTGGGTGTCGGATCAGGACGCGACGGGTTTTTACCTTTCGGCCGTAACCCTGATGGAGCTTGAACTGGGGATTCTTCGCGTGGAGCGGCGCGATGCGGTACAGGGAGCGCGGCTGCGCGCCTGGATGACCACCCGCGTGCTCCCCGAATTTTCCGAGCGGATCCTGCCGATGGATCCGGTGGTTGCCTTGCGCTGCGCCAGCCTGCATGTCCCCCATCCGCGCCCCGAACGGGATGCCTGGATTGCCGCCACCGCGCTTGTGCATGGGATGAGCGTCGTCACCCGGAATGTTGCCGATTTCCTGCCGACGGGGGTCGATGTCCTGAACCCGTGGAAAACCCGTCCTGGGTCTGGCCCGTAGGAGACGGCGGCAATCGTCCCGTTGATTGCGCAGGCAATTCCCCTTGCGTGGAGGGGTGGCGGCGAAGCTGACGGGGTGGTCGCTTTTTAAACCTCCGAAGCTGACGGGGTGGTCGCCTTTCATTTCCGGCGCTTTGCGCCGCATTTGAACGCAAAACCACAAACCCCCGACGGCTTCGCCGCCACCCCCTTTCACTCCCACCGGCGCTTCGCGCCACCTCCCTCAGAGAGGGAGGCTGGACGGGGGCTTTGGCTTGCGGCACAACGCGCCGGAGAAAGCTTTTCCGCTCCTACGTCCCGGCGCTGCTTCCGGGTTTTTCCGCTTCCCATTGCCGTTCGAGCGCGACGATGCCCTGTTCGAGTCCCGCCTGCCTGACCGAGATTTCTGCCGCGTAGGCAACATGGTCATAGACGTGGATGCCGCGTTCGCAAAAGAGAAAGGCGGAGACCCAATAATTGCCCTTGAGGAAAGGAAAACGCGGGAAGACTACACGCGCCGCGCCGCGTCCAGCGGCGTCGCAATCCAGGTCGAGGCCGTCGAGCTGGGTCGAGGTGCTGCTGATGATCTGCCCATCGCTGCCGAGAAAGCAGACCGCGACGACCGGCGGCGGCAGCGCCGGGTCGGAGGCGAAGGCCAGATGCACCGCGATATCGTCCTTGCCGCTGGTGACCCGCAGCGACGGGCGTTCGCTCCAGGGCGCGTTTTCATCGCCCGAAGGACGCACAGCGACGGTGATGCCGGTGAAGCGGGCCTTGCCCGCGCCCGCCGCCGGGGTTTGCGCCTCTTGCGGCGATGGGAGCGCATTCGCCGGTTGCGAGCGGGCCGCGAGAAAATCGCTGTATGCCATCGTCACGTCTGCCGGGGGGCCGTCCGCCTTGAGTTCGCCCTCGTCGAGCCAGATGGCGCGGCTGCACAGCGCCTCGACCTGATAGAGCGAATGCGAGCAGAAGAGGATGGTCTTGCCCGCTTCCTTGAACGCCATGATGCGCTCGAAGGATTTGCGCGCGAATTCGCCATCGCCCACCGCCAGCGCTTCGTCGATGATCAGGATGTCGGGGAAGACGTGCGTGGCGACGGAAAAGGCCAGGCGCATCGTCATTCCGCTCGAATAGGTCCTGACCGGCTGCTCGATGCTCGCTTCCAACCCGGAGAAGGCGACGATGTCGGCAAAGGCCGCGTCGATTTCTCGCCGGGAAAGCCCGAGGATCGCGGCGTTCAGATAGACGTTTTCGCGCCCGGTGAAGTCGGGGTTGAATCCGGAGCCGAGTTCGAGCAGCGCGGCAACGCGCCCCCGAACCGAAAGCTTGCCGGCGTTTGCGCTCAGCGTGCCGGCAACGAGTTGCAGGAGCGTCGATTTTCCTGCGCCGTTGCGCCCGATCACTCCGAGCACTTCGCCCGGCGCGATGGAAAGCTCGATGTTTTTCAGCGCCCAATGTTCGCGGTAATAACGGCGGCGCGACGAAAGTCCGCCCAGCAGCAGTTGCCGGAGGCGGTCGCGCGGGCGGGCGTAGATCCGGTAGTACTTGCCGACTCCGGCAAGCTGTACCACGCAGGGCGTTTCGCGGGAATCAGACGACATCGGCAAATCCCGGGCGCATTCTGCGGAAAAGAACGAGGCCGATCCACGCGAAGACGCAACCGGCGGCGAAGAGGAGCGCCAGTTCGCCCCAGTGCGGCATTTCGTGCGCAAAGAGCATCCGGCGCAGGTTTTCAATGGCCGGCGTCAGCGGGTTGAGGTAAAGCGCGGCACGCCAGGGTTCGGGCACCAGCGTGACCGGATAGAACACGGGGCTCAGGAAGAGCAACAGGCTGCTGGCAAGCGCCATGACCTGCGCAATGTCGCGGACGAAGACGCCGAATGCCGAAAGCATCCAGACTGCGCCGAGCAGGAAGGGGACGAGGCAAAGGAGCGCGACGGGGGAAAGCAGCGCATGCCAGGACCACTCGGGGGCCAGCAGCGCGTGAAAGACGAGCAGGATCGCAAGGTTGATCGCGGACTGGAAAAGATTCGCGGCCAGGCTGGAAACCGGCAGCAGTTCCAGCGGGAAGACCACTTTCTTGACCAGGTTCGGCTGCGCTGCGATCAGCATCGGCGAGCGCGTGATGCAGTCGCTGACCAGCCCGTGCGCCACCAGCCCGGCGTAGAGCAGGAGCGCGAAATCGAGATTGCCGGAAGCGCCGAATCCGCTGCGGCTCTTCAGGATGAAGCCGAAGACCAGCGTGTAGGCGGCGAGCATTCCGAGCGGGTTGAGGATCGACCACAGGAGGCCGAGAACCGAGCCGCGATAACGCGCCAGCACGTCCTTTTTCGCAAACTGCCAGATCAGGAAATGGTGCGCGAGGAAGAAGGAAAGGAGCGGCGCCGGGGAGGCCGCGCCCTCGATTCCGGTCGCGGCAGGAGCTTCGTTCATCGGGGTGCTCATGGCAGGATTTCCATCGCATCGTGGTTGATCGCGCCGATCAGCCGCGCGTTCCCGTTTTCGTCCTCCACGAAAACGGCGATGCGCCAGGCATACGCACCCGGCGGCAGCCCCTCCAGCGGCAGCGCGGGATAAAGGCCGCCGTCGCCGAAAAGGACGCCGCTCATCGCCGGAGCGCCGCTCGCGCCGATCGAAATGCCGCGCACGAATGGCAGGTAACCGGTCTGCGCGACGGGATGCCAGCCGCCGTCGGCGCTAAAACTGACTTCCCCTTCCGGCGTCGTTGCGGCCACGTAAATGTCGGCTCCTCGCCCGACCGGCGGCAGGGTCCAGGAAACTTCGGCGGCTTCGTCCGCCCGGTATTGCGCTTTCACGGGAAACAGGCGCGGCAGCAGCAGATCGGCTGATGCGCCGGCATCGGCGATTCCGATATCCCGGCCTTGCAGCGGATGCGCCGGGCGCTTCAGCAGCGCGATCAGCGTTTGCGCCGGCAGGAAGGGGCTGGCCGCGCTCATCGCCGCCAGCGTTGCGGAAACGATCGGCGCGGACATCGAAGTCCCGGTAAAGAGGCCATAAGTGCCGCCCGGCGCGGTCGAATAAATGTTCTCTCCGGGCGCGGCGACCGCGATTTCCGGGCCGATGTTGGAAGCGTCCAGCAATTTCCCGTCCCTTGTGCTCGCGGCGACGGCGACGACTCCGGGCATGTTCGCCGGAAAGGCGACAGGGCCTCCGTAATTGTTGCCTGCCGCCGCGACGACGATGATTCCGCGATCGAGCGCGGCCTGGATCGCCTCGCGCACGAGTTCGGTTTCCTGCGTCACATAGACGCTCAGGTTGATGATTTTCGCGCCGTGATCCGCCGCGTAGCGCACTGCGCTCGCCAGCCGGTCGGAAAGGAAAATCGCCTCGCCGCCGGCGTTGATCTTCAGCGGCAGGATCCCGGCGCGCGGCGCGAGACCGCAGCCGCCCAGACCGTTGCCGCACACTGCCGCCACTGCGCCGGCAACTGCGGTGCCGTGCCCGAAGTAATCCGAAAGATCCTCGTTGTCGTCGCCGAAGTTATAGCCGCCGGGAACGATATTCGGCGCGAGATCGGGATGCAGCACATCGACTCCGGAATCGACGACCGCGACCAGGCTTCCCTCGCCGGAATGCACCGCCCACAGCGACTGCGCCCCGACCGCGCCCAGCCACCACTGCTGCCCGAAACCGGGATCGTCCGGCGCAGGCACAGGCGGCAGCGCGGCAAAATAGCCGGGATGGTTTGGTTCGGCAAACAGAATATCGTCATTCTCGCGCAGCATTTCCGGAAGCCCCGGTGTGGAAGGCGCGCGCATTGTTTGCGGGGAATTGCCCGGAATGTTTTCGGAAAGGGGGAGGCGCACCACCACCGTGCGCGCATCGACCCGGCGCAGGAACTGGCCGGGCAGCGAAGGCGGGATATTTTCGCTCTTCATCCGGACGATGAATTCTCCGCCGGTATCGACCGGATTTGGCGATTCATCCCCCGCCGAGGCGGAAAAAGCCGTCGCAAGCAAGAGGGCCCAAACGGCGGCGCGCGCGAAATGGCGGCGGATCATGCTCGAAGGAAAAAAATCCAGGGCACGGCGCAAATGTCTACCGGTTCGCCGTAAAGGGATTGGGCGAAGGCGCTCCACCCTGGCTTCTCGCCTGGTTGATCGCATCGATCAGGGACATGCCGCGACCGGGAGCCGCAGGGGTAGCCGCATTCGCGGTGTTGGCCGGGGCCGGGCTGCTGCCGCTTGCGCCGGAGCCTGAACTGCTCGCCGCAGACTGCGTATTGCCGCCGCCTCCGCCCGAATCGGCAACAGGCGCCGGAGCGGGCGCCGGAACCGGAAGCGGGATCGCGCCCTGCGGCGAGGCCGGAGACCTCCGGGCCGATGCGGGCGTAGGCGTGGGCATGGACGGCGCCGAAGCTGCCGCCGGCGCATCCGGCGTTCCCGCCGATGGCCCCTGGATCACGGACGGCGCGGCCTGCGGCGCGGGCCGGTCGGTCTTCTTGTTGAAGGCTACGCGGTAACGTCCGTCTCCGGCGGAAAAAACAAGTTCCTTTGGGTGAATCTCGGCAAGTGTGTACTCGCCGACCTTTTGCCCTTCGCTCAGCGAGACGAAGGGGCGCGTCGATGGCACGGCGGTTTTCAGGCGCCCGTCGAGCTTGACCAGCGCCTTCTTCACATTGCCGACCAGAATGACGCCGTAGAGTTGCACCTCGGTCGCGCTAATCGGCGGCGCGGCGGGAGTCTTCTCTGCGGGTTTCTCCACCCAGGGCTTGCGCTCGGGGTCGAAAATATTCTTTTCGTGGATCGGGTTGTAGTCAGGCTGCTCGGGATGCGCTGCCGCAGGCGATGTGGCGGCGGCCGGTGCTGCCGCAGCAGGCGCCGGTTCCGGCACGCCCGGTTTTGCGGGTACCGCCGCCTGGGCCGGCATGGCACAGGAAAGGGCGCAGCAGAGACCGCAAAACAAATGAGCGGTCAATCCGAAGAGGCGGTCGGGGCGGGTTTTTGTGGCGAACATGGGCGGAAGTACCTCAATCTGGTTTCACGCCCCCGGCAGCAGAATCGAATCCGGCCCGGGGCCGCCGGCAAAAACGATTCGGGAAAGGCGCGAAGAAAGCACGGACAGGCAATTGGCGGCGAATTGGCGGCGATTTCCGCCAGCAGGCGCATGGCCTGTGGATTATAGCATCGCCCCTATTGCCTTATTCACCTGGCAATACGGGGGGCCGCCCTCGGAGAGGGAGTCTTGAGAAGCCCCTTTCTACGAAGGGGGTGCCCGCCAGTATGCAGGATGGGTTGAGCGAAGCGAAACCCATCGGAGTTGCGGAGGGAGAAATGATGGGTTTCGCTGCGATCTCTCAAGAAACACCCCATCCTGCACACTGGATCCTGCGACTTCGCGCAGGATGACAGAGTGTGGCCCCTGGCCCGTCATCCTGCGCGCAGCGAAGCGGAGTCGCAGGATCCAGAGGAAGATGCCAATCCCTGCTCCCGGGTTTCTTCGGCGCGATTTGCGGCGGCGGGCCGATTGCCGCGCTACCCATCCTAGCGAATGGGAGTGTTTAGGGCCGGATCAACAGGGCGGGGGTTCGCCCGCAGCGAGCCGTTTACAACACGGCAGAATTCACAGGCAGGGGGAAAACGGGCGACCGGGGACGGTCGCCCCTACGGAACGGGATGGCTATCAAGGCGTGACCCGGAACGCCCCGCAATACCGCCCATTCCTCATCATCTCCTCCGCATCCTTCCCATTCCCCACGTACAACTCCGTTCCAAGGATGGGGCGGACGTCCAGCCGGTCGACCGGCATGCTTGTCGTCGAGCCGGTTTGGGTGGCCTGGCCGATTGGCAGGAAGGGATCCCCCAGCGGCATCCAGCCCTGGCCGTTGTTCTGGAACCAACCATAAACCGGATGAGCTGCCACGGCAAAGAGTTGCTGGCCTGCGGCGACGGACTGCGACTGTTTCACCGTCAGCTTCGCCCACGTCCCCTTGATCGAGAGCGCGGAAGGATTACAAGCGAGCTTTCCGTCGCCCACCATGAAGCTTCCCTGTTTCGGCGTCAGAGCGTCTTCCGGGCAGCCGGTCGAAGGCATCGGACTTGTCATCCAATCCGGCGCATCCACCTTGCCTTCGAGCACCGTGATCCGGGTACTCGTGCAAACGGGATCGAGCGTCGCGCGGATCGTCGCCACGGAGCTGTTGCCGCTGTTCGATGCGTTCGTCACCAGATCGCCGTTCCTCGCTTCGAGCAATGGCGCTCCGGGAACGATCGTGCTGATGTAGGCGCTGCCCCTGTCGAGGATCAGCGCGCCTACATCCTTCTCCGAAAAAATCTCGAAGCAGGTATTTTCGGTCTCCGTATAGTGGGGCACATTGATCGTATAGGGCACATAGCCGATCAGGATCCCGACCGAGCCCAGTTCATCGGGGTCGGGGATGTCGGGGTCGGGGTAGGCGTGGCCGGGGTCGGGGTGGTCGTCATAGGGCGGCACATAGTCCATCCTCACGACCGGGGCGCTGCCCGGGCTGCCGCCGAGGCAGAAACTGGAATTGCCGGCAGGCGCAGTCCAGGCGCTGCCCGGGGGCAGAGTGTCGCCGTCGGAGAAAATCGGGTAGGTGCGGATCGGGATCTGGATCGGAGTCGGCGTCGAACCCGACGGCGACGGCGGCGAAGGAACGGCAATGATCTTCAGCACGATCCTGTCGTTCGCCAACTCGCCGGGATCCAGGCTGAATTGATAGCCTGCCGTCAGGCTGATGACATCGGCGCTTGCCAGGGCGCCGACCAGAGCCGCCGGGCTGCTCGCGTCGATGAGGACGATCCGGTCGCCCGCCTTGAGCGCCGATCCGCTTTCGATGCCGACGCTCAGCGTGGCGTCGTCGATGCGTGCAATATACGCGACGGTCAGCATGGTTTCACCGCTTCCCAGGTTTTTGGGCACGAAGAAATCCAGGTTTTGAAAGTAACCCAGATTGTCCACGCTTACGCCGCTGAGGTGGAACTTCAAGGTGTTGGCGGAAATGGTAGAGGCGCCGGCGCCCCCCAGCATGCCGCCGAAAAGGGAGACCCCCGGCCCAATGATCGCGGTTCCGCCGATCTCCACGGTGTTGCCGCTCGCCTCCTGACTGGAGGGGCCAGCGGCATATCCGCCGTAAATCGGGAGATTCGACACCGTGCCGCCGGTGATCGACACCGTGTTGTTCGAGGCGACAGAGGCGTCACCACTGGAGCTCCCGCCGTAGATTCCCGACGTGGAAAGCGTGCCGCCAGTGATCGATACCGTGTTGTTCGAGGCGGTAGCAGTGAAAAGAGGACCGACTGAGGAATCGGCGTACCCGCCATAGATTTCTGTTGTGGCATCGCCCGTGTCGTAGAGCGTCACGGTATTGTCCGAGGCCGTGGCATCTCCCGAAGAGCTCGTGGCCCAGGCGCCGTAGGCGCTCTTCACGACACCGTAGAGATCAAGCGTGTTGGAGTTCGCAGTGACCGGAACGATAGAGAACGAATAGGCGCCATAGGCATCGTGAGTCGAATTGACGCCGCTTTCGATCGTGACCGCATTGCCGTCAGCGGCATTGGCGTCGGCGTCGACGCAGTCCGCGTAATGCGTGGAATCGTCCGAGTTTCCGCAGACATCGTATCCGACTGACATCGCAGCGGTGATCGTCTTGCTCGCAGCAAAAGCCCCGGACGCCGGCGCGAGGAAGAATAAAAACGCCAGGGCCGCATGCCCCAAGGCGTGAAACAGGGGATGTTTCATGGTGAATCTCCTTGCAGGGGGAAAAGAATCCGCTTTGGCAGGCAAGCCGGAAAGAGCCGGCGCTTCAAGGTTTGCTTCCTGCCCCCGGCCTTGCCTGGAATAAATGAAATCTGAATTTAAAAGCGTACTCTTAAAGGAAAAAATCCGCAATGATCCTTGTGGTTTCCCTTGTTGATCCGGCCCTTGAATACGCTCATTAGGCAGGATGGGGTGAGCGGCAATCGGCCCGCCGCCGCGAATCGCGCCGAAGAAACCCGGGAGCAGGGATTGGCATCTTCCTCTGGATCCTGCGACTCCGCTTCGCTGCGCGCAGGATGACGGGTCAGGGCCACCGGTACGCATACTTCGTCATCCTGCGCGAAGTCGCAGGATCCAGTGTGCAGGATGAGGGGTTTCTTGAGAGAGCGCAGCGAAACCCATCGGAGTTTCAGAAGAAGAAATGATGGGTTTCGCTTCGCTCTACCCATCCTACATACTGTGGGGGGAGCGCAAGAGAAACTCATCGGAGTCTGCGCGTTTGGCGAAAGCATCAAAGTTGGCGCATAATGGCATCATATTTGATGCTGGAGAAGCTCCCATGAGAACCACCGTAACCCTCGATGACGCCCTGTACGAGAAGGCGCTTGAAGTCGCCGATCCGGCGATGGACAAGGCCGATCTGTTCCGTGAGGCCATCAAGACCTTTGTTCGGATACAGGCCGCGAGGCGGCTTGCCGCCCTTGGCGCAACCATGCCGGAAATGCGGGCCATCCCCCGCCGCCGCGAGGACGCCAAACGATGAAAGGCGTCCTCGTCGACACCTCGGTGTGGGTCGATCACTTCCGGGCGCACAACGCTGTGCTGGCGGGCTTGCTGGAACTTGATCTTGTCATGTCGCATCCCATGATCGTCGGTGAAATCGCGTGCGGAACACTGCATGACCGGAATCAAACGCTATTTGCCCTGGATCAGTTGCAGCAGACCCAACAGGCCAGTATCCAGGAGGTTCTGGCCTTTATCGAGAGCAATCGCTTGTTTGGCTTGGGCTGCGGAGTGGTGGACATAATGTTGCTCGCATCCACCTTGATAACGCCGGGAGTCGAGCTGTGGACACTGGACAAGCGGCTGGGCGCGTTGGCAGGGCGCTTTGGCGTAATGCACCAGCCCACGCTGCATTGATATTCACCCGACAATCAAATACAAGATTGTACAAGCCTCCCTCTTCGAGGGAGGTGGCGCGCAGCGCCGGTGGGAGTTCCCCTCTCCTCTTGCGGGAGAGGAGTTGGGGGAGAGGGAGATTGAACAGGGGCTTCAGGGAGCTGGCCTGCCCTATTTTCTAAATTTACTTAAAGAATGTTCCGCTACAGTAGCGGTTTTCCATTAAAAATTATTACAGTAATTTAGAAAAACCCGCCTCCCCTCCAAGTTGTTTTTCCTTTGTGCGGAGAGGCCGGTTCTGCTACTTCAATTGCTCTTGCAGCAGCGAGAGGATTTTCCTTGCGGTTTGCGAATTTTCGGGCCCGCCCTCGCGGCTGAGTACCTGGACCGTCGTCGATTGCCCCAGGTCGCCTGCGCCCTTGACGAGGATGCGGTACTGCGCCCTTGTGTCGATGTCCTGTTTGCTGCTGCGCCAGAACGCGAGTTTGGAAAGGAAACCTTCGTCCTTTTTCGTCGCCTGGTCGCTTTCGGGGTCGACGTAGCGCACGAAATAAAGGCCGTTGGCGCGATCCCGGTCTTCCACGGTAAAGCCTACGCGGTCAAGCGCCAGCCCGACGCGGCGCCAGGCGCGGTCGAAAGGTTCCTGCACTTCGAGCAGTCCGTTGCCCGTCGTTTGCAAGGAAGCGCGATCGGTTTTCTTTTCCTGCGTCCTGGCCAATTCGGCAACGGCCCGTTCTTCGCTGGCGCCGAGGCTGACCATCAGGCGGCGCAGGAATTCGGCTTCGAGTTCGGGATCTACCGGGCGCGGCTCCCATACTGTCTGGTAATCGCTCTGCTTGCCGACGTAGCTTTCAACCATGCCGCGATGGCTGATGAAAATGTCGGTGGTTCCGGGCGTGCTGCCGGCCTCGAAACGGGTGCGGAACTTGTCGCGTTCGCCGGTGGAATAAATCGAATCGAGGAACTTGCCCAGGGATTCGCGGATGAAATCCTGCGGCACCTTGGCGCGGTTTTCGGCCCAGTCGGTTTCCATCACGCCGGCTTCGGGCATATCCAGGCTGAGGATGAAGCCGTGATCCTGCCAAAAGTCCTTGACCTGTCCCCAGAGCTTGTCGCGCGGGATGTCGACGGAAAGCCAGCGTTCGTTGCCGTCGCGCTCGAAGCGCACGCTCTGCACATCCGGCAGGACATTGCTCGGCCTGGCCGCCCGCGCCTCGGGGGTGCGTTCGGTGGTATAGCCGGACCAGGTCGCGCTGCCCTTGCCGCCCGTATCCGGAACCGCATAGCGGTCATTCTGCGTCGGGGTGACGAGATCGGGCGGGGTTTCGAGCGAAGGGGCCTTGCCGGCGGATTTGTAGTCGATCTTTTTCGGCTCGACGTTCATGGTGCCGCAGGCGGCAAGCGCAAGGGCGAACGAGGCCAGGCAAAGGCGGACGCAAAGGCGCGCGGCCAGAGGCCGCGCAGACAAACTGACAACAGGATTCATCGGTTCCTTCCCGAAGGACTTGGGTATTGCAGCGGCAGGAACAGGCGGCGGAACGGAAATCAGGACAGGAGCCCCGCCTGGCGCATCGCCGCGCGCACGGATTCATGGAATTCGCTCGAAAGCGGCGTGAGCGGCAGCCGGATTCCGCCGTTGATCAGGCCCAGTTGCTGGCAGGCCCATTTGACCGGAATCGGATTGGCTTCGCAGAACAACTGGCGATGCAGCGGAACCAGTTGCTGGTTGATCGTGCGCGCCGCCGCCGCATTGCCGGTGAGCGCCGCTGTCGCCATTTCGTGCATCAATTTCGGCGCGGCATTGGCGGTGACGGAAACGACGCCGTGCATCCCCATCAGGATCAGCGGGCAGGCCACCATGTCCTCGCCGGTGTAGAGGGCGAAATCCTTCGGCGCGCGGGCGATCAGGTTGCAGCCCCGGTCGATGCTGCCGGTGGCGTCCTTGATTCCGACGATCCCCGGAATTTCGGCCAGGCGCAGCACCGTGTCATTCGTCATGTCCGCGCCGGTACGTCCCGGCACGTTGTACAGGACGACCGGCAAATCGACCGCTTCGGCGATGCTGCGGAAATGGTGGTACAGCCCTTCCTGCGTTGGCTTGTTGTAGTAGGGCACGACCGAGAGGCACGCGCTCGCGCCGACGGTCTTGGCATAGCGGGTGAGGTCGATCGCTTCGGCAGTCGAATTCGCGCCGGTGCCTGCAATCACCGGAATGCGCCCGGCAACCTTTTCGACGCAGAAGCGGATCAATTGGCTGTGCTCGTCGATGCTGACCGTCGGGGATTCCCCGGTGGTGCCGACGACGACGATGCCATCCGTGCCCGATTGGATATGGTGCTCGATCAAGCCGGCAAAGCTGTCGAAATCCAGACTGCCGTCCTCGAACATCGGCGTCACGATTGCGACGATGGATCCTGTAATCATGGTGGTCCCGTATAAGAAGAAGAAAAAACTTTTCCATTTTAACCGAAAGCGGCGGATGAGGGCGCAAGGCTTGTACAGGCGAAAGGAACAAGCTCCCTGAACACCTGTCGAGCGCAATCCCCGCCATTCATGGCGGGGTCAGCGAGACATGGCCTAACAGGCGCCGAAGGCGCCCCGCATTGTGTAGGGGCGGGTGGTACGGGCGGGTTTCAAACCCGCCCCTACGCCGCCCCTACAGGAATCCC
>WQZF01000032.1 GCA_009780885.1 Betaproteobacteria bacterium | reverse complement strand
GATTTTGCGGTTTCCCCCGCCGCATTCCGGGAATGGGGGGGGGTATTACGCTCCGGCGGGGGGGGGGGGGGGCGTTTAGTATTTTCGGTTCCCTTCTTTTGGGATTCGGGCCTTACCCGCGTGCGCGCCCGGCTCGATGCGAAAGGAGAAGTCGAACATCTGCTGCCGCCGGAAATCCACGGCAACCCCATCAGCGGCGAAGGCTCGCTCTGTTTCCAGAATTTCGGCTGGGACATCCTCGATACGCTGCGCGCATCGGGTTTCTCAAAAGCCAGCGCCCACCTTTATTGGGCGCCATGGCTGGGACATCTCGGTTTGGCAATGTTCATCTTTTCTGCGCAGAAAGGCACCTTGATACAAGGCCAATAAAATGGAAATAACTACGGATGTCCGCTGGGGAGATTGCAAGGAGGAGCTAAAGTCGCTCCCAAACGATTGTGTTGATCTTGTAATTACTTCTCCTCCTTATGCAGACCAGAGGAAAAATACCTACGGCGGAATTCATCCCGAGGAATACGTGGAATGGTTCCTGCCTGTCTCGGAGCAGCTCTTTCGGGTTCTGAAACCGACGGGGACATTTGTATTGAACATCAAGGAAAAAGTCGTCAATGGCGAGCGAAGCACTTATGTAATGGAGCTTGTCCTGGAAATGCGAAAACAAGGCTGGCTGTGGACAGAAGAGTTTATCTGGCACAAAAAGAACTGTTACCCCGGAAAGTGGCCAAACCGGTTTCGAGACGCATGGGAGAGAATTCTCCAATTCAATAAAAGCAAAAAATTCCATATGTACCAGGATGAAGTAATGGTTCCCATGGGCGACTGGGCAAACACAAGACTTCGGAATCTTTCCGGCACAGATAAGATTCGTGACAATTCCAGGGTAGGAAGCGGTTTCGGAAAGAACATTTCCAACTGGATCGATCGAAACAAGGCGTACCCGACGAACGTTCTGCACCTGGCGACCGAGTGCAACAACAAGAATCACAGCGCTGCATTTCCGGAAGGGCTTCCGGAATGGTTCATCAAGCTTTTTACAAGGGAAAACGACATGGTGCTTGACCCATTCATGGGGTCCGGCACCACCTTGGTTGTCGCAAAAAGAATGAGGCGAAATTCAATAGGCATTGACATGGTAAGGGAATACTGCGAGATGGTGCGGACATCCTTGACCCCTTCGGAGCTTTATCTCTTTGAAGAAAGGGAAGAGTATGAAAACGCTTGACCTGAAAGATGTATCAAAATATGTAGAGGAAAATATTGGAAGTTTCCACAACAAGCGTATTGATAGCCTGAACGAACTGAAACTTTCAAAAATATTAAAAAGGAAAAATCCGTATTTATTCAAGGCAAAGTATGTACTAACCGCCGGAGATATAATAAAAAGCCTGACGGATGCCCATATCTCATCAAACGAGGAAACAATTTTTGGCGACTGGCTGGAGGGACTTGCCATTTTTATAAACGGCAGGATTTATGATGGAAAAAAATCAGGAATCAAGGGGATCGATCTCGAATTCGACAGGGATGGAAAAAGGAATATTGTAGCCATAAAATCCGGACCGAACTGGGCAAACAACTCGCAAAAATCAAAAATGATCTCCGATTTCAATACTGCGCGCAAGACATTGCGCACCGGGAATTCAAAACTGGAGATAATTGCTGTGAATGGATGCTGCTACGGAAGGGACAATAAACCGGACAAGGGAGACTATTTTAAATACTGCGGCCAGCGTTTCTGGGAATTCATCTCTGGAAATCGAGAGTTGTATACAGAAATCATCGAGCCGCTTGGCTACAAATCGAAAGAAAGAAACGATGAATTCATGAAATCATATTCAAAAATGGTCAACAAATTCACGAAAGAATTCACGAATGAATTTTGCGACAACGAAGGGGCTATTGATTGGATGCGTCTGGTTCGTTTAAATTCCGCAGCAAAATATCAAACCTGATTTTGAACTTTTATTCTCTTAAATAACATTCCATGAAAATCACCATCATCGGCACCGGCTATGTTGGCCTTGTCAGCGGCGCCTGTCTTTCCGAAGTCGGCAACGACGTGCTCTGTTTCGACATCGACCCGGAAAAAATCCGCATTCTCGAATCGGGCGGCATTCCCATTTTTGAACCCGGCCTCTCCGACATCGTGCGCCGCAACGTTGCCGCCGGGCGGCTGTCCTTCACTTCCGACGCGGAAAAGGCGGTGCGCTTCGGCGTCGCGCAGTTCATCGCCGTCGGCACGCCGCCGGACGAGGACGGTTCCGCCGACCTGCAATACGTCGTCGCGGCAGCGCGTTCGGTTGGCCGCTACATGGAGGATTACAAGGTCGTCGTCGACAAGAGCACGGTGCCCGTCGGCACCGCCGACAAGGTGCGCGCTGCGATTGCCGAGGAGTTGGGCGCGCGCGGCCTCGACCTGCCCTTCAGCGTCGTTTCCAACCCGGAATTCCTGAAGGAAGGCGCGGCGGTTGCCGATTTCATGCGCCCCGACCGCATCGTCGTCGGCGCTTCGGACGAGCAGGCCATCGCGCTGATGCGGGCGCTGTACGCCCCGTTCCAGCGCAACCACGAACGCTTGCTCGTCATGGACGTCAAGAGCGCCGAACTGACCAAATATGCCGCCAACGCGATGCTCGCCACGCGCATCAGCTTCATGAACGAATTGGCCAACCTCGCCGAAAATCTCGGCGCCGACATCGAGGCCGTGCGCCACGGCATCGGCGCGGACCCGCGCATCGGCTACCATTTTCTTTATCCCGGCTGCGGTTATGGCGGCTCCTGCTTCCCGAAGGATGTGCAGGCGCTCCTGCGCACCGCGCGCGTCGACGCCGGCATCGGGCTGAAGGTGCTTGCGGCGGTCGACGCCGCGAACGATGAGCAAAAGCATGTGCTCGGCAAGAAGATCAAGGCGGTTTTCGGCGACGATCTTTCCGGCCGTCATTTCGCGCTCTGGGGACTGGCCTTCAAGCCCAATACCGACGACATGCGCGAAGCGCCGTCGCGTTATCTCATCGCCGACCTGCTCGACGCGGGCGCGACGGTTCGCGCCTACGACCCGGTGGCGATAGATGAAGCGCGGCGCCTGTACGCGGGCGAGCAGCGCCTCTCCTTCGCCGAAACCCCGCAGGCGGCGCTCAAGGAGGCTGATGCGCTGCTCATCGTCACCGAATGGCAGGAATTCCGCAGCCCGGATTTCGATGCGATCAGGCACGCGCTCAAGACCCCGCGCATTTTCGACGGGCGCAATCTGTACGAACCGGAAGAGATGCGTGCGCACGGCCTGGAATACCACGCCATCGGGCGCACCCAATGAATCCATAAAGGGGGGAAATCATGATTCTGGTCACTGGCGGCGCGGGCTTCATCGGCAGCAATTTCATCCACCAGTGGCTGGCGGAAAACAGCGAGTCGGTGCTGAATCTGGACAAGCTGACCTATGCCGGCAACCTCGACAACTTCGCTACGCTGGAAAACGACGGACGTCATGTTTTTATCCATGGCGACATCTGCGATTCCGAATTCCTTGCCGAACTGTTGCCGCGCCACCGCCCGCGCGCGATTATCAATTTCGCCGCCGAAAGCCACGTCGACCGTTCGATCTCCGGCCCCGAAGCCTTCATCCAGACCAACGTCGTTGGCACTTTCCGCCTGCTCGAAGCCGCGCGCGCGTACTGGAACGGACTGCCGGAAGCGGAGCGCGGGATTTTCCGTTTCCTGCATGTTTCCACCGACGAGGTTTACGGTTCGCTCGGCCCCGAGGATCCGGCCTTTTCCGAAACGACGCCGTTCGCGCCGAACAGCCCTTATTCCGCTTCCAAGGCGTCTTCCGACCATCTCGTTCGTGCCTACTTCCACACCTACGGTTTGCCGGTGCTGACGACCAATTGCTCGAACAATTACGGCCCCTACCAGTTCCCGGAAAAACTGATTCCGCTGATGATCCAGAACGCGCTCGCGGGCAAGGCGCTGCCGGTGTATGGCGACGGCCAGAACGTCCGCGACTGGCTGCATGTCGGCGACCACTGCCGCGCGATCCGCCGCGTGCTCGAAGCGGGGCGCCTGGGTGAGACCTGGAACATCGGCGGCAATGCCGAAATGAAAAACCTCGACCTCGTGCATCGTCTCTGCGCGCTGCTCGATGCGCTCTCGCCGCGCGCCGACGGAGTTTCCTACAAGGAGCAAATTGCGTTCGTCACCGACCGCCTCGGCCACGACCGCCGCTACGCGATCGACGCGACGAAAATCCGCGACGAACTCGGCTGGTCGCCGGCGGAAAGCTTCGACAGCGGCCTGGAAAAAACCGTGCGCTGGTATCTCGACAACCGCGACTGGGTCGCCCGCCTGGAGAAGCGCCGCAGTGTCTGATTCCTTCGCCTCCACGGGCGCGCCCCGGCTGCTGCTCCTGGGCAGTGACGGACAGGTCGGCTGGCAGTTGCGCCGCTCGCTCGCCACTCTCGGCGAGCTGATCGCGCCGACACTGGACGAATGCGACTTCACAAAGCCCGACACGGTGCGCCGCGCGGTGCGGGAACACGCTCCCGACTTCATCGTCAATGCCGCCGCCTACACCGCCGTCGACAAGGCCGAAAGCGAGCCGGAACTGAGCTTTCGCATCAACGCCGAAGCCGTCGCGCTGCTTGCCGAAGAAGCGAAAAAGCAGAACGCCCTGCTGGTGCATTACTCGACCGATTACGTTTTCGACGGCAAGCAGGCCACACCCTACGTCGAAACCGACCCGCCGAATCCGCAATCCGTTTATGGCCGCAGCAAATGGCAGGGCGACGCGGCGATCATGGACATCGCCCCGGACGCGCTGATCTTTCGCGTCTCATGGGTTTTCGGAGAAGTCGGCGCGAACTTCGTCAAGACGATCCTGCGGCTGGCCGCCGAGCGCGACAGCCTGCGCGTCGTCGACGACCAGATCGGCAGCCCGACCCCGGCTTCCTTCATCGCCGACGCGACGGCGCAGATCCTGATGCTGATCCGGCAACGCCGCAGCAATTTCTCCGGCCCGCGCTGCTACCACCTGACGCCGGCGAACCCCGTCAGTTGGTGCGGCTTCGCGCGCGCCATCGTCGCCACGGCGCGGGAAATTCCCGGCTTTGCCCTGAAACTCGAACCGGAAGCGATCGAGGCGATTCCCTCTTCCGAATATCCGCTGCCGGCGCCGCGTCCGGCCAACTCGCGGCTCGATTGCAGCCGCGTTGCCGCCGATTTCGGCCTGCATCTACCCGGCTGGCAGCCTTATCTCGAACGCATGTTGCGCACTCTTTCACTGTCCTTGCCACACTCCTTTCCTCCTTCGCCATGAACCCAAATCCCCCCAGGGAACGCCGGGGCATCATCCTCGCTGGCGGTTCCGGAACCCGGCTCTATCCCGCGACGCTCGCAGTCTCCAAGCAATTGCTGCCAGTCTTCGACAAGCCGATGATCTATTACCCGCTGTCGACGCTGATGCTCGCCGGCATCCGGGACGTCCTCGTAATCTCGACGCCGCAGGACACGCCGCGCTTCGAGCAACTGCTCGGTAACGGCGAACGCTGGGGCATCAAGCTTTCCTACGCGGTGCAGCCCTCGCCCGACGGCCTGGCGCAAGCCTTCATCATCGGCGCGGATTTCCTCGATGGCGCTCCGGCAGCGCTCGTGCTCGGCGACAACATCTTTTACGGTCACGACTTCGCGACGCTGGCCCGCCGCGCCAGCGCCTGCGACAACGCCGCCACCGTCTTCGCCTATCCTGTGCATGACCCGGAACGCTACGGCGTCGTCGAATTCGACGCCAATGGCCGCGCCATTTCCATCGAAGAAAAACCGGCGCACCCGAAATCGCGCTACGCGGTCGTCGGACTCTATTTCTACGATGGCGAAGTGGTCGACATCGCCCGCTCGATCAAGCCTTCGGCGCGCGGCGAACTCGAAATCACCGACCTGAACCGCGTCTATCTCGACGCCGGAAAACTCAATGTCGAAGTCATGGGTCGAGGCTACGCCTGGCTCGACACCGGCACGCACGAATCGCTGCTCGAAGCCTCGCAGTTCATCGAAATCATCGAACGCCGCCAGGGCCTGAAAGTCGCCTGCCCCGAAGAAATCGCGTGGCGCCAGGGCTGGATCGACGCCGCGAAACTCGCCGCGCTCGCCGCGCCGATGGCGAAAACGGGCTACGGAAAATACCTGCAACACCTGCTGGAGGAACCACTGTGGTAAACGCGGAAACCTGTACCCCGCTGTCGATTCCCGATGTCCTCCTGATTACGCCGCGCGTCTTCGGCGACGAACGCGGCTTTTTCTTCGAGAGCTGGAATTCGGCACGCTTCGATGCCGCGACCGGAAAGGAAATCCGCTTCGTGCAGGACAACCATTCCCGCTCGGCAAAGGGTGTGCTGCGCGGCCTGCACTATCAACTCCCGCGCCCGCAGGGAAAACTCGTGCGCTGCGTCGCCGGCGCGGTCTTCGATGTCGCCGTCGACCTGCGCCGCGACTCCGTCACCTTCGGCCGCTGGGCCGGGGCCGTGCTCTCGGCGGAAAACAAACAGCAACTCTGGATTCCCGAAGGCTTCGCGCACGGATTCATCGTCCTTTCCGAATCCGCCGATTTCCTCTACAAGACCACCGATTACTGGTTCCCCGAACACGAATGCTGCATCCGCTGGGACGACCCGGACCTGGCCATCGACTGGCCGCTGGCGGAAGGCGGCACACCGATCGTCTCCGCAAAGGACGCCGCCGGCCTGATGTTCAGGGATGCGCCGGGTTATTGAACCGGCGATTAAGGATTGATTTTCAAGACATGTAGGATGGGTAGAGCGCAGCGAAACCCATCATTTCTCCCTCTGCAACTCTGAAATTCCGATGGGTTTCGCTGCGCTCTACCCATCCTACGCGGCTACGCGGCCTTGGGATGATCCGATTTTTCTCAACCCTTGATTGCCGGATCAATATTGAACCTTCTTTCGGAAATATCCATTCATGAACCGCCTCCCCGACCTTTCCAGCGCCCGACTGCTCGTTGTCGGCGATGTCATGCTCGACCGATACTGGTTTGGCGACGTCAACCGCATCTCGCCGGAAGCGCCGGTGCCGGTGGTGAAAATCGAACGCAGCGAGGAACGCCCCGGCGGCGCGGCCAACGTCGCGCGCAATGCCGCCGCACTCGGCGCTCAGGTCGCGCTGCTCTCGGTCGTCGGCGACGACGAGGCGGGCGACACCCTGGAACACCTCCTTGCCGGAAGCGGCATCCAGGCCAGCCTGCACCGCGACCCGGCGATCAGCACCACCGTCAAGCTGCGCGTGATCGGACGCCAGCAGCAGCTTCTGCGCATCGACTTTGAAACCGCGCCCTCGCACGAAGTCCTGAACGCCAAGCTCGCCGAATTCGACGCGCTGATCGACGCCTGCGAACTGCTCATCCTCTCCGACTACGGCAAGGGCGGGCTGACCCACATCACCGCAATGCTCGAACGCGCCCGGAAAGCCGGAAAGCGCGTGCTGGTCGACCCCAAGGGCAGCGACTACACACGCTATCGCGGTGCGACCGCGATCACGCCGAACCGCTCCGAACTCGCGCATGTCGTCGGCCAGTGGCGCGACGAAGCCGACCTCGCGCAGCGAGCGCAAAAGCTGCGCGCCGAACTCGAACTCGAAGCAATCCTGCTGACCCGCAGCGAGGAAGGCATGAGCCTCTTTTCCGCTGCTGGCGTCGTCCATCAGCCGGCGCAGGCGCGCGAAGTCTTCGACGTTTCCGGCGCGGGCGACACCGTCATCGCCACCCTGGCCGCGATGCTCGCCGCCCGTCAGGACTGGCCGGAAGCCGTCCGCCTCGCCAACCGCGCCGGCGGCATCGTCGTCGGAAAACTGGGAACAACCATCGTCACGCGGGAAGAGCTGGAAGCGGAGAGCTGAGTATCTATCCCAGCCCAGTTTTCTAAATTACTGTAATAATTATTTAATAAAAACCACTACTGTAGCGAAACATTATTTAAGCCCGTAGGATGGGTAGAGCGAAGCGAAACCCATCGGAATTCCGGATTGAGAGATGATGGGTTTCGCTTGCGCTCTACCCATCCTACACGAGCTGAGTGTCTATCCCCGCTTAATTTTCTAAATTACTGTAATAATTATTTAATAAAAACCACTACTGTAGCGAAACATTATTTAAGTAAATTTAGAAAATTAATGGTGGATAAATAGGTATTCATGCGATCCGCGATACCATAACCGCATGTCCTCCATCGCCTACCACTACGCCGAATCCTCCCGCATGGAACTGGTGTTGAGCCATGCGGCGGCGCGGCATTATCCGTGGCATATCCACGCCGGACACTGGAGCATCGGCCTGGTGCTGTCCGGAAGCGTCACCCTGGGAACGAAAGACGCGACGCGCATGCTCGGCAGCGGCGAATGTTTTGCCGTCCCTCCCCGCGCCGCGCATTGGCTGGATGTCGCTCCGCAAAGCTCGCTCGCGGTGCTTTGCATCGACGCCGAACAGATGGAAACGGCGGCGGAAGATTTCTTCCGTCTCGCTGCCACGACGCTCTCCGCGCGCGATATCGACCAACTGGAAAGCTATGCGCTCGTTGCCCGCGCCGCGCCTTTTTCCGCCGCCGAGCCGGCCTCTTCCGGGTTGCCCGAAATCATCCGGCGTCTGATCGAAAGGCCGGAAGATCCGTTTTCCGTTCCGGAAATGGCGGCCCTGGCGGGAGTCAGCCACTGGCACTTCCTGCGCCGTTTCCGCGCCGAAACCGGGATGACGCCTCACGCCTTCCAGCTTGCCAGCCGGATGCGGCGCGCGCGTCTGTTGCTCAGGAAAAACACGGCGGCGGCAGACACTGCTGCCGCCGCCGGATTCGCCGACCAGAGCCACATGCACAAGGTTTTCAAATTCCACCACGGCCTGACGCCACGGCAATTTCTCGCCGCCAGCTTCAGGATGTAACGGAAACAAACTTGGCGAAGAGGCACAGCCCTTCCGCGCCCGCGCGCACCTCATGTTGCGCCTTGCTCGCCAGAACGGTTACGCAGCCCGGCGCATAGGGAATTTCGCCGTCGTCCGTGATGCAAACGCCGCTGCCCGCAATGACCTCGTGCAATTCGATGCTCGCGGGATGCGAATGCAATCCGATTTTCGCGCCCGCTTCGATGCGCACCAGATGACAACTGAACAAGCCGCCCGTCTCTTCCCCCGTCACCACGTTTTTCAGGAACACGCCGGGAAATTCCTTGTGCGCGTTCCAGGGCATCGACGCGATGCTCTTCCTCTGCGCGCCTGCGTTCAGGTTTCCGTTTTCAAAATGTTCAAATAGATTGGCTGCCATGATTTCTCCTGTTGAATACCTGTCGAGCGCAATCCCCGCCATTCATGGCGGGGTCAGCGAGACATAGCGTGACAGGCGCCAAAGGCGCCCCACACTGTGTCGAGGAATCCCCAACCTTCAGGTTGGGGTGACTCAATGAAAGTTTGCAGAGACAATCTATCCATTGGCGCCGACGTTTTATTGTAAAAAATTGCGCTTCCCTGTTTTTATGCTCCCCGTCGCCGGTTTACAGGCTTTCCGTTAGACTGTAGGCCGTGATTTCTTCCGACGAAACGACGACGCTATCCACCGGGAAAAAATATTTCATGGATCAACAATCGCTACAGGAAATGCAGGAACGGCTGGATGCCCTGGCGCGGACCGTTCCGGACGAAGAAATCGAATTCTGGTTCGCGCGCGACCTTCAGGAGCCTTTGGGAACCTCTGAACAAGTCACCGCGCCGCGTGCATCTGCGGAGTTGGGCGGTCTGCGGCGTTGCAAATCCTCGCGATACCTACGGGTATCGCTGTGGTTTGCGCCTAGCATCCCATCCCAATCCGCAGCGCACGCTTACCGCTCGACTTATTCAGAGGTTCCCTTGGGATACGCCCGCTGGGAAAATTTCCTGGTCACCATCCAGCGCGCCATAACCTCTTGTGAAACAACGGGTTTTTCCTCATTGGACCATTTTCGTGACGTCACGAAAATGGTCTCCTTGGGCAGCGGCGCCGAGCCCGTAGGATGGGGTGAGCGCAGCGAAACCCATCGGAATTCCGGATTGAGAAACGATGGGTTTCGCTTGCGCTCTCTCAGGAAACCCATTTCAATTTGTCATCGCGTGAGGCTTGCCACAACGCTCTCTGCGGGCGGAACGCCCGCACTCCTTGAAAGCCCCCTTTTTGAAAGGGGGTGGCGGCGAAGCCGTCGGGGGTTTGGGGGGTTAAGCCTCATTTCCGGCGCTTCGCGCCGCAGGATTGAATTCAAAACCCAAACCCCCGCCCCTTCGGGGCACCCCCTTTCAAAAAGGGGGCTTAAAACCCCGCCTCGCTCTGAGGTTCTTTGGCACGATTTGCGGCTGCGGGCCGATAACTGCGCCGGCCATCCTGCACGAGCTTTTCATCCCAATATTCGCTGAAATTTTCTAAATTACTTAAACAATTCTTGACTAAAACCCACTACAGTAGCGAAACATTATTTAAGTAAATTTAGAAAATCGCTTACCGAATCATGCCCCACATCGAAACAAAAGGAGTTCCTTCATGATGACCATCGTTACCGGCGCTGCCGGTTTTATCGGTTCCAATCTGGTGCGCGCGTTGAATGCGCGCGGCGTGACCGAAATCCTTGCCGTCGACAATCTCTCCCGCGCCGACAAGTTCAGGAATCTCGTCGACTGCGAGATTGCCGATTACATCGACAAGCAGGAATTCATCGGACGCCTCGAAAACGGCGATTTCGATGGCGATGTCGAGGCGATTTTCCATGAAGGCGCCTGTTCCGACACGATGGAGACGGATGGCCGCTACATGATGGAGAACAACTACCGCTATTCGCTGCGTCTGCTGAACTGGTGTCTCGATCAGGAAACGCCGCTGCTTTACGCCTCTTCCGCCGCTGTTTACGGGGCCAGCACCATTTTCCGCGAGATGCGGGAATTTGAAGCGCCGCTGAATGTCTATGGCTATTCCAAGTTTCTCTTCGACCAGATCGTGCGCCGGAAGCTGGCCGAATGCGGCGGGCGGCCCCGCGCGCAGATCGCCGGGTTCCGCTACTTCAACGTCTACGGCCCGCGCGAACAGCACAAGGGGCGCATGGCCTCGGTCGCCTGTCACCATTTCGACGAATTCCGCCGCGAGGCGAAGGTGCAACTCTTTTCCGGCTCACACGGCTATCCCGACGGCGGGCATCAACGCGATTTCGTTTTTGTCGATGATGTTGTCAAGGTCAACCTGTGGTTTCTCGATCACCCGGAAAAATCGGGGATCTTCAATCTCGGCAGTGGCCGCGCGCAGAGTTTCAACGATGTCGCGCACGCGGTCGTCAACGGTTGCCGCGCCCATTTCGGAGCTTCGGCGCTGACGCTCGCCGAAATGCAGGAGAAGGGGGATATTCAATACATCCCGATGCCCGACGCGCTGCGCGACAAATACCAGCCCTTCACCCAGGCCGACTTGAGCGCGCTGCGCCAGGCCGGATATGAGGAAGCCTTCGCCGACGTTGCCACCGGCGTCGCGCGTTATCTGGAATGGCTGCGCAATCATGCCTGAATCTTCTTTCCCCGATCCATGCCCATGAAACCTACCCTCGTTTTCGATATCGAAACCATTCCCGACGTCGCCGGATTGCGCCGTTTGCATCGTCTCGACCAGGCGGCGCAAACGCATGATCCGGACGCAGAACCGGCTCCGCTTTCCGATGCCGAAGTCGCCGAAATCGCGTTCCAGGAGCGCCGCGCCAAAACCGGCAGCGATTTCCTGCCGCACTATCTGCAACGCATCGTCGCCATCTCCTGCGCGCTGCGCACGCGCGAAAGTTTCAGGGTCTGGTCGCTGGCCGAACCGGAGCAGGACGAGGCCACGATCGTGCAGCGCTTTTTCGACGGCATCGAAAAATTCACGCCGCAACTCGTCTCCTGGAATGGCGGCGGTTTCGACCTGCCGGTGCTGCATTATCGCGGCCTCATCCACGGCGTTAGCGCGCCGCGCTACTGGGATCTGGGCGACGGCGACCAGCTCGACTCGCGCGACTTCAAATGGAACAACTACATCAGCCGCTACCATACGCGCCACCTCGACCTGATGGATCTGCTCGCGCTCTATCAACCGCGCGCCAACGCCCCGCTCGACGATCTGGCCCGGCTGATCGGCTTTCCCGGCAAGCTCGGCATGGACGGCGGACAAGTCTGGGACGCCTGGCAGGCCGGACGCGCCGGCGAAATCCGCGACTACTGCGAAACCGATGTCGTCAACACCTACCTCGTCCTCTGCCGCTTCCGCCTCATGCGCGGCGAAATGACGCGCGCCGGATACGACGAGGAAATCGCCTTCGTGCGCGCCGAACTCGAACAGATCGACAAGCCGCATTGGCGGCAGTATCTCGAAGCCTGGCAGCGGGAGTGATCATGCTAAGATTCGCCGCCTGTTCCTCTCCCTTCTTCCGCACTTTTTTACCGCTTCCGCCGTGACTTCCGCCCCGACGCCGTCCCAAACCCTCCAGCAGGCTCAACTCGCCAACCGCCTCTTTGGGCTCATCGCGGCGGACATGAGCGCCGTCGACGCGGTCATCCGCGCGCGGCTCCACTCCGAAGTCGCCCTTGTGCGCCAGGTGGCCGAATACATCATCCACAGCGGCGGCAAGCGCCTGCGCCCCGCGCTCGTCCTGCTCGCCGCCGGCGCCTGCGGCTTCGACGGCAAGGAAAAACACGAACTCGCGGCGGTCATCGAATTCATCCATACCGCGACGCTCTTGCACGACGATGTCGTCGACGAATCCGAACTGCGCCGTGGCCGGGGCACCGCCAACGCCCTCTTCGGCAACGCTGCCAGCGTGCTGGTCGGCGATTTCCTCTATTCGCGCGCCTTCCAGATGATGGTCTCGGTCGACAGCATGCGCATCATGCAGGTGCTCTCGGATGCCACCAACATCATCGCCGAAGGCGAAGTCCTGCAACTGATGAATTGCCACGACGCCGACGTCGACGAAACGCGCTACCTGCAAGTCATCCGCTACAAAACGGCAAAACTCTTCGAGGCCGCCGCCCAGACCGGCGCGATCCTCGGCAGGGTCGACGCGCAAACCGAACGCAATCTGGCCGCCTACGGAATGCACCTGGGCACCGCGTTCCAGATCGTCGACGACGTGCTCGATTATTCCGGCAGCGAAGCCGACACCGGCAAGCACCTCGGCGACGACCTGGCCGAAGGCAAACCCACCCTTCCGCTGATCTACGCCATGCGCGACGGCGCCCCCGAAGAAGCGGACGCGGTGCGCCAGGCCATCGAACACGGCGGACGCGACAGCTTCCCCGCCGTACTCAAGGCGATCAAGAACACCGGGGCGCTGGAGCACGCCAGGCAATGCGCCACCGCCGAAGCCGCCCTCGCGCGCGCGGCGCTGGACGGCCTGGGCGCTTCACAATACCGGGATTCATTGCTAGAATTGGCGGCTTTCGCGGTGGAGCGTAATTTCTGAGTCATATTCAGATCCCCGCCGGAATCTTTCTACCCTCGGGGTGTAGCTCAGCCTGGTAGAGTACTGCGTTCGGGACGCAGGAGTCGGAGGTTCGAATCCTCTCACCCCGACCAAAAACCAAGGGCCGGATCGACGTGGCGTCGATCCGGCCCTTATCCTTAGCGGGAAGCGTGCCAGAGTGGTTTAATGGACTGGTCTTGAAAACCAGCGACAGGGCGACCTGTCCGTGAGTTCGAATCTCACCGCTTCCGCCAGACCCTCAGTAAATACACGGGTTTCCTGGCAGAAAAAACTGTATCCCACATCCGGCCCCCCTGTGCGCAGAGGCGAGAACAGCCGCTTCACGCGGCATGAATCGCGTCGCGGAATCGCTTGAGGCTCCCGGCGCGCAGGACCTTGCCGGGGAGCGGGTGCCCGACGATTTCTTCCGCCATGTGGGCGCAGTCGATCAGCCTTTCGAGGTCGAGGCCGGTCGAGATGCCCATTTCTTCGCACATGAAAACGAAATCCTCGGTGCAGATGTTTCCTGCGGCGCCCTTGTGCGCGGCAAAGGGGCAGCCGCCCAGCCCGGCGCAGGTCGTATCGAATTGCCCGACGCCAAGCTTCAATGCCGCCGCCGCATTGGCCAATCCCGTGCCGCGCGTGTCGTGCAAATGCAGGGCCAGCGGAAGATCGGGCCAGCGTTCGCGCACCGCGCCGATCGTGCGCTCGATCGACAACGGCGTCCCCCAGCCGACGGTATCCGCGAGATAGACGCCGTGCAGCCTGCTGCCGGCTTCGGCGGCCAGCTCAAGCAGTTGGGAGACCATCAGGCAGACGCGCTCGGTCGGGATAAAGCCTTCGTAGTTGCAGCCGAAGGCGGTCATGACGTAACCCCATTCGAGCCCGATTCCCTTTTCACGATAGATTTCGAGCCAGCGGCGCTGCTCCTGCATCGTCTGCTCATGGTTCATTCCGGTGTTTTTCTGGCAGAAGGTTTCGGAAGCCGTCACGCGAATCGAACCGACCACGTCCACCGGCGTCTCCAGTGCGCGGAGCAAGCCCCTGGTGTTCAGCCAAAGACCGGTGTAACGGACGCCTTCGCGGCGTCGCACGCCGCCGATGACCTGTTCTGCGTCTGCCATGCCGGGCACTTTCTTCGGATTCACGAAGGAAACGCAGTCGATCTGGTGCAGGCCGGTTTCGGCCAGCGCTTCGATGAATTCAATCTTGCGCCCGGTCGGGATCGACGCAGACTCGATCTGGAAGCCCTCGCGCGGGCCCTCTTCGTGGATGCGCACGCTGCGCGGCATGTCAGACATTGCAAACCTCCTGTTCGAGATTCCGGCCCGCGCCCGGGCCGGCAAAGATGGGGTGGAAAATGCCGTGAATCCTCATTTTGAATCCTTCGGCAAAGCGCTTTCCGGAGAGCGGACGCGCCAGGAAGGCTCGCGTTTTTCGAGGAAGCTCGCAATGCCTTCCGCAGCCTCCTTGGAGGCCCACATCCGGGAAACGAGATCGACGGTATGGCGAAAATTTTCCTCTTCGCCGTGCGCGTTCACGTGAGCAATGAGTTTCTTGGTTGCCGCAACCGCTCCCGGAGCGCAGCGGAGGAAAAGTTGCACCTGCTTCTCGACCGCCGCGTCGAGCTGGTCTTCGCTCACCACTTCATGAACGAGCCCGAATCTCCTTGCCTCTTCTGCGTCGAACACCCGTGAGTTGAGAAACACGCTGCGCGCGTTCGACAGTCCTATCTTCGCGACAACATACGGAGAGATCATGCTGGGCATGAGCCCGATGCTGGCTTCCGACAGGCAGAACTTTACGCCCGCATGGGCGATCACGACATCGCAGACCGAGGCGAGACCCACGCCGCCGCCGTATGCGGCTCCGTTGATCCGGCCGATGACGGGTTTTGCAAGCCTGTCCAGTTCGCCCAGCCACAGGGCCAGCTTGCTGGCTTCGGCCAAACGTTCCTTTTCAGGCCGGGCAGCCTGGCTCTGCTGGTACTTGAAATCTCCGCCCGAGCAAAACGCGCTGCCGTTGCCGGTCAGTATCAGGACGCGAATCGCAGGATCCTGGTCGATCCGCGCGAGCAATTCGCGGGCTTCGTCGTACATCACGCCGTTCATGGCGTTCTTTGCTTCGGGGCGGTTCAGCCGCAAGATCGCAGCGCCGTCGGGCCGCAGATCGTAGCTGATGGTTTGGTAGTGCATGGAATCCTCCGGTGACGAACTAACAATTGTTAGTTTCAATGATACCGGATCGCGGAGCTTTGTCAAATCAGGGCGTGTGGAGAAGTGCTGAAAGGGGGCCTTGAAGTGCGGCGCTTCGCGCCGGAAATACGGGGAACGGGCGACCACAGGTCGCCCCTACGCCGGGATTTTGTCGGGACAAGCTGTCGGGGTTTTGTAGGGGCGACCTGCGGTCGCCCGAAATCACCCGTTTGCAGGCATCGGGCGGTAACGCTCCCTCTGGAACCCCGATGGGTTTCGCTGGCGCTCTACCCATCCTACCTGCTACCTGCCGGATGTATTCCACGTTCCCGCAGGTACAAAACAAACGGCGCTCCAAGGAGCGCCGCTGTTTAATTCCCCTCCGTGGAGGGGTGCCCGAAGGGCGGGGTGGTTGCGAAGCTACGGAGCCACCTTGAACGCCCCGCAATACCGCCCGTTCATCATCATTTCTTCTGCGCTCGTTCCATTGCCCGTGTACAACTCCGTGCCGATAATCGGGCGGACATCGAGACGCTCGACTGACGTGGTCGTCGTCGGGCCGGTTTGGCTCGCGGTCGAGAAGGGCAGGAAGGCATCGCCCAACGGCATCCATCCCTGCCCGTTGTTTTGATACCACCCATAAAGCGGATGACCGGCCACGACAAAGAGCTGCTGGCCTGCGGCCAGTGGCTGCGTCTGCTGCACCGTCAGCCTTGACCAGCCGCCCTTGATCGTCAGCGCCGCCGGAGGGCAGGCGAGCTTTCCGTCATGCACCATGAAGCTCTTTTGTCCCGGCGTCAGCGCGTCTTCGGGGCAGCCGCTTGCAGGCATCGGAGAAGTGATCCATTCCGGGGCATCGACCTTGCCTTCGAGCACCGTAATTCTCGTGCTCGTGCAAACGGGGTCGACCGTCACGCGGATCGTCGCGTTGCCCTCATTGATCACCAGATCGCCATTCCTCGCTTCAAGCAAGGCTGCGCCGGGCATCGGGGTGCTGATGTCTGCCGTGCCGCTGTCGAGAATCAACGCGCGTCCGGTTTCGGCAGCAAAGACCTCGAAGCAGGTGTCTTCCGCTTCCGGGCTAATCATATAGGGCACATCATCAATGATCACCGCCACCGGGGCGCTGCCCGGATTTCCGCCAAGGCAGAAACCCGAATTCCCGGCAGGCGCAACGTAAGAGCCTCCTGCTGCCAGCGTGTCGCCGTCGGAGAAGTTCCCGGAGGAGGGCGTTGGTGCCGGTGTCGGTGTCGGCGTCGGCCCGGGTGGGGGCGGGATAATGCCTCCTCCGCCGGAGAGCACCGTCAGCGTGCCGATCGTCGTTGCCGCCATCGGGTTGTTGTGCGCGCTGCCGGGGGAGGACACCGTGATGTTGTAGCTGCTCGCCGCCAGCGCGTTCAGCCCCGCTGCGGCAAATACGCATGAGGCCTGGCCGTCGCCCGTGCGCGTTGTCGTGCTCGTCAGCGCGTCGATCGCGCAGGTGAAATCCAGGCTTTCGCTGGCGCTGCCCGATACCGCAAAGCTGACGGTGAGGCCGCCAAACGCCCCCTGCGTGCCCGAGGGCGAGGCGCCCACGAGGGAGACACTGGGCGAGGACATCCCGCCGCCCGCCGGATTCACCGTCAGCGTGCCGATCTGCGTTGTCGTAATCGCGCTGTTGTGCGTGCTGCCGGGCGAGGACACCGTGATCGGGTAGTTACCCGCCACCAGCGTGTTCAGGTCGGCCGCGCTGAAGAAGAATGAGACTTGGCCGTCGCCGGTATTCGGAACCACAGTCGTCAGCGTGCCGATCGCGCAGGTGAAATCCAGGTTTTCGCTGGCGCTGCCCGACACCGCAAAAGTCACGTTCAGGTTGCCCGCAAAGGCCCCCTGTGTGCCCGAGGGCGAGGCGCCGACCAGCGAGACCGTGGGCGTCATCATCGTGCTGAAGTTGAGCGTATAGGTTTTGGTGGTTGTGCCGTTTGGCGCCGTCACCATCGCCGTCGCCGTTCCCGCGCCGCCCGACAGGTTGATGTCCGGCGCGCTAATCGTCGCGCCCGCGCCCGCCGCCGCCGTCGCGGCAATCGAGATGCTTGCCGTCGGGCTCGTGCCAACGGGCAGGGTAATGTCGTAAGTCGTCTGCCCCGCCGAAAACGAAGGAACCGGCGTCGCCGCGCCGCCGTTCACGCGGTAGGCCAGCGCGCTCAGATCGGCGTTCGTGGAGGCGGCGCTGACCGTCACCGTCACCTCCGTCGCCTTGTTCAGCCAGTTATCCGTCAAGGGGATGCTGTTGACGGTGGCGGTGGAGCCGCTTGCCAGCACGATGGAACCCCCCGTCCTGTAGAGGCAGCCGTTGGAAGGATTGACCGTGCTCTTGAAATACCCTGCCGTGAGGGTGACCGTGCCGCCAGTAACGAATACTGCGTCACTCGCACCCACGTAATTGCCGCCAGAAATGGACAGGGTTCCGGCGTGGACCTCAACAGGGACAACATCAGATGAATAATCGCCGGATAGAAGGGATGCGGCGCCGCCCGAAACGAAGACGGTGCTGCCAGCTCCAGAGTAAGTTCCAGAGAGGATGGACAGGGTTCCGGTATATAGGTTAACAACACTCATAGAACTTGGATAGACGTTCGTCACCGTCAGACCGTCCAGTGTGACCGAAGCGCCAGACACGTAAATGGCGGAAGTAGCCGTATCGGCGGAAATGCTTCCATTCTTGATGGTGACCGTTCCCAACCCCAGGTTCAGCGCGGTATCCGGCTGCCCTGTGGTGGAAAGGGTGTTCCCACCCAGATCGAGGGTGTAGGCATTGATGTTATTGTCGAAATAGACTACATCGCTCAAGCTCACGTTTCGCCGCATGAGGATGGTTTGGCCGGCGGTCACGGCGTCAACGGCATCCTGAAGCGTGGCGTAGGGCGTGGCGCCGATCATGAAGTCGTCCGATGCCGCCTGCGCCGTCGCCGTGAACACCGGGGCCAGCGCCAGCAGGAAGAATGCGGCCATCGTCAGGCATTTGCTGAAAATCCGTTTCATTTTTTTCTCCGTCAATAAAACCCGCCTCCAGCAAGGGAGGCAGGGCGTTCCTGAAAGGGGTTTGGAGAACTTATCCCGCGATATTCAAGGCGGGGATGATTTATAATGCTAAATAAATGCGGGGAGGGACGATGGCAATCGTCCCGTGGCATTGCCCGGGCGGATTGCCATCCGCCCCTACGATCCCGTGACATGGGATCGGCACGCAGGATGGGTCGAGCAAAGCGAAAACCATCGGGAAAAGAGAAAAAGACGTTTATGCTCATGTCCATTTTTTGGGGATATTCATTATTCGTTCATGAATAAATTACTCTTCGGCGCAAAAAAACTCAAGCGGATTTGGGGCCTTGTGGGGTTCCGGAAAAGGGGATGAAAATCTCTTCAGGAAAGACGGGGGTTCATCTGGAGAGTGCGCATTCCTTGAGCCTGAGTCTGGCGCCCAGGCGAGGCGGCGTCCGGAGAAATCCCTATAAAAAGCGGGATATTTTCTAAATTTACTTAAATAATATTTGGCTACTGTAATGTTTTATATCAAAGAATTATTACAGTAATTTAGAAAATTGGCCGAAGCGAAAATTTTGCGGAAAAAGCAACGCTTGGGGGGCGATGGGGGATGAGGTTCTTTGTAGGGGCGACCTGTGGTCGCCCGCAATCATCCGAATGCAACGAAAACGGGCGAGCACAGGTCGCCCCTACGAAAACCTCGTTCTTCGCGCGATGCGCTTCGCGCACTCCCACCGGCGCTTCGCGCCATCTCTCTCGAAAAGGGAGGTTTTTTGCCCCTTCGGGTTTTTTTCTCAAGGATGCCTGTTTTCGGGCCGGGTCGAACTCCTCGCCCCGGGGGGCGAGGAGTTTTGTGTTGGTCCGGTGTGCTGAAGGACTGCTGCTTCAGAACCTCGAATTGATCCCCATCATCACGCCGCTCGGGTCGTAGCCCGGCTTGACGACGCTTCCGACCAGGTCTCCGCCGTTCAACAGGCTATAGGAAGCATTGCTGTTGTTGAACTGCTTGCCCCAGTTGAGGTACAGCCATGTCGCATCCTGGAACTTGTAGGTATATCCGATGCCGACCAGGGAACCATCGCGGTTGAGGAGCGATTTGTCATCGACCCTCGTGTAGCTCGCGATGAAGGTGTGCCTGCCGAAGGGCACGCTGCCGCTCAAGCTCCAGCCATCGGCCTTCGACAGGGTCTTCGTCACGTTCTCGTAATTGCCGCCGGAGATCCTGCCCGAGACATAGTTGCCATAGACCTTGGCAAAACCAAAGTCATAGTTCGCCATGACTTGCCAGCCTCTTTTCTTCGCCAGATCCGTTTCGTTCTGGGCGAAGGAAGCGTTGTACAGATCCCATGCCGTCGCCCCCGCAGTCAGTTTTTCGCCGCGATAGAAGACGCCGAGATCCCAACCCGCGCCGGAAGAATCCGTCACCCTGCCGGTGCCGGAGACGGTCGTCTCGTTGACGTTGTTTTCGTTGCCAACGGTGTAGGTGGCCCAGACGGAGAATCCGGAAAGATTCGGCGAGCGATAGACAATCGAGTTGTTCAGGCGGGTAGGCATTCCGCCGATGATCGGCAGGAAATCACCGCTGGTGCCATAGAAGCCGGCGCCGAAGGCGTTGCCCATGAGTGCCGCAGCGACGTATGAGGCCGTGTATTGGCGGCCCAGCGTGACCTGTCCGTAGGTGTCGCTGGCGAGGCCGACGTATGCCTGGCGAGAGAACAACTGGTTGCCGGTGCCCAGAAGGGCGCCGGAAGTCGGAACGCCTTTGTTGATTCCGTTATCGATGGGACCGTTACTCACGGAACCGGTCGAAAAATCGACGCCCATCTCGGCTTCGCCAACGACGCGCAAGCCCTCCATCAACTCCCTTTCTCCCTTGAGGCCGATGCTGGAGGCGGTCATGCCGCCGGAGCCGACGGTGGTCTTGCGGCCATAGCCGCTGTTGGTGCTGGCGACGTTGACGTCGAGCGTGCCGTAGAGGGTCAGGCCCTTCATCACGTTGATGCCCTGGCCCGCAGGCCCCGCCGGCCCTGAAGCTTGCGCCGCAGCCTGTGCCGGACGCGCCTCGATTTTCTCGATGGATTCCTTCTGGGCGCCCTGGACGGCAAGCAATTTTTCGATCATTGCGCGCTGTTCTGCCATCTGTTTGCGCTGATCCGCCAATTCCCGCTTCAATGCCTCGATTTCGGTTTCGGCATAAGCGGGAAGGGAGGATGCTGCGCCCAATGCGCCAAGCAGCGTGGCAACGGCAATATATGTTGCTTTCATTCGAAATGGTTTCATGTGGTCTCCTCGCGAGTTTTCAATGAGTTCCGGCGATATGCCGGGGGTTGCTCCTTCAGTGCTCATTCCTGTTTGTGTCATATGTATGTTGTGTTCGATCGTCGTGTCGATGTTCCTTCTCCTGTTCTGTTGATGAATTCCGGTGGACATGCCTCCTTTCCGGCCGTGGCCGGAAAGGAGGAGTTGAACACCTGTCGAGCGCAATCCCCGCCATTCATGGCGGGATCAGCGAGACATTACCTGGCAGGCGCCGAAGGCGCCCCACACTGTGTCGAGGAATCCCCAAGCTTCAGCTTGGGGTGACTCAAAGGCATTGCGCGCCTCTTCACGGTTGATCCGGATCGGCGAAATTCCCGCATCCGGCGTGCCCGGCAAAACTTCACCCACCCCTGACCCCAGTGATGATCAAGAGGATGGGCGTGACATTCAGTAAACTAACGAACAAGCGTTCATCAGTCAACATATATTAGCATTATGCCACTGTTTCGCTATTGACAGGCGACACAAATCAAACGACACTGTTGCTAACGCACAATAGTTTGTTAGTTGAGAAAGAAGATCAAGGAGGAAAAACCGGCATGTTCCAGCAAGTCGTCATATCAGGCATCACGGTCGGAGCGATCTACGCGCTGATCGCCATCGGCTTCACCATCGTTTTCTCGACGGTGCGGGTCGTGAATTTCGCCCACGGGGAATTCGTGATGGTCGGCGGGCTTCTCTACGCCTGGCTGACCATCGTCCAGCAGATTCCGCTGGCGTTGGCGATTCCGCTGGCAATCGCCGCCTGCGTCGTGGTGGCATGGCTTTCGTACGAACTTTGCCTGGCCGGCATGAACAAGGACAACCATATTGCCCAGGTGATGGTCACCCTCGGGTTGGGAGTCACGATCAAGGGACTGGCCCAGGTCTTCATCGGCAAGGACACGCAATTTCCCCCCTCTTTCTCCTCGGGGTCGCCGCTCATGCTCGGATCGATGTCGATCTCGCAGCAGTCCATCTGGATCGTCGGGTCGCTCGCGGTTCTCCTGGGGCTGCTTTGGGCCGTGATGCAGAAAACGCGCATTGGCAAGGGGATGCGGGCGGTTGCCATCAACCACTACGCAGCAGTGCTCATGGGCATCTCGCCGAAGCGGGCGGCAATCATCGCCTTTGTCTTCGCCGGGTTGATCGGCGGCGCCGCAGGTGCTCTCCTCTCACCTGTGGCTTCCGCTCATTATGATAATGGGATGTTTCTCGGCATCAAGGGTTTTGCCGCAGCAATTCTCGGCGGCCTTGGACATCCCATCGGCGCGCTGGTTGGGGGGTTGATCCTCGGCCTGGTCGAATCGCTGACCGCTGGCTACTTGAGTTCCGCCTACAAGGATGCCGTCTCGCTCGTGCTTTTGCTGGCGATCCTGCTGTTCCGCCCGCAAGGTTTGCTCGGACGTGCCCTGCCCAACAAGCTTTGACAAGGAAAAACGAATGAAATTGACTGTATCCCCCGCGGCTTCGGAGTCGACGGCAAAGCGGCCCGGTGTTCCACTTTCTGCGGACCGGAAGCTGAGCCTTGTGCTGATGGTGTTGTTTCCCATCTGTACATTCGCTGTCACCAACTCGTTCTACAAGTCGGTGCTCGTCCTGAGCATGATCAATGCAATCGCAGCCGTCGGGCTCTGCCTGATGCTCGGGTTTGCGGGTGAGATTTCGATTGGACAGGCGGCGTTCTATGGACTGGGCGCCTACGTGACTGCGTACCTGGCGAATCAGTTTCATATTGAACCCGCGCTTGCCATCGCAGCGGGCGCTGCAGTAGCGATGACGATAGGATGGGGGATCAGCCGGCCGCTTTCGCGCTTGCATGAGCATTACCTTGCCATGGCAACGCTGGCATTCGGAATCATCATGTACATTTTCTTTGCCAACGCGCGCGCCTTCACCGGCGGCCTCGACCCGGGCGCCAGCGTCGAGAGGTTCATGTTCCTCGGTTTCGATCTTTCGAGCATGGAACGCTATTTCTGGGTCGTGTGGGTGGCGCTGGGGCTCTCGGTGCTCGTGGCCGGCAATATCGCTTCCACGCAGGTGGGCCGCTCGCTGCTCGCCGTCAAGATGTCGGCCTCGGCAGCCGCAAGCGTCGGGGTTGACGTTGTCCGGATGAAGGCTTTCGTCTTTGCGATCGGCGCGTTGCTGACCGGACTGTCGGGCGGGCTTTACGCCTATTTTGCCCGTTCGTTCAATGCAGGCACCTTTGGCATCGGATACTCGATCGAGCTGTTGATGATGGTCGTCCTGGGTTCCCTGACCCGCGTATCAGGCGCCATCGTCGGCGCATTCATCATCACGATCCTGCCGGTGGTATTCGAGCAGTTCGAGGATTACAAGACCCTGGTCTTCGGCATCACGATGGTGTTGATCATGAAATTCATGCCTTCGGGGCTGGTTGAAGGCGTACTCAGTCTTGGCGAGCGCCTGCTGCGCGGCAAGAGGAACTGAAATGCTCGCTATCCGTCATGTTTCCAAGCGCTTTGGCGGGCTGCGCGCCCTGCGCGATGTGAATATCGAAGCCGAACGCTCCTGCGTTACCGGTCTCATTGGCCCCAACGGCGCAGGCAAGTCTACGCTGATGAACGTGATCTCCGGATTCATCGGCGCCGATGAAGGTTCCGTCACCGTCGATGAGGCTGAAACGATTGGCCTGCCTCCACACCGGATGTGCGCGAGCGGGGTGGTTCGCACCTTCCAGAATTTGCAGATGTTCTCCGACATGAGCACGGTCGAGGTGGTCGTCATGGGCCGCACGCGGCACCGCAGGGCATCGCTCGCGGCGAATCTCCTGATGACGCCGGCGGTCCGGCATGAAGAAAGGGATGCCTTCCTGGCGGCGCAGGATCTCCTGGTCAGGATGGATGTCCCGGAATCCTTCTGGTTGCGCCGCGCAGGAGACTTGCCTTACGGCTTCCAGCGGCGCGTGGAGATCGCGCGCGCGTTGGCAACCGAGCCGGCCTACCTTCTCCTGGACGAACCCGCCGCAGGATTGAACGACAAGGAGAGCTCGGCCCTGGGCGAGACGCTCAGGAAGATCGCGGACGGGGGGATCGGAGTCGTACTGATCGAGCATGACATTGATCTCGTGATGAATGTTTCGGCCCGGGTCTTCGTCATGGACGCAGGCACGGTCATTGCCAGCGGGACGCCGTCCGAAGTGCGCAGCAATCCCGATGTGGTGGCGGCCTACCTGGGAGAAGAACATGACTGAAGCGGTGCTGTCGGTCGACAAATTGTCCGCATTCTACGGAAAGCTCTGCGCCGTGCGCGATGCAAGTTTCGAGATCGGAAAAGGGGAAACCGTCTGTGTCATCGGACCAAACGGAGCGGGAAAAACAAGCTTGTTGAAGGCGCTGAGCGGGACGCTCTCGAAGACGACGGGCGTTGTCCGTTATCGCGGGCAAGTTGCTGCGGGACTCTCTCCGGAAGCGCGGGTGCGCCGGGGCTTGATCCATGTGCCCGAGGGCAGGCAGGTCTTTGCTTCGATGACCGTCGAGGAAAACATTGAATTGGGGGCCTACGCGCGCCGCGTCGGCAATTTGTCCGGCGAGATCGAGAGCGCGCTTCGACTGTTCCCACGGTTGATGGAGCGCAGGAAACAACTCGCGGGCACGCTTTCCGGAGGAGAGCAGCAAATGCTGGCGATGGCCCGCGCCGTGATCGGGCATCCGCAATTACTGATGCTGGACGAGCCGTCGATGGGCGTTGCGCCGATCATGGTCGCCGAAATCTACAAGCAGGTGCAGGCGCTGCGCGAGCAAGGCGTAACGATTTTACTCGTCGAGCAAAACGCCAGGATTGCTCTCGGCAACTCCGATCGCGCCCTGGTAATTGCCTCCGGAGAGATCCGGCATCAGGCGCGGTCTTCCGAGCTTCTGAAGGATGGCGCCGTTGCGGGGCTGGTTTTTGGACACTGAAGCAACAAGCATATGAAAGGTAAATGATGGCAGACGTCTACGACAAACTGGAAGAAAAGCAAACCTGGGCCAGGGCCGGCGGCAGGGACTCGCCAAGGGCGGCCAAATGGCTCGAAACACGCATGTTCGTGCGCGACCGGATACGTTTACTCCTCGATGGAGAACCCGAGTTCGAGGACGGGCTGCTCGCCGGCATCGAGAAGGGCGTGCCCGGCGATGCGGTCGTGACCGTGATCGGATCGGTCGCCGGCCGCAAGGTTGCCATCATCGCGGATGATTTCACCTCGAAGGCAGGCACCTGGGGATATCAGACATTCCTGAAGATCACGCGCTTCCAGGAACTGGCATTGCAACTGAAAATCCCGCTCATCTACCTCGTGGACTCTGCGGGCGCCCGCATCGACGAGCAGAAGCAATGTTTTCTCGGGCGGCGGGCATGGGGAAACATCTGGTACAACCAGGTGAAGATTTCCGGAGCGATCCCGCAGATCTGCGTGCTGTTCGGGCCATCGCCGGCAGGCGCGGCCTACATCCCCGCGCTGTGCGAAACGGTGATCATGGTGGACAAGCAGGCATCGGCCTTCCTCGGTTCTCCGCGCATGGTGCATATGGCGATTGGCGAGGAAATCAGCGAGGAGGATCTTGGCGGCGCGCGGATGCACTGCATGATCAGCGGCCTCGGAGATATCCTGGTCAAGAGCGACGCGGAAGCGATCGAGATGACGAAAAGGTATCTTGCATTCATGCCGCAGAGCTACCTGGAGAAACCTTCCATCGTCGCCGACACCGGCAAGGTTGCGCCGCCGGATCTGCGGGAAGTGATTCCTGTCAACGAGAAACAACCCTTCGACATGAAAACGGTCATCGACGCAATTGCGGACGATGGCAGCGTACTGGAGCACAAGGCCCTGTTCGCGAAGGAGATCGTGACCTCGTTGATCCGCCTTGGCGGAATGGCGGTCGGCGTCGTGGCAAACAATTCCAAGTTCAAGGGCGGAGTACTTTTCAACGATTCATCGGACAAGGCCGCGCGATTCATCTGGCTGTGCAGTGCATTCAACATCCCGCTGCTGTTCCTGCAGGACATCAGCGGCTACATGATCGGCAGTTCCGTCGAGAAGGGCGGCATCATTCGCCACGGAGCGAAGTTGTTGTCGGCGGTCTGCGAAGCGACGGTGCCGAGGATCACTGTCCTCGTGCGCAAGGCATACGGCGGCGGCTATCTCGGGATGGCCGGAGCGCCGACCCAACCCGATGCGATGCTCGCGCTTCCCACCGCGATGCCGGCGCTCGTAGGGCCTGAGACCGCGATCAACGCGATACACTTCAACCGTATCCAGGCCCTTCCGGAGGACGAGCGCGCAGCCTTCGTCGAAAAGAAGCGCGAGGAATACGCAGAAGAGATCAACGTCTTCAGCGTCGCTGCGGATCCCTTCGCAGTCGAAGCCGTCGTGGATCCGAACGAGTTGCGCAAGGAACTGATCCAGCGATTCCGGGCGTATTCGCTGAAGAAGCCTGCGGTCTACGAAAAGCGCAACCCGATCCACCCCGTGTAAAGGATGCTCTGAACAAGTCGTCGCGCCGTGTGCATTTGCGGAGTCGGGCGGTCTGCGGCGTTGCAAATCCTCGCCATAGCGACGGCTATGGCTGTGGCGTAGTTGGCAAATTCGGCCTTGCATCCCATCCCGATCCGCAGCGCACACTTACCGCTCAACTTATTCATAGCATCCTAAAGGAAACAGCATGAAAACCATCAAGAGCCCAATGGCGGGCAGCGTCTGGAAGATCGTCGCAAGCATCGGACAGGAAGTCGACTACGGCGACATCATCATGATTCTTGAATCCATGAAGATGGAAGTTCCGGTCGAAGCCGACAGCGCCGGGAAGATCGTGAAATTCCTGGTCGCCGAAGGCGATGCGGTCGATGACGGGGTTGTCCTCGCCGAACTGGTTTGAGCCGGGAGTTGCCGCATCCGCGCCGGCCATGATCAATGTCGTCTATTGCCTGCGCCGGCGCGCGGATTTGAGCTTGCCGCAGTTTCTGGATTATTGGGGCAATGTGCATGCACCCATCGTATTGCGGAACTTGCGGGTGCTCAGGCTTGCTGGCTACCAGCGGATCGTGCCGCGCGAACATGCAATGGGCCCCAGGGTCGAGCGGCGCGGCATTTCGCAGCCTCCCTATGACGGGATCGCCATCCTGGGCTGGGAGAGCGAGGAAGATTTCCAGCGCTCCCTGACAGATCCCGAGGCCGTTGAAGTCCAGCGCGAACTTGCGTGTGACGAGAAGCGGTTCATCGACATCGCGAATTCCTGCCGCTGGGTGGCGGAGGCGATCTTCCACCGTTGAGTGGAGATCGTCATTTCAACAACCAGCCGCGTAGGATGGGTAGAGCGCCAGCGAAACCCATCGGAGTTGCGGAGGGAGAGACGATGGGTTTCGCTTCGCTCTACCCATCCTACGTACTGCCCACTATTTACCGGCTTTCCTTCGCCGGGATGAGTGTTGCTCATTGACACTAACTAACATTCGTTAGATAATGGGCCCACTTTTCCATGGGGCCTGTCAAATGAAAAAACCTGTTCTCCTCGTTGCCAACCGTGGCGAAATCGCTTGCCGCGTCCTTCGTTCCGCCCGCGCGCTTTCCCTGCGCACGATTGCCGTTTACTCCCAGGCCGATCGCGAATTGCCGCACGTCCAGATGGCGGACGCGGCCGTCGAGATCGGCCCGGCCCGTCCGGCGGAAAGCTATCTGAACATGAGCGCGGTGCTCGATGCGGCGAAAGCGCATGGCGCGACGATGATCCATCCAGGATACGGTTTCCTCTCGGAGAATCCTGTGTTCGCGAGCGCCTGTGCGGAAGCGGGGATCCGGTTTGTCGGCCCGTCCCCGGAGGTCATTCGCCTCATGGGCGACAAGGACCGGGCGCGGCAGACGGCGGCAAGTGCGGGAGTGCCGGTGCTGCCGGGCTCAGGAAAACTGGATCCCGCCGACGAAGCGGGAATCCTGGCTGCCGGACAGAAGACCGGCTTCCCCCTGCTTGTGAAGGCTGCTGCCGGGGGCGGCGGCATCGGGATGCGCACGGTGTCGAATCCGGACGAACTCGTTGCCGCTGTGGCTGCAACATCGGGGCTGGCACAAAAGGCGTTTGGCGATGCCTCGGTCTATCTTGAGCGTTTCGTCGAACGCGCGCGGCACGTCGAAATACAGTTGTTCGGTTTTGGTGACGGGCAGGCCGTCCATCTGTTCGAGCGCGATTGCTCCCTCCAGCGGCGGCATCAGAAAGTCATTGAAGAGGCGCGCGCGCCCAGGATCCGGGACGCCGTGCGGGAGCGAATGGCAGAAGCAGCCGTCCAATTGGCCCGTGCGTGCAAATACCAGGGAGCGGGCACCGTCGAGTTTCTCTACGACGCCAGGAGCGAGGAGTTTTTCTTCCTCGAAATGAATACCCGTATCCAGGTAGAACATCCGGTGACTGAAATGATCACCGGCGTCGACCTGGTCGCGGCGCAACTGCGGCTGGCGATGGGGGAGAGCCTGCACGAGGAATTGGCGCAGGATCGAATCAAGCCCCATGGACATGCGATCGAAGCCCGGATCTACGCCGAGAATCCGTTGAAGAACTTCATGCCCAGTCCCGGGTTGTTGTCGACGATGCGCCTCCCTTCGGGCGAAGGCGTGCGTGTAGACACCGGTTACGCTGAAGGAAGCCGGGTGACGCCGTTTTACGACCCCATGGTGATGAAGATCATCGCGCACGCAGCCGACCGGAACCAGGCAATCGGACGCCTGGACGATGCGCTTGCCCAAATGCAGCTTGAAGGCATCGCGCACAACGCGCGCTATCTTCGCTCGGTGCTGGCGCATCCCGCGTTCATTGCGGGTGAGCTTCATACCGGGTTTCTTGGCCAGTTTCATGCAGAGCTGATTGCTTCTTGATCCGGTAGTTATTTATTCCCCCGGCAATCAAGGGTTGATTTGAAGGTTGGGTATTCCTGTAGGGGCGGCGTAGGGGCGGGTTTGAAACCCGCCCGTACCACCCGCCCCTACACAATGCGGGGCGCCTTCGGCGCCTGTTAGGCCATGTCTCGCTGACCCCGCCATGAATGGCAGG
>WQZF01000031.1 GCA_009780885.1 Betaproteobacteria bacterium | reverse complement strand
GTTTTTGCCCCTCTCCCACGTGTGGGAGAGGGTGCCCCGAAGGGGCGGGAGAGGGAAAGGAGGGTATAGCTTTAAACAAAAACCGCTCCAACATAATCTTGTATTTGATTGCCGGTTTAATAACTTCCCAGCCCGCCTGTAGATCGTTCCGTAGGGGCGACCGCCCCTACGAAAACCCGCCATTGCGAGCGGTGCGAAGCGCCATTTTTCGTACATCCTTGAACCAAAACCACTCCACTCCTCCCGCCGCGTCCATGCCGGTCATCGCGCCGCTCTGCTCCTGGCTGCGCCTTCTGCGTTGCGGGCTGCACCTCCTCTGGGGGGCTGCCGTCATCCTTGCAAGCTCTCCCTGTTCCCCTGCCCGGCGGCTGGCGATCAAGGGCCGCTGGTCGCGGCAACTACTGGGAATCCTCGGCGTGCAGTTCGATGCCTCGCTTTCGGCCATCCCTTCCGGCAGCCTGATCGTCGCCAACCACATCTCCTGGCTCGACGTTTTCGTCCTCAACGCAGCCCGTCCAATGGCCTTCGTCGTCAAGGCCGACGTGCGCGGCTGGCCCTTCATCGGCTGGCTGGTGGCGCACACCGACAACGTCTTCCTGCGGCGCGGCAGCGGCAGCCATGCAAGAGCCGTCAATCATGAAATCGCTACGCGGCTCATCGCGGGCGAAATCATCGCAATCTTTCCCGAAGGAACCACCAGCGACGGCGTGGAAGTCTTGCCCTTCCACTCCGCCCTGCTCCAGCCGGCGCTCGACGCCCGAAGCCCCGTCCAGCCGCTGGCGCTGGCCTACCACGACGCCACGGGCAGCCGCAGCCAGACCCCTGCCTATGCCGGAGAGACTTCCCTGTGGCAATCGCTCCGCGCCATCGCCGCCGCCCGTGGCCTGAAAGCTTCGATCACCCTGTTGCCGCCGCTATCCCCGGGCGAGACAAAACGCCGCGAACTCGCCGCAAGCGCGCGCGAGGCCATCGCCGCCGCCCTCGGCGTCCCGCCTGCAATCTCGTCCACGGATTATTCATCCGGCAATTAAGGATTGATTTTCAAGGCATGCAGGATGGGGTGAGCGAAGCGAAACCCATCATTTCTCCACCTGGAACTCCGATGGGTTTCGCTGGCGCTCTACCCATCCTACGCGGCTGGCGCTCACCTTTCGCTCCTTCCTGGCGGTACAACTGAATTTTCTAAATCTGTTTAAATAATTATTGATTGAAATATACTACTGTAGCGAAATATTATTTAAACAGATTTAGAAAATTTCGGGGCTAAAAACCCGAAAACGCTCTCGCGTTTTCGGGTTCCAAGGCCGGAGCGCGAAGCTTCAGCGTACCGTATAGATCTGCTTGAAACGCCCTTCTCCAAGCATTTCCTCGCAGGCGACGACGCTGTCGGTGCCCAGTCCGTAGCCGACGAAAAGCGCGGTATTGAGCACGGGGCGCAGATCCGTTGCCGCGCCGACGACCGGAATCACCACCGGATCGGCCAGGAAACGGCCCGAGCGGGCGGGAGTCGCCTTGTCGCAACTTGTAAACGGAGCCCACTGGTGATTGCTGTCCAGGATCATCCATTGGCTCGGCTGGTCTTCATCTCCCACGACATTGGCCGCGATGAATATCGCGATCTGCGCGCCGATGTCCTGATCCTTCGGCACGAATTGCGCCGAAATCACCTGGCGCTCGATCGGGCCATTGACGATACTCGAAACCTGCAAATCGTCCGACACCGGCAGCCAGGTGGCGCTGTCGAACACCGAACGCGAACCGCGCAGCGAGGCCATCGCCGTCGCCGCGCCTTCCAGGTCGGCCTGCGAAGGTTCTGCGTCGAATCGGGTATTCAAGGCGTAGAGCCGGAATTCATAGATATGCGCACCGCATGATTGTGCCGTGCATGGGGGGCACGGCCCAAAATAACCGCGTCCGCCGGAGTCGTTCGTCCCCTGCTCGAACGGAGCGCTCTGGGAAATGTTGTACGGCAGGCTTGTCGTCGCGGGGTCGATATTCCACGCCATCCAGTGCAGGAAGCCATCGGCGGAAGTATCGCGCAGCACCAGCGCAAGGCTTTCCGCGCTTCTCGGCACTCCGCTGACATTGAGCGGCGGCGACCAATTCTTGCCGTAATGATCGGTGCACACAAATTCATTCGGAATCGTGCCGCCTTCGACAAAGGCCGGCGAAGACAGGATAACCTGCGCCTGCACTGGAAGCGCGCAAAGCCCCAAACCCAGAATCAGGCATGAAAATACGAATTTTCGTATCGGCTGGTATGACATCGTTTTTCTCCCTAAAGAATCATGAAGCGTTATTCTGGAAAATCTGGAATCCCTTTCCATCAACGATTTTAATACGAAATTATTTCATTTGAGCGAAATTTGGAAAATGTGCTCCCGCTTTTCCCGGCATCCTTTTCGGGCGAGCCCGCCCCTGGACGGGAAAGTGTTGGAAACATTCCAGATTTTCTAAATCTACTTAAATAACCTTCCACTGAAATGCTGTACTTTTTTTTGCGGCGATAGTAGTATTGACTATCCATTCAGGGAGAACGCGTCATGAGCACCAGCAATACCTATGTCCGCGCCCGCATTGACTCTGCCACGAAAGAACATGCGGCCAATGTGCTTGAATCGATGGGACTGTCGATCTCCGATGCCATCCGTTTGTTGATGTTGCGCATCGCCGACGAACATCGCCTGCCTTTCGATGTGAAAGCGCCCAATGCCTCCGCCAAGCAGAAAACGAGCAAAAACGCCGCGCTTGGGGGCTTGTCCATCAATGAATTGATCAATGAAGGGCGGCTATAAACTATCGTCTCCGATAGTTCCGCTGCGCTGAGGGGTTACAGGTTCCGGGAAGGCGCCGTTCGCTTGCGCAAAAAAACCCGGCCCGTTCCTCCGAACCCCTCCGATAATTTATCCTGTATCAAGGCTGCGCCTTTACGCTCAAGGCCAGAATACGAGGGTTTTTTTTCTCTCGTCCTGCCACCTCTATTTTCGCCGCGCCAGCCTTCCCCCGTGAATTCCGAAACTTCGGCATTGGCCGTTACTCCTCCCCTTCCTGCCCCCGAAGCGCACGCGCTGCGGCTGCCGGGCGATTTGGCGATCTGGGTGTTCATCCTCGCCGAGCTCCTCGTCTTTGCGGTTTTCTTTTCCGCCTATGCGATTTCCCGCGCCGGCCATGTCGAATTGTTCAACGCCTCGCAGATGACGTTGAATCGTACCGCCGGGGCGATCAATACGCTTTTCCTGGTCACGGCATCGTGGTTTGTCGCGCGTGCGGTGGAAGAAGCGAGACATGACCGCATCGCGGCCGCCACGCGCTGGCTTGCCATCGGCATTCTCTGTGGCGGCGGCTTCCTGGCCGTCAAGGTGGTCGAATACACCGAAAAATTCAGCGCAGGAATCAGTCTGTCGACCAACACCTTCTACATGTTCTATATCTCGCTGACTTTTTTCCATTTCATGCACGTCATTCTCGGCATGGTGATTCTCGTTGCCGTGCTGCTCAAATTGAGAAAAGGCGGCTACGGCAGTCACGATTGCAACGGACTGGAAACCGGAGCCGTTTATTGGCATATGGTCGATCTGGTGTGGATCGTCCTGTTTCCGCTGGTCTATGTCATGCGATGATGAATTTCCTGAAAAACCGCGCCAACGTTGTCTGGCTGGTCCTTGTCCTGGCCACGATCAGCACTTTTGAACTCGGCGAACACGGCGCAGCCGGCGTCAAGGCGCTGGCGGCGATTTTCGGACTGGCCTGGATCAAGGGACAACTGGTCATTTTCGATTTCATGGAATTGCGCCACGCGCCGCTGTTCTGGCGGATCGTCGTCGGCGGCTGGCTTTGCGTCGTGGTCGGCATCATCGCGCTTGCGTACTGGATCGGAATGCGCTGAATTCTTTTCTCGACTCTTATTGATCCGGCCTTTAAATACGCTCATTGGGTAGGATGGGTAGAGCGAAGCGAAACCCATCATTTTTCCCTCTGGAACTCCGATGGGTTTCGCTCACGCTCTACCCATCCTACATACTGGATCGGAATGCGCTGAATTTCTTTCTCGAATCTCAAACAATGGCTTCCACTGAACTCCCCTTTTACGACCCCGCTGGCGACGAAACCGAAATTTTCGAGCACGCCTGGAAAAACCGCCTCCCGGTGCTGATCAAGGGGCCGACCGGCTGCGGCAAGACGCGCTTTGTCGCGCACATGGCCGCCCGCCTGAAACTGCCGCTCTACACCGTCGCCTGCCACGACGACCTGAGCGCCGCCGACCTCGTGGGGCGGCATCTGCTCGGCGACGGGCAAACCGTCTGGTGCGATGGCCCGCTGACCCGCGCCGTGCGGGAAGGCGGAATCTGCTATCTCGACGAAGTTGTCGAGGCGCGCAAGGACACCACTGTCGTCCTGCATCCGCTCGCCGACGACCGCCGCCTGCTGCCGATCGAACGCACCGGCGAACTCTTGCAGGCGCCGCCCGGCTTCATGCTTGTCGTCTCCTACAATCCCGGTTACCAAAGCCTGATGAAAGGCTTGAAGCCTTCGACGCGCCAACGCTTCGTCAGCCTGCGCTTCGACTTTCCAAGCGCTACGCGCGAAGAGGCGATCCTGATCGGCGAAACCGGCATCGACGCCGACTTCGCGCGGCGGCTGGTCTCGATTGGGCAGTCTTTCCGCGCCCTGAAGGATCGCGACCTCGAAGAAGTCGCTTCCACCCGGCTGCTCGTCTATGCCGCGACGCTGGCCAGCTCGGGCCTGAGTCCGGTTCAATCGTGCCGCGCCGCGCTGGTGGAAAGCCTCACCGACGACGAGGAAACCGTCTCCGCCCTGATGGAAATCGTCCAGGCAACCTTCGGGTTCTAAAGCGGCTTTGATTCATGCGACGACATGCCTGGGTTCGTAGGGGCAGCATCCTGCCGCCCCTACAAACGGCCTCCCGCACTTCGCGTCAAGTTGTACAGGCTTAAATCGAAACCACTCCAATTCCAGACTCATGGAAGAATTCGTCGGAAAATTCTGGAACGACATCATCACCCGCATCGCCAGGGATCGCTATCCTGCCGCTGCGGTGCCGCTTGCTGAAGTCGAAAAAACCACTGGAATTCTCTTTCGCGCCTTCGGCGGCGATCCCGGTCTGCGCATCGCAGCCGCGACGGCGGAAGAACACGGCGCGCGTCGCCGCTTTTTGCAACGGGTGGCCGGCAGCGGCGAAAAAATCCTCCAGGCCCGCATCGACCGCGAAACCCTGCGCTTGCCGCCCGAAATCGCCTGCTTTCCCGAACGCGCGCTCAACCGCGATCTCTATCTGTGGCTGGCGACGCTCGCCGCCTGTGCCGATCATGATGTCTCCTCGCCGCTGCCCTGGTACCGGCGCAACCAACGCGCCACCCAGGCCGCGCTGACCCGCTTTCCCGGCAGCCGCGCCCGCTACGAGCGGCTATGCGCCGCGCACATGGCGCAACGCCCGCGCCCGGAAGAATTGCCGGAAGAAGAAGCCGCGCAGGAATTCGCCCTGCGCCAGGCCCTGCTCGACCCGGGCAGCGTAAACATTTTTCCGATCCTCACCTCACCCGAATTGCGGCCACCTCATCCGATACCGCTCTGGCTGGCCGATACGCCCGCCGCCGATCTCCGCCAGCGGCGGCGGAATGTACAGGAAGACGGCGCTTCCGAAGGCGGCGGCACGCCGAAAAAGAACGCCCAGGCGCATCGTGCCGAGCGCGTCGAGGAGCCGGAAGATGAAGCGCCATTCCTGCTGATGTTCCGCGCCGAAAGTCTGTTGTCATGGGGCGAATACATCAAGATCAACCGCGCCTTCGACGAAGAGGAAGACGAAAACGCGGAATCCGCCGCTGCGGACATGGATCACCTCTCGCTCACCCAGAATGCGCGAACCGCAGCCTCCCGCGTCAAATTCGATCTCGACCTGCCTTCGGCGGCCGAGGACGACAGCCCGGTCGGCGAAGGCATCCTGCTGCCAGAGTGGGATTACCGCAAGAAAATCCTCCTGGAGAAACATTGCCGCATCCAGCCGCTCATCGCGCGTGAAGCGGCGGCGGAAAAACTGCCGCTGCACCTGCGCAAGACGGCCATCCGGCTGCGCCAGCAATTCGCCGCGCTGGCCCCTGCGCGCCGCTGGCTCAAGGGGCAGCAGGACGGCAGCGAAATCGACCTCGACGCCTGCGTTCGCCACTTCACCGACCGCGCCCACGGACGCACCCCGGACAACGGCGCCTATCTTGCGCAGGTCCGCCACGAGCGCGACCTCGCCTGCCTTCTGCTCGCCGACCTCTCGCTCTCGACCGACGCCTGGATTTCCGACACGCATCGCATTGTCGATGTCATCCGGGAATCGCTGCTCCTCTTCTCCGAAGCGCTCTCGGCCACCGGCGACCCCTTCGGCCTTTACGGCTTTTCTTCCCTGAAACGCCAGAACGTGCGTTTCCACATCCTCAAGGATTTTCGCCAACCCTACAACGACATTGCCCGAGGCCGCATCCTCGCGCTCAGGCCGGGGTATTACACCCGGATGGGCGGCGCGTTGCGCCAGGCCATCTCGATCCTCGATGAGTACCCTGCGGCGCGCAAGCTCCTGCTCCTGATTTCCGATGGCAAGCCAAACGACCTCGACCTCTACGATTCCCGCTACGGCATCGAGGACACCCGCATGGCCATCCACGAAGCCCGCCGCGCCGGCCTCTACCCCTTCTGCGTCACCATCGACCGCGAAGCGGGCGCTTACCTCCCTTACATCTTCGGCCCCGCCGGATTCACCGTCATCCGAAAACCCGAAGAACTCCCCCACGAACTGCCGCTGCTCTACGCGCAATTGACGCGCGAGTGAGGATTAGAGCGATTTTGGTTTAGAGCGGTTTCGATTCATGCGGCAGCATGTCTGGCCTGGGTTTGTAGTGGCGGCATGAATCGAAACGGCTCTATTGATCCGGCCCTTAAATACGCGGATGGATAGCGCGGCAATCGGCCCGCCGCCGCAAATCGCGCCGAACAAACTCGGGAGCAGGAATTGGCATCTTCCTCTGGATCCTGCGACTTCGCGCAGGATGACGTCTGCGACTTCGCGCAGGATGACGGGTCAGGGCCACCGGTACACACACTCCTTCATCCTTCGTCGAGCAGGCCCTGCTGGGCTTGGGCGGATCAGGGGCCACCGGTACGCACACTCCGTCATCCTGCGCGAAGTCGCAGGATCCAGTGTGCAGGATGGGGGGTGCGAAACCCATCATTTCTCCCTCTGGAACTCCGATGGGTTTCGCTTCGCTCAACCCATCCTACACACCACTTATGGGCCGGACGCTTGAATTATCAAAGTACTTTGATATACTCCGTTGCATGAAAGAGCTAAAATTCATCGGCTCAAGTCTGGACGATCTGAAAAATTTTCCAGCGGAAGCAAGGCGAGCGGCGGGATTTGAATTGGGTGCGGTACAACGGGGCGAAGCGCCTTCCGATTTCAAGCCCATGTTGAATGTCGGAGCAGGGGTGTATGAAATACGCATCCACACTCAGGGAGAGTGGCGCGTTCTTTATGTGGCAAAGTTTACCGACGCCGTTTATGTTCTCCATGCTTTCCAGAAGAAAAGTCAGAAAACCGGAAAGGAAGATATTGATCTTGCGGCACGCCGTTATCGGCAGATTGGAGGGTAAATCATGAATGAACCCGTAACGACTTCATGCGGCAATGTTTTTATCGACCTTGGCTTTCCGCCGGAGGAAGCGGCACTGCTTTCCATGCGGGCACAACTCATGGCAGATTTGCGCGAAACGATTTCAACCAACGGCTGGACCCAGGTGGAAGCCTCGCGCCATCTTGGGATCGGGCAATCCCGCGTTTCCGATCTGGTGCGTGGAAAGTGGGAAAAATTCAGCCTCGATATGTTGATTACCCTTGCTTGCCGCGCCGGAAAAACGCCTGAACTGGTCTGCTCGTGAAACAAGCGCGTTTTGTATATGGAGGGGTGGAATATGGCGTCTGTTTCCGCTCAGCGCAGCCGCCCCAATCCGGAAATAGGATTATTCGGATCAAGGCTTTCCCAAGCAATTTTCTAAATTACTATAATAATCTTTGGATTTAACTCATTACAGTAGCTAACCATTACTTAAGCAAATTTAGAAAACACTGAGAAAACATTGAGAATATTCTCCCGATAATTCCCAAAAAAAAGCCCCGCCTTTTACAGCGGGGCTTTTTGTCCAGCGAGTGTATTAACGATCAGAACGCCGCTTCATCCAGCGCCAGGGCGCCGGGGGCGCCTGCCGTGACGATTTCGGAGAACATCGGCGCGCGCGTCAGGAAGTGGTCGGCGTAGAAGCGCGTCGTGGCGATCTTGGCCGGGTAGAACGGATCCTTGTCGCCAGCGTCGATCCTCGACTGCGCGATCATCGCGGAGCGGGCCATCTGCCAGCCGCCAGCGACGGCGCCGAGCATCATCATGAACGGCACTGCGCCGCACAGGGCAGAGCGGACATCGGGGCCGTAGGTGGCGACGATCCAGTCTGCGGCGGCGCTCAGCGCGTCGATCCCTGTCTTCAGGCGCTTCTGGATCACGGCGAAATCCCCGCCCTTGAATTTCCCCAGTTCGGCTTCGGTCTGGCGCATCTGCGCGATGACGGTCTTGATCGTCGCGCCGCCTTCACGCGCCATCTTGCGCCCGATCAGGTCGTTGGCCTGGATCCCGGTAGTGCCTTCGTAGATCGCGGCGATGCGCGAATCGCGCAAGTGCTGCGCTGCGCCGGTTTCCTCGATGAAGCCCATGCCGCCATGCACCTGGATGCCGGTGGAGGCGACCTGGATGCCGTTTTCGGTGCACCAGCCCTTGACGACGGGAATCATCAGATCGACGAAAGCCTGGCTGCGCTTGCGCTCTTCCTCGTTCGGATGCTTGACTGCGGCATCGTGCTGCGCCGCGACAACGGCGGCGAGCGCGCGCATGGCCTCGGTCTGGGCGCGCATTTCCATCAGCATCCGGCGAATATCCGGGTGCTTGATGATGGCGACTTTTTCCTTGCTCTTCGCGCCGGTTTCCGGTCCCTGGATACGCTCCCTGGCGTAATTCACGGCGCGCTGGTAGGCGCGTTCGGAAATACCCAGACCTTCGAGGCCGACGGCGAAGCGCGCGGCGTTCATCATGACGAACATGTATTCGAGGCCGCGATTTTCCTCGCCGACCAACTCGCCGATGGCGCCGCCATTGTCGCCGAAGGACATGACCGCTGTCGGGCTGGCATGGATGCCGAGCTTGTGTTCGATCTTGATGCAATAGGCGTCGTTGCGCTTGCCGGGCGAGCCGTCGGGGTTGAGCATGAACTTGGGCACGACGAAGAGCGAGATGCCCTTGACGCCTTCGGGAGCCGTCGGCGTCCTGGCGAGCACGAGATGGACGATGTTATCCGTCATGTCGTGATCGCCCCAGGTGATGAAGATTTTCTGGCCGAAGATCTTGAAGGTGCCGTCCGGCTGCGGTTCGGCGCGGGCGCGCACGGCAGCGAGGTCGGAACCGGCGGAAGGCTCGGTGAGGTTCATCGTTCCGGTCCATTCGCCGCTGATCATTTTCGGCAGGAACGCCTTTTTCTGCTTGTCCGAACCGGCGATGACCAGCGATTCGATTGCGCCTTGCGTCAGCATCGGGCACAGCGCGAAGGCCATGTTCGCCGCTTTCCACATTTCATTGACAGCGGTGCTGACGAGTTTCGGGAGTCCCTGTCCGCCGAATTCGGGTTTGCACGGCAGCGCCGTCCAGCCGTTTTCGTAGAATTCGCGGTAGGTTTCCTTGAATCCCGGGGCCGCCGTGACCGCGTTGTTGGCCCATTTTGCGCCAGCCTGGTCACCCGGAATATTGAGCGGGGCGATCTTGTCCTGCGCAAATTTGGCGGCTTCTTCCAGGATGGCGTCGACCGTTTCCGGCGTCGCGTCTTCATATCCGGGGAATTTTGAGACCTGTTCCAGCCCGACGAGCTGGTTCAATACGAAACGAATGTCGCGGAGAGGTGCAATGTAGTTACTCATGGGTTGTGTCCTCATGGATACGGTGATGTAGCGGCGGCGCAGCAAGACGCGACGCCTCCCTGATACCTCTGTGCTACTTGTTGCCGGTGCTGCGGAGATAAAGCGAATCCTTGAAACTTGCCACCCATTGCGGGCGATAGACGACGAACAGGGTGATCATCATCCCCGAAAGCCAGGCTTCGGAAAAGGCGACCAGAAGCGTTACCGGCAGATATTCCCCGAACAGGAATTCACTGCCATACGGGCTTGCCGCGCAAAGCAGCAGGCTGGAGCACAAACCCACCGCCAGGACCGCCAGCCCTGCGCCAAAAAAGGCATCGACGAAAATATAAACGAAAATCTGCCGTGGCAAGAAACGCTCCGAAAAACGGAGCACCGCGTTGCTGACGAAAACGGGCAGCGCGCCCATCACCAATGCGTTGACGGCGAAATATTCCCAGGAAATCGCGCCGTTTGCCGCCACGCCGGCAAGCACCAGGCACAAGCCGATGAATGCCAGCCACGGCCCGAACGCAAGGGTGAACACCGTGCCGCCGAGCAGATGCAGCGCAAATCCGGGCCTGACGCCGGCCTTCATGCTCCACAACAGCATCAGCGCGACGATGAAGCCAAGCCAGGTATTGAATCGCGCCCCGGCCTTGCCATCTTCATCCGCCGCGCTCAAATGCCGCCAGGGCGCGCGGAACAGGGCAAGAACAAAAAGAACGGCAAACGCGGCCCAGGAAAGGAGAATCCAGTAGTGGCCGAGAATGCCGTCCGTGATGTTCATTTGACGCGCTCTCCGCGCCTCTTCCTACAGCGCCCCGGTCAATTCCGGAACGGCGGAGAAGAGGTCGGCCACCAGCCCGTAGTCGGCGACCTGGAAAATCGGAGCGTCGGGATCCTTGTTGATCGCCACGATCACCTTGGAATCCTTCATTCCGGCCAGATGCTGGATCGCGCCCGAAATCCCGACCGCGATGTAGAGCTGCGGCGCGACGATCTTTCCGGTTTGCCCGACCTGGTAGTCGTTCGGAACGAACCCGGCATCGACCGCCGCGCGGGAAGCGCCGAGCGCCGCGCCGAGCTTGTCGGCCAGCGGTTCGAGCAATTGATGGAAGTTCTCGCCGTTACCCATCCCGCGTCCGCCGGAAACGATGACCTTGGCAGCGGTCAGTTCGGGGCGGGTCGAAACGCTCAACTCGCGCTTCATGCACTGGGTTTGTTGCCGGTCAGGCCCGGCAGCAACCGATTCCACTGCCGCGCTGCCGCCATCGCCGGCGGCATCGAAGGCCGTGCCGCGAACGGTGAGCACCTTGATCGGATCCTTGCTCTTCACGGTCGCGATGACGTTGCCCGCATAGATCGGATGCACGAAGGTATCCGCGTCCTTGACGGCGGTAATGTCGGAAATCTGCGCCACATCGAGCAGCGCCGCGACGCGCGGCATCAGGTTCTTGCCGAAGGAAGTGGCTGCCGCCAGAACGTGGGTGTAGCCCTTTGCGATGGGAACGACCAGCGCCGCCAGGTTTTCGGCGCCCTGATCGGCATAGTGTGCCGCGTCAATATGCTTAACCGCGCTGACCCCCTGGAGAGACGCCGCCTGCGCCGCGACACCGGCGCAATTGCTGCCGGCGACCAGCAGGTGGCAATCGCTGCCCAGGCGGGTAGCTGCCGTCACGGCGTTTCGGGTGGCGGATTTGAGGTTCTGGTTGTCGTGCTCGGCAATAATGAGAATGGCCATATCGGATGTCCTTTCGGATAACTTTATTTTCTGAAAATGAATTAAAAAACCTGTCGACCGGCCTAGAGCACCTTGGCTTCGTTTTTCAGCTTCGCAAGCAGCTCGCTGACATCGGCAACCTTCACGCCTGCCTGGCGTTTTGGAGGCTCGGCGAAGGAAAGGAAGGAAAGCCGTGGCGCAATATCCGCGCCCAGCGCTTCGGGCTTCATGGATTCGAGCGGCTTCTTCTTCGCCTTCATGATGTTCGGCAAGGTCGCATAGCGCGGCTCGTTCAGGCGCAGGTCGGTCGTGATGACTGCCGGCAGGCTCATTTGCAGAGTTTCCATTCCGCCGTCGATCTCGCGCATCACCGTGAGTTTTCCGTCCGCGACGGTCACCTTGGAGGCAAAGGTCGCCTGCGGCCAATCGAGCAACGCAGCGAGCATCTGGCCGGTCTGGTTCGCGTCATCGTCGATCGCCTGCTTGCCGAGAATGATTATCTGCGGCGCTTCCTTCTCAGCCACCGCCTTGAGCAATTTCGCCACTCCGAGCGGTTGCAGTTCCATATCGCATTCGACATGCACCGCGCGATCCGCGCCCAGCGCCAGCGCCGTGCGCAAGGTTTCCTGTGCGGCGGCGGGGCCTGCGGTGACCACGACCACTTCCGTCGCCGTCCCGGCTTCCTTCATCCGCACAGCCTCTTCCACCGCGATTTCGTCAAAGGGGTTCATCGACATCTTGACATTCGCAATATCCACCCCGGTTCCATCCGCTTTCGGGCGTACCTTGACGTTGTAATCGACAACCCGTTTTACAGGCACCAGAATTTTCATGTGTTATTCCCTTTTTGTAGAAGTCTGACAAAACGGCAAAAGGCGAACACCACACCCCCGCACGGACATTGCGGTCTTCAGCGGGTTTCGTGGCTTTTGCGTGGCCTTTGGCCTTCTTTCATATTCGGCGCGGCAAAAAACCGCAAACCGCGCCGCGCCATACATCTCGTATGAACAGACTACGGTAGCGTGTGGAAAAAACCCTGTCAACAGCAGAAGTTCAGGGCGTTTCCAGCCTGAATTATTTTCTAAATTTACTTAAATAATGTTTGGTTACTGTAGTGTTTTTTGCTTAAGAATTATTATAGTAATTTAGAAAATTGCACACCATAAAAACACCGCGCGGCATTAAGGTATTTGCAACAGGACAAGGATGGGTTTCCGCTCTTTGGAAATCGATCCTGCGACTCCGCTTCGCTGCGCGCAGGATGACGAGGTGGAGGAGCTCCGCTGCGCGCGCTCCGTCGTCCTGCGCCGGGGAACGGGTCTGGAGGGGTTGTGGCAGGGGACTTCGGTGTGCGCGCTCCGTCATCCAGGGCCGGGGAACGGGTCTGGAGGGGTTGTGGCAGGGGACTTCGGTGCGCGCGCTCCGTCATCCTGCGCGTAGTCGCAGGATCCAGCTTTTATTCACCCGGCAATGAAGGGTTGAGAGAAACCGGATCATTGCCTGAGGAGGCAGGCGGACAAGACAGAGGCCGCATTCGTAGGAGCAGACGCCTCGTAGGGGACGCCGCCCTCGGCGTCCCGCCTGCGCAATGATCGAAATGCCTGCCCTACGGGACGCCGAGGGCGGCGTCCCCTACGAAGGCGTTGATCCCTATCCCGCATGTCTTGAACACCTGTCGAGCGCAATCCCTGCCATTCCGAGACATGGCCTAACAGGCGCCGAAGGCGCCCCGCATTGTGTAGGGGCGGGTGGTAGGGGCGGGTTTCAAACCCGCCCCTACGCCGCCCCTACAGGAATCCCCAACCTTCAGCTTGGGGTGACTCAAAATCAACCCTTGATTGCCAGATGAATAATTCCCAATTCTTGGGGAGATGCCCGAAAGGTGGTCTCGGGCCAATTTCCATCCTCTCCTGCAAGCCCGATATCACCCGATTCAAGTCCAAATTCGCATAAGTGAGCAATAAACGACAACTCAAGCTCGAAAGTGAGCAAGAAACGAGACACAAACGATGAAAGTTTTTCTTAGTATTACGGCAATCGAAATGCATCCGGCAACAGGTGGTTCGAGGGGGATGCAAAAATTTATACGGAATACCCGGAAAAATGACAAATCCATGGCGTGAAAGCGCCCAATGCCTTTTTACAAACGAGGGGTCGAGCGGAGGTTCCCGTTCGGGGGGAAATATTATTTTGACATATTCTAGCGTCACCCCCCCCCCCCGAAAACAGCTTTAAATCATTTAGCATTATTCTGCAAACCCGATCTCGAAAGGGATACGGAAAAGAATCTCGGCCACGCCCTGTCCTTCCTTGCCGGAAGCAGGGCGTTGCCGTTGATCTCGTTGGTTGTTCTCCCGCCCCGCTCTCCTTTCCGGAGGCGGGGTTTTTTTTGCAGCACCCATCTCCACAAAAGAGGAGTTTTTCCATGAAACAACCTGTCTTACACGCTCTGGGCGGCGCAACCCTGGCGGTTTCAGTCTTTCTCGCGCCGATGTCTGTCGCGATGGCGCAGCAGACCTTTACTGTTCCCGTACCCGGCCCCTACGCCGATATCTGCGGCAACGCGCTGGTGATTCCTCCATCCGGGCCAGGACTCTGCTCTTCCGGCTACACCGACGATGACGCCAATGAAGTCACCGTCCCGGCGGGGATAACCGTAGGCGCAGGCGCGACGAGCGCCATCGGCAGATACGATTACACCACCACCGCCGATGCCCATGCTACCGGCAATACCGTCTATTTCGACGCCGTTGGGATCGGCACGGTTTACGGCGGATACGCCGAAAGCGATGACGCCCCCTATAAGGCCACGGCAAACGAAAACTGGGTGTGGATCCAGGATTCGGGCGCGAGCGCTCAAGCCGTCATCGGCGGATACGCCTTGGGCCGCTCGAGCGCCCAAACCACTGTCGCCACCGCCAATAACAACGAGGTCGACATAGACAATGGCACCTTCGGATCCGTTGGCTCCACGACAAATATCTACGGCGGGTACGCGGCCGGCGGCGCCTTTGGCAACCATACGGTCTCTGCCGTAGCCTCGCTGAACAAGATCATCATCAGCGGCGGCACGTTTTTTTGCGGAGAGATTACGGGAGGGGCCGTCAACAACGCCATTCCTGTCGCCAACGGAAACACGGTGATCATCAGCGGCGGCACATTGTCAGGAACAGGCTTTTGCGATATTAGCGGCGGCACCACCGGCGGCGCATGGACCACTGGAACTGCCAAGGACAACCTCGTCAGCATCGGCAACCTGAGTGTCGGCACCAAGGATGTTCGCCTCCACGGCGGAATTCCGGAAGGAGACGGCCTCTCCTCCGGAAACACCCTGGAAGTCACTGCCAAGCAGACCGCATACAGCGCAGAGGATTTCCAGAACCTGGTCTTCGACGTTCCGGCAAGCCTGACGGTGGGCCAAACGATGCTCACCCTGACCTTCCAGGCCTACTTCGACACTCCCTCCGCTCCGCCCGTCAAGGTCAACATCGGGGCCGGTTCGACGCTTCAACCGAACGACCAGATCGTCCTGATCGACGTAACGGGTTCCGTAAATCCCGATCCGCTGCACACCTCCCTGAGCACCACTTCTCCGGTAACCTCCGATACCTCGGGATGGTCGTTCAAGATCGTGGGCAACCCGCAGGCGGACAAGAAGCTGGTGGTGCAGGTGCTCACAGCTCCGCCCACGGCAGCGCCGCACATCGTGTCGACCGACTTCCCCTCTACCCCGGTTCAACGCGCAGGCGCGCTCTTTACGGTCAAGCTCGACCAGGACGGCGGCGGGCACTGGCAAGTCATCGACGACACAACCTGGGCCAGTATCGGTAGCGCTTGCCCTGCTGCCGGTGCCGCCTCGTACACGTTCAGCAGGTCGATGAGCGGCAATACGAGTTACACGCCCTACATCGCCGGTGCGGCCGCAACGCTCCTGGATGCCAGCACCCACTACTATTTCTGCTTCTACGCGGATAACGTGATCGGCGCCAGCTCCATCTGGAATGAGGACTTCACCACCGCTGCACTCCCGCCGCCAACGCTGACAGGCCCGACGATCTCCGGCATCACCAGCGCGGGCGCGAGCTTCAGCGTCACGAGCGACCAGGATGCCACGATTTACTGGGGGACCATTTCGTCAGGCGGAACCTGTTCCAGCGATCCTGGCATGTATCTGTTGCACGATACGATCACGGCGGGAACCCACAGCGAGACACTCGTTTTCTCGTCGTCGGCCTCCTCCCCCGTCAAGAAGGCGCTCTCTGCTGTCGACGAAATTCTCTGCGTGATCGCCCAAAACGCACACGGAACCAGCGCGCCTGTAAGCAAACCATTTACGATTCCTGGTGCTGGCGGCTCTGGCGGAACCCCGGGAACCGGCGGAACCACGCCTGGCGGCGGTGGAACCACACCTGGCGGAGACGGAACGACGCCTTCCAGCGGTAACTTTGCCGATGGCGATACGCTCGCAGCCGGCGGTTCCTACACCGCGCCTTCGGGCACCCCAAGCTTCTGCCTGGGCGGCGGGTCTGCTCCGGTAACGCTCTCCATCGACGGCGTTTCCTACGCGATCAGCCCGGTGGCCGAAAATACCTGCTTCGAGATTTTCTCCGCAGGCAGCGGACGCGCCCTGATCCTCGACAGCGGAACCGCCGAAGTCAGCACCAGCGCTTCCGGCGTGCCCCTGCTCGAAGCACGGAACGGTCAGCTCGTGGTCAATAACGGCAACGGCAAGATCCGCGTCACGGTCGATCCGACCTGCACCAGCACCCGCGTGTCGATCGTCGAAGGCCAGGTCTCCGCGCCTTCGTGGATCACGTCCCCGATGCCCGCTTCGGGTTGCCCGGCGGACGCGATCACGCCCGCCAACGGCAGCTTCATGGTCGGCAGCGGCAAACTGGCCTGCAATCCTTCGGCGCTGACGATCAAGGGCACCTGGGCGAAGCTGACGGTGAAGCACACGCAAAACCTGAATGCCGGCGAGCAATATTTCGTCGTCGCAGGCTATGCTCCGGCAGGCTGGTTCCAGAACAACAGCCTCTTTAGCTGGCAATCGCTGGATGATCCCCTCCTGCCGCTCTTCAGCGCAAGCGAGGCCGGATCGAAGACGATCACGCTGGTCGACCGGCTCGACATCCGCGACATCCTCGGCACCGAGCTGTACGTCGGCGACGGCAGCAGCGAAGAGGAAATGATGATGAACGATCGTTATTGCGGAGTGTTCAGGGCGGCTCCGTAACTCCACCACCCCGACTCCCACCGGCGCTTCGCGCCACCTCCCTCGAAGAAGGAGGCTTGAACAACGGCGCTCTTCGGAGCGCCGTTTTTTTACCCACGGGCGGATTGCCATCCGCCCGTGACCTCTTTCCGGCGCAAAGCGCCGCATTGGCACGCAACCCTCTGGATCCTGCGACTACGCGCAGGATTACGGAATGCGGGTGCAGGATGGCGGAATGTGGGTGCAGGATGGCGGAATGTGGGTGCAGGATGGCGGAATGCGCGTACCGCCCCCCTCACCTCGTCATCCTGCGCGTAGCGAAGCGGAGTCGCAGGATCAGCGCAGAGAAGCGGAGAACAGCGCCAGGGTGAAGGCGTTCTGTATTTTCCGGATCGAAGGGGCAGGAGGGGATTGCGGAAAAACCTGCTCGACGCAATAGGCGCCCAGCAGCGGAGTCCCGGGAAAGCGTTGGGTGAATGCCTTGAGGTCGAGATCCTTGCCGTCGTAAAGGAAGGGGCCCCGGCCCAGGCAGGAGAAGGCCAGCGCAAAGGAGGGGGAAGCGACGGAAAGACTGGCGAGGCGGGTTTGCGTTTCTGCAGCGGTGGTTTCGGGCTGGCGCAGCGCCCAGAAAAGGGGGCGCCCTTCCGGCAGCCTCGCGCCGAGTTCCAGCGATCCGTCGGGGTTTGCGGCAAGAAGGGGGAGCGCGTGAAAGCGCCCATTCGCCAGAAGCTTTTCCGGCGAGGCATCGGCATCGGGATCCATGCCGACCAGCGCGAAGAGGGCGCGCAAGGGCGGCGAGCCCTCCCGGCAGAGCGCTGCGGGAAGTTCGCGCAGCAGGCTTTGCAGCGCGGTGTCATTGTCGACGGAAAGCAGGTTCCGGCCATGGGTGCGAAGGAAGTGGTGGATCGGCCCCAGGCTCCGGAAGCCGTGGCAGACCAGGATTTCGGCATCGGCGCCAGCGATGACAATATGGGCGGGGTGTGCCGTGCCGGCGCGTCCCTGTTGCCAGACCGGGGCCACGGCGGATTGGGCCGGTGTGCCACTGATGCAGCCAAGATGCGGCATGTCTTCCGGGGAATCTTCCGGGAAAAATCCTGCACGCGTGAAAGCCGCGTCGCTGAAAAAGGAAAGGCGGGGCGAGGAAACATGAATGAGACCGGAAGACGTGCCGGGCAGCGCTTCGGAAATCCCCGCGTCCCTGTTTTCGGGCAGGGCGTCCTCATGCCGGTTTGCGGAAGTCACAAAGCCCAGGCCGTCTCCAAGCACGAGCGCGGCAGCGCAAGGGCGTTCGAGCGAGAAGCCTTCTTCGGTAAAGACGCCTGCGGTGACGGCGCCGGCAATCTGCATGGATTGCGCCGCCCGCGCGGCGGACAGGACTGCTTCGGCGGCCAGGGCGCCGCCGCTGCAAAATTCGGGGCTGAGATAAAGCAGCACGGCTTCGGCGCGGGAGAGCCCTGCCCGTTGCAAGGCTTTGGAGACCGCCTCGGCGGCAAGATGCGGATCCGCGCGCTTTCCCGCCGCCAGGGCGCTGCCTGCGCTCATGGCTTCGCCTGCCGGACAAAGACGCAGAGATCGCCCAGCGCGCAGCGCTCGCATTCCGGCTTGCGCGCCTTGCAGATATAGCGGCCATGCAGGATCAGCCAGTGGTGCGCGTGCTGGCGGAATTCTTCGGGAACAGCTTTCATCAGGCCGGTTTCGACTTCGAGCGGCGTTTTTCCCGGCGCAAGCCCGGTGCGGTTGGCGACGCGGAAGATATGCGTGTCGACGGCAATCGTCGCTTCGCCAAACGCGACATTGAGAACGACATTGGCGGTCTTGCGCCCGACGCCAGGGAGGGTTTCGAGCGCTTCCCGCGTGCGCGGCACCGCGCCGCCGTGCCGCTCGATCAGGAGGCCGCAGGCAGCAATGATGTTTTTCGCCTTGGTGCGGTACAGGCCGATGCTTTTGATCTGTTCGGCGAGTCCTTCCTCGCCGAGCGCGCGCATTTTTTCCGGAGTCGGCGCAAGCGCGAAAAGGCGCGGGGTGGCTTTGTTGACGCTGGCATCGGTGGCCTGTGCCGAAAGGATGACGGCGACCAGCAATTGAAACGGATTTTCGTAAGCAAGTTCGCTCACCGGATTCGGGTTCGCGGCGGCGAGCCGGGCGAAGAATTCGCGGCGGGCGGCAATGGTGCGCAGAGGATTGCTCATCGTGATGGAAGGATTTGCAGATTGAAGTGGTATTTTCGCGCCTTTTGCGTGTGGGGAGGGAGCACTCCCCCTTGAGTCTTCAGACCGGGAAGCTCGCAGGCTTGCGCCGCCAGATCTGCCAGCGCTCGCCGGGGAACATCGGCAGCGGGTCGAGCGAGGCGCGGTCTTCCACGCAGTCGAAGAAAGGGCCGAGCAGATCGCGCACTGTCTCCGGAGCCGCAGCGAAGGGAGGGCCCTTGCCCTCCTCGCCGTAAAGGAAAAATCCGGCCAGAAGCGCCCCGGCGGGAAGGAGTGCCGCCGTTTTTCCGGCGTAATCGCGCCAGCATTTGCGCGGCAATGCGCAGAGGAAGGCGCGTTCGTAGATCAGGTCGGGCGGCGAAGGCGGCTCGTAGGCGAAAAAATCGGCGTGCAGCAATTCGCCGGGCCAGTTGCCGAGGACTTCACGCGCCTTTGCGATGGCGGCAGCGGAGAAATCGAGCGCCGTCACTTGCCCGCCCAGCGCGGCGAAACAGGCCGCTTCAAAGGCATGGCCGCAGCCGGGAATCAGGATGCGAAGCTCGCGCAGGGGATGCGCCGCATCTGTGTCCCCTTGCGCCGGGAAGCGCAGGCGATGGAAGCTGCGCGCGAATGACGTCACCTCGGCGGGAACTCCGCCGGCATTCCAGGGAATGACGCCAGTATTAAAACGCAAATCCCAGAAATCCGGCAATTCCGGACGCTGCGTCGGGGGTTTCGGGGAGACGGGAGGCATCGCTTCTGCCTTGTTGCCATCGTCGCGTCGTTTGGATTCGTCTGTCATTATCTGGACTGAAAAAATGAAAACCGGCGCTTTACCGCCTCCCCCCTCTCCCCAACCCCTCTCCCTCCAGGGGAGAGGGGCTTGAGTCCCCAAAAAGGGCGGCGAAGGCGCATGATAAAATTCCCAGGATCCCCGTAAAAAAAGCTGGAGCGCCTGTCTTGAATCCGCTGCCCCCCCTGAATTCCCCGGATGTTTCCACCGCTGCCGCTGCGTCCGGCGCGCTTCCTTCCCGCATCGTCATCGCCTCGCGCGAGTCGCGGCTGGCGATGTGGCAGGCGGAGCATGTGCGTGAGCGCCTGGGGAGTCTATATCCGGCCACGGAATTTGTCATTCTCGGCATGAGCACGCGCGGCGACCAGATTCTGGATCGCCCCCTGTCCGCGATTGGCGGCAAGGGGCTGTTCATCAAGGAACTGGAGGTGGCGATGCAGGAAGGCCGCGCCGATCTCGCGGTGCACTCGATGAAGGATGTGCCGATGGAAATGCCGCCGGGTTTCACGCTGGGAGCGATTCCGGCGCGCGAGAATCCTGCCGACGCCTTCGTCTCCAGCCGTTATTCCAGTCTCGACGAGTTGCCCGATGGCGCACGGGTCGGGACTTCCAGCCTGCGCCGCGCCGCGCAGTTGCGCGCGCGCTATCCGCGCCTTGAAATCCACGCCTTGCGCGGCAACCTCGATACGCGCCTGCGCAAGCTCGACGAGGGGCAATACGAGGCCATCATCCTCGCCGCCGCCGGCCTGATCCGGCTGGGTTTGTCCGCACGGATCCGGGCGCTGCTGCCCTCGCAGGTGTCGCTGCCCGCGCCGGGACAGGGCGCGCTGGGGATCGAGATTCCCGAAAACCGCCCCGAACTCGCGCAAATGGTCGCCGCACTCGACGATCCCTCGACGGCGCATTGCGTACGCGCCGAACGCGCCTTTTCGCGCGCGCTCGGCGGCAGTTGCCAGGTGCCGCTGGGCGCTCATGCCAATTTCGACGAGGAAGGCAGGCTTTTGTTGCGCGGTTTTGTCGCCAGTGTCGACGGCAGCCGTTGCGTGGAAGACGAATTGCGCGCGCTGCCGGAACAGGACGAAATCCTCGGGCGGACGCTGGCGCAGATCCTGCGCGACCGGGGCGCCGGAAAAATCCTGGAGGAATTGATCGCGGCGGCGCCTTCGGATCCTCCCGGCGATTGATATTCCTGGAAATACGCGAAGGAATGGAGATGAGCGAACACGCGAGAGCAGAATCCGCCGGTTTCCCGCTCGCAGGGAAAACCATCGTCGTGACCCGCCCCCGCGCGCAGGCCGATACGCTGGCGCGGATGATCGCCGCCGAAGGAGGAAACGCCTTTCTGTTTCCGCTGCTGGAGATCAATCCCCCGGATGCAGCCGGTCTGGCGGTGCTCGATGCGTTCCTCGAACGGATCAATACTTATGCAATGGCCGCCTTCGTCAGTCCGAATGCGGTTCTCTACAGCATTCCGCGTCTTCTGGCGCAGCGCGGCTGGCCCGCGAACCTCATACCGCTCGCAGTGGGCCAGAGCACCGTGAAGACGCTGGCAGACCACGGCATCGCCGGCGCCGTCGCGCCGGGCGCGCGTTTCGATTCCGAGGCGCTGCTGGAATTGCCGGAGCTTTCCGAAGAGCGGGTGCGCGGACGCAAAATTCTCATCCTTCGCGGCGACGGCGGGCGCGAACTGCTCGCCGAAACCTTGCGCCAGCGCGGCGCGCAGGTCGATTGCGTGAGTTGCTACCTGCGCACGGCCCCTTCCGCAGACGCTTCGCCATTGCTTGCGCGCGCGCGCGCGCATGCGCTGGACGCGCTGACGGTTTCGAGCAGCGAAGCCTTGCAGTATTTCGCCGCGCGCCTGGGCGAAGAGGAGAAGGAAATTTTCGCATCGCTTCCGATGTTCGTGCCGCACGCGCGAATCGCGGCAGTCGCGGCAGAATTGGGATTTTGCCGGGTGATCCGCACCCCGCCCGCAGACGCCGGCATCCTCGCCGGACTATGCGCCTATAATTGGCCTTGATTATGACCCCAGACACTCCGGATTCCTCCGAAAACACTGGCGCTTCTGCAAAATCCGCAGAATCCACGCCCTCCTCCCCTCCTGCCGGCAGCGAGGCGCCGACGCCGCGCCCCGGGTCGAACATGCCTGCTCCGGAAGCGCCTGCCGCGCCACCGGCCAGGGCTTCGGCTTCGACCTGGAACAATCCGTGGTTTTTCGTTGCGGTATTGGCGCTGCTGCTGACGGGGTGGCAATGGCTGGAAACCCGCGCCCAGTTTTCCGAAACGCGGCAGGAACTGGCCCGCCGGTTGAGCGAGAGCGATCTGGCGCAGCACGGCAACGAGCAGGAGACGAAAAAGGCCCAGGAAGAAGTCATCGCGCTGAAAGTAAAACTGGCCGCCATCGAGGAGCAATTCGCCGAGGCGAAAAACCAGCAGGCCACGCTGGAACTCCTTTATCAACAACTGGCCAAGGGCCGCGAGGAATGGGCGCTTGCCGAAATCGAACAAAGCATCGGGCTCGCGGTGCAGCAATTGCAACTGGCCGGGAACGTGCAGGCGGCAGTGATGGCGCTACAGACGGCCGACGCGCATCTGGCGAACAACCATCAGCCGCAGTTCATCAGTTTGCGCAAGGCGATCAACCACGACCTCGGCGCCCTGCAAAGCCTGCCCACGATCGATATTCCCGGCGCCTCGATGCGTCTGGAACGTATTCTCTCGAATATCGACGCGCTGCCGCTGGCCGTCTATGCGCGCCCGGGAGCGCCAGCGAAGGCGGAAGATGCGCCTCCGCTCGCTGCTGCGCCGGAGGACAAGGCTCCGGGATTCTGGAGCCGTTTTGGCGGTGAATTGTGGAATGAGCTCAAGGGGATGGTGCGCATCCAGCGTTTCGACCGCGAGGAGCCGCCCTTGCTGGCGCCGGGCCAAGCCTTTTTCCTGCGCGAAAATCTGAAGCTGCGCCTGCTCAATGCCCGGATGGCGCTCCTGATGCGCGACCAGAACACCTGGCGCACCGAAATCGTCGCCGCGCACGACTGGATCGCCCGCCATTTCGACACCCGCGAAGCTTCGGTGCAGGCGACACTTTCCAATCTGCAACAGTTGGGGTCGGCGGAAATCAGTATTGCGCTGCCCTCGCTCAACGGCAGCCTGTCGGCATTGCGCAGCGCCAAACTGGCCGGAGCGCGGCAGTGAAAATCCTGCTCTGGTTTCTGCTGCTGGCCGCGCTGGCGATTGCCCTGGCGCTGGTCGGGCAATTCAACGAGGCTTATCTGCTGCTCGTCGTGCCGCCATACCGGATGGAGATTTCGCTCAATCTGACGATCATCCTCATCGTTTGCGCCCTGTGCCTCATCTATCTCGCCAGCCATACGGCCACGCTTGTGCTTTCCCTCTCACGGCGCGCGCGCCAGTACCGCGAGCAACACCATCGGGAACAGAGCGCTGCCGCGTTTCACAATGCCTTGCGCTTCCTGTTCGAGGGGCGTTTCGGGCATGCGCTGAAACAGGCGGCGACAGCGCACGAAGCCGGCCAGTCGCCGGGATTGTCGGCGTTGATTGCCGCGCGCGCCGCGCAACGCCTGCGCGAACCGGGCAAGCAGGAAATCTGGCTCAACCGCGCCGGAGAAAGCGATCCGGGGATCAAGGCCGCGCGTCTGATGTGCGAGGCGGAACTGCATCTCGAAACGCGGCAGTTCGACTCCGCCATCGCTGCGCTGGGGCGTTTGCAGGAAATCGCCGGACGCCACATCGCCGCCCTGCGCCTGGAACTGCGGGCGCAGCAGGGCCTCGGCAACTGGGATGAAGTCTTGCGCCTGACGCGTCTCCTGGAAAAGCGCAAGGCCCTGAAACCCGAAGCTGCGCGCGAAATCCGGATAAAGGCGCATCGCGAGAATCTGCGCCGCTTTTCTTCCGACGCGCAGGATCTGCTCGCCTATTTCGGAAAGATTCCGGCGGCGGAACAAGGCCCGAAGCTTTGCACCAGGGTCGCGGAATTGCTGCTTGCGCTCGGGGCGCACGACGAGGCGCGGAGTCTGCTCGAATCCGCGCTGGAGCGCCATTGGGAACCGGAGCTTCTCCGCCTCTACGGACTGGCCGAAGGTGGCGACATGCTGGCGCGGATTGCACGCGCGGAACGCTGGCAAACGCAAAATCCGCGCGAACCGGAGCTTTCGCTCGCGCTCGGGCGTCTGTGCATGAGGCAGCGCCTCTGGGGCAAGGCGAAACATTATTTTGAAACGGCGCTCGCCACGCGCGAGCAAGCCGAAACCCTGCGTGAGGCGCATTTCGAACTGGCGCGTCTGGCCGATGAACTGGAACGGCCGGAAGAAGCCAATCGTCATTATCGGGAGAGCGCCGCCCTGGGGCATGAAAGGAAATCGTCATGATGAAGATCGACCTGCGCAAGATCTACAAGTTCACCCCGGTCACCCCTCCTCCGGCCCCGGGCAAGCTGCCCACGGGCGGCGACCTTTATTACGAATGCACGGACTGCTCCGTCATCATCAGTTCGGTGCCTCGAATCGAAAGCGCCTGCGCCTGCGGCAACCTCAAGGGCGGCGACGGCAAGGTGGTCATCCAGGATCCGGCCAAAGTCAACGTCGTGCGCGGCAAGCTGAAATAAGGCTTGCGCCCGCTCCCTTCCCCCGAGGCGAAAGCCTCTTCCCTTCAAGGAGATGTTATGCCACTGGCACATACTGTCGCGCGTTCCTGCCGGGTTTCTCCGCTGGCCGTGCTCGCAACCCTTTGCACCCTCTTCGCCGCAAGCTCCACGCCAGCGGCCACCCCGCTTGAACTTTCGCACGGCCTCGACGCCGAGCGCGCCGAAAAACTGGGGCAACTGGCGGAGCGCTTCAACAAGAGCCAGAAAGAATACGAAATCAGACTGGTGGCGCGTACCGGCAACTCCACCCCGGCGCTGCTCAACCTGGCCACACATGAGGATATCGCCCGCTTCGCGGACAAATACCGTAAATTCCGCCCCCTGTATCAGATGATGAGCCAGGCAAAGGAAAATTTCCCCGCCGACGCCGTCGCTCCCGACATGCGCGCTGGCGTTGCCGACGCCAAGGGCCGAATGTTCGCGCTGCCGCTGGCGCTCTCCACTCCCGTGCTCTACTACAACAAGGCCATGTTCAAGCAGGCCGGACTCAACCCCGAACAGCCGCCCAAAACCTGGCCCGAAGTGCAGGCCGCCGCCGGAAAGATCCGCGAGGCCGGCATCGAATGCGCCTACACCACCTCCTGGCCGGCCTGGGTGCATATCGACAATCTTTCGAGCTGGAACGGCGCTCCGACCGCTGGCCCGAAAAACACATTGGCATTCAACGGCTACTTGCAGATCCGGCACATCGCGCTCCTGGCAAGTTGGGTCAAAGGCACCTACTTCACCTACTACGGACGCCGCGACGATGCCGACCGGCATTTCGCCGCCGGAGAATGCGGCATGCTGACCAGCGGCTCGCAGCTATACGCAACCCTGCGCAACGCCCCCGCCCTCGAAATCGGCGTCGCTCCATTGCCGTATTACGACGACATTTCCGGCGCTCCGCAGCGCACCCTTGCCGACGGCGCCTCGCTCTGGATCGGCGCCGGATACAAGCCGGCGCAATACAAGGGAGCAGCCAAATTCATCAGCTTCATCCTGAGCCCCGAAACGCAACTCGAACTCACGCTCGCCCACGGCTACCTGCCGCTCACCGGCGCCGCGCAGGGCGCGGTGCAGGGCAAACTGCTCCAGGAAGAAGCCCTGGCCTTCAAGGTCGCCAGCCCCGGCCTCGCAGCCGCAGGCAAGACCGCGCCACTCCCGCCCCTGCGGGTTTCGCAAATCGAGCCGGTACGCATCATCATCGAAGAAGAACTCGAATCGGTCTGGAATAACCGCAAACCCGCCAAGGCCGCCCTCGACACCGCCGTCAAGCGCGCCAACGCCGTCCTCCCCGCCGCGTTAAAGGCGATGCTGCCGCAATAGATCGCATCGGGAGTTGCCCTGAAAAAAGCGCCGCAAATGCGGCGCTTTTTTTGGGGGTTGAACACCTGTCGAGCGCAATCCCCGCCATTCATGGCGGGGTCAGCGAGACATAGCCTAACAGGCGCCGAAGGCGCCCCGCATTGTGTCGAGGAATCCCCAAGCTTCAGCTTGGGGTGACTCAAAAGAGGAAGTTTGGCAATAATTTTCTAAATTACTTAAATAATGATTGGCTACTGTAGAAAATTTGATAAATGAATTCTTGATCCTGATTTAGAAAATTGGAAGTGATTTTGTTTGGCATCGCTGCGTGTATGAACTGGGAACGGGCGACCACAGGTCGCCCCTACACCGGGTTTTTGTGAGGGCGGCCTGCATTCGATCTTCTTGATCCCGTTGAGTTGCGCCGCCCCTACGCCGGATTTTTGTAGGGGCGCCCTGTGGCCGCCCGAAATCACCCGTTTGCATGCATCGGTCGGCAGCGCAGCCAACAGGGTGAATTCCCCGAATGCTTTTTCCCACCCGCCCAAAAACCCTGAATCGTTAAGCCCGCTTGACGCTTCCTGCGGAACGGCCCATTCTGGTCTATTCTGTATTTTTTCCTTATTGATCCGCCTCTTGAATATTCCAATTAGGTGATATGGGTAGAGCGAAGCGAACCCCATCATATTTCTCCCTCCGCAACTCCAATGGGTTTCGCTCACGCTCAACCCATCCTGAATACTTGTTTTTTCCCTTAACCGTTTCCGGGAGTCCTACAAAATGTCATTCGCAAATTTCTTCACTGGCGAACGCCGCGCATCCTCCGGCTTTCGCGCCTTCCCGCTTGCCGCTTGCCTGGCGCTTTTGATTACGGCGCCGGCCTCGGCGCAGACGACTTGGGTCGCTGGCAACACCGGATCATGGAATAACTCCGGAAACTGGGATACTGGAGTAATCCCTACCTCCGCTGACGATGTATCTATCGGCGAAGGCTACGCCTGGATCAGGAACGGAGAAACCGCTCAAGGCAACGGCGTAACTGTTGACGGCACAACGAACCCCACGCTTGAAATCTCCGGCAGCGGCTCCGAACTGGATGTTGGCGACCAATTGATCCTCGGCGCCGCCGTCGGCAGCACGGGAACCCTGACCCTGATAAACAGCGGAACCGTCGGCAGCAGCAGCGCACTCATCCTGGGTTTTGTCGGCGGCAGCGCGGGCACACTGAACGTCGGCAACGGCAGCGGCACTGCGGCGGGTCTTGTCAACGCTCCCGCAGTTTCCGTAGGCGACGGCGACGGCGAGGTGTTTTTCAGCCACAACGCGACGGCAAGCTCGAAATACTATTTCAGCAGCAACGGCGCTTCCTCCGGCACAGCCGTCCCGCTGTATGGCAACCTTTCGGTGGAGAACGATAACGGCTATACCGTCCTGCCCGGCGCGAACGACTACGAGGGCAGTACCACGGTCAACGGCGGAACGCTGGAAGTGAGCGGCAGCCTGGGGCTCGGCGATTATCTCGGTGTTATCGACATCGCCAACAATGCCGCGATGGTCTTCAACCTGTCCTCGGATCAAATCCTGGAAGGCGGCATTATCGGCGCAGGCACGCTCACGAAGACCGGCGTCTCCGCTTCCGAGCTATCCCTGAGCGGCGATAACTCCAGCTTCACCGGCGCGCTGGTCGTCCAAGCGGGCACGCTTTCCTTGCAGGGATTCGAACCGATCGGCGCAGGCTCGCTCTGGCTGACGGCAGATTCGATTTTCGATTACCGGAACGCAGACGCCTACAACATATCCTCCCTCTCCTTGCCGATACTCTCCGTCCGTGGCCCGGGGACGGCGGCACAAGCGCCGGCGACGATTTTGCCCAACCCCGTCTACCCCACGGCTCTCTCCGGCCTCCTCGATTTCAGCCTCACGAACGCCACCACCGATGGAAGCGTCCTGATGGATATCGGAGGCGACGCCGATGTCTCCGGCGCGACGATCGAGATCGCGGTCGAGAGCGGATCGACGCTTCAAGCCGGCGACGAAATCACGCTGATCGACGCCAGCGGGCATACCTGGACGCTCACGGCCAGCCCGGCCCCGACCGTAACCAGCATGACGGCAGGCTACAGCTTCGAGATCGTCGACCGTGGGCCGGACAGGCTGGTGGTCAAGGTCAGCGGCGTTCCGAACCCGCCGGGGCCGACCCCCACGCAACCCGGCCCGTCCCCGACCCAGGCGCCTTGGCCCACCTTCGCCGACGGCGACACGCTGCCCCCGGGAAGCCATGTCGTCGCGCCTGCCGGGAATCCTTCCTTCTGCCTCGGGGGATCCGACGGCGATCCAGTGATAGTCGTCATCGACAAGGTGCCCTACACGATCACTCCGCGCGCCGAAAATACCTGCTTCGAGATCTTCACCGCCGGAACCGGACGCGCACTGATTATCGACAGCGGCATTGGCGACATCAGCACCCCGATGCACGGGGCGATGCTGCTCGAAGCGAGGAACGGAGACCTGGTAAAGAACGAGGGCTATGCCACGATCCGCGCCTCGGTCGACCCGAACTGCACCAGCACCCGCGTGAGCCTGCTCGAAGGCAAGATCGAAGCCCCGGACTGGATCACCGCTCCAATGCCTTCGTCAGGCTGCCCGGAAGACGCGCTGACGCCCGGGCAAGGCAAATTCATGGTGAATGATGGCAGGCTCGCCTGTCATCCTTCGGCGCTGACGATCAAGGGGACGTGGGCGAAGCTGAGGGTGCAACAGACGCAGGATCTGAAAGGCGGCCAGCAACTCTTTGCCGTTGCCGGCCATCCGATCTACGGCTGGTACCAGAACAACGGCCAGGGCTGGCGCTCGCTCGACGATCCCTTCCTGCCGATGGCCCTGACCAGCGAATCCGGCCCGACGACGATCACGCCGGTCGATAAGCTCGATGTCCGCCCCATCGCCGGCACGGAGCTTTACACCGGCAATGGAACGAGCGCAGAGGAAATGATGGCGAACAGGCGCTATTGCGGAGCCTTCCGGGTAGCGCCCTGAACCACCTTGGCGACTTCGCCGCCCTCCCCGCCACGTTGAAGGCAATGCTGTCGCAATAGATCGCATCGGAATTTGTCCAGGAAAAAGCGCCGCAAATGCGGCGCTTTTTTTGGGGTTTATATCCTTAAGGATGCTCTGAACAAGTCGAGCGGTAAGCGCGCGCTGCGGATTGGGATGGGATGCAAGGCCGAATTTGCCAACTGCGCCACAGCCATAGCCGTCGCTATGGCGAGGATTTGCAACGCCGCAGACCGCCCAACTCCGCAGATGCGCGCGGCGCGGTGACTTGTTCAGAGTATCCTTATTAACCCGGCAATCAAATACAAGAATTAAGCGGCATACTGCACCGGGGTATGTTTGAAGTAAGCCATAATCCGCTCGGGGGTATTGAGGAGGAAGTTCATGAAGGTTGTGGCTTTGTCGAGAAGAGACTTTTTGGTGCTGGCCCGATCAGAAGAGCGCAACATCGTCTTGAAGTCCCGGTTCAGGTATT
>WQZF01000030.1 GCA_009780885.1 Betaproteobacteria bacterium | reverse complement strand
TTCTTCTGCCATCAACGCGTCGCCTCTTTCGATTTGTCCGTCATCGGAATAGAATGAATGCATCATCCTCAACTGTTACCCATGTCTTGGCACACTTGTTACCTATGTGTCGAGTCTATACAACCCCTCCCCGGAGGGGAATTGAACAGCGGCGCTCCTTGGAGCGCCGTTTGTTTTCAAAGTCTCCCTCTTCGAGGGGGATGCCGGCAAAGCCGGCAGGGGGAGTGCAGCGCCCAAACTCCCACCGGCGCTTCGCGCCACCTCACTCGAAGAGGGAGGCTTGATAAGCCCTTCTCTCCTGCCGTCCTCGCCACAAGGCGCATTTGCAAATCAAAAAGGCCGGAATCCTTGTGGAATCCGGCCTTTTTCAGCGTAAATCAGAATTGCATGGAATTGGGGGGGTGGTGGTGATGGGCAGAATTGAACTGCCGACCTGTGGGTTATGAATCCACCGCTCTAACCAACTGAGCTACATCACCACGGGGGGTATGAAGGGGAGGTATTCTATGGAGCAAAGGGCGGGTGGTCAAGTGCATGTGCAGGTATCCGCGCAAAACCGGGCAATTGAAAAGCTTTCCAAAAAGAGAAATATTGCCCTTTACAAATGCCCGGCAAAGCGCATAAAATGCGCCCTTCTTTCGAGCGGGGGTATAGCTCAGCTGGGAGAGCGCTTGCATGGCATGCAAGAGGTCAGCGGTTCGATCCCGCTTACCTCCACCAGGCGAAAGAGTTTGTTGCTTTACACGTGGTCCCTATCGTCTAGAGGCCTAGGACATCGCCCTTTCACGGCGGTAACCGGGGTTCGAATCCCCGTAGGGACGCCACCTTTACACCACGCAGCAGTGCTGCCGGTCACAAGGAAGGCAGCGCGAAAAGCGCGTCGCCACTGCGGAGTGGTAGTTCAGTTGGTTAGAATACCGGCCTGTCACGCCGGGGGTCGCGGGTTCGAGCCCCGTCCACTCCGCCACAAATTCTGAAAAAACGGGCCGCACAGGCCCGTTTTTTTTGTCTCCGTTTATTTTCCGGAAATCTCTTCTCATGCAAAGACCGCTTCGCAACATCGCCATCATCGCCCACGTCGATCATGGCAAAACCACCCTTGTCGATCAATTGTTGCGCCAGTCCGGCACCTTTGCCGCGCATCAGCAAATGGGCGAGCGGATCATGGATTCCGGCGACATCGAGCGCGAACGCGGGATCACGATCCTGGCGAAGAACGCCGCTGTCGATTACAACGGAATCCACATCAACATCGTCGACACGCCGGGGCACGCCGACTTCGGCGGCGAAGTCGAGCGCGTGCTCGGCATGGTCGACGGCGTCGTGCTGCTGGTCGATGCCGTCGAAGGACCGATGCCGCAAACCCGCTTCGTGACCAGGAAGGCGCTGGCGCTCGGCTTGCGGCCCATCGTGCTGGTCAACAAGGTCGACCGCGACGGCGCCCGGCCAGACGCGGTCGTCGATGCCACCTTCGATCTTTTCGACAAGCTTGGCGCAAGCGACGAACAACTCGATTTCCCGATCGTCTATGCCTCGGGCCTCAGCGGCTGGGCAGCACTCTCGCTCGAAGCGCCGCGCGAGGACATGCGCCCGCTCTTCGAGACGATCCTCGATCATGTCCCGCCGCCGGATGCCAACGTCACGGCGCCGCTGCAACTGCAAATTTCCGCACTCGGCTATTCGAGCTACGTCGGACGGATCGGCATCGGGCGGATCAGGCGCGGTCGCGTGGTTCCCGGCCAGCAGGTCATGGTGCTCTACGGGACCGACGAGGAAATGGCCGAACACGAGCGTGTGCCGGCCAAGGCCAGAATCAACCAGATTTTCTCGCACAAGGGGCTGGAAAAAGTCGCGCTGGAAGAAGGCACTGCGGGCGACATCGTGCAGATCACCGGCATCGAGGATCTCGTCCTCGGCGCGACCGTTGCCGACATCGACGCGCCGGAAGCCTTGCCCCTCCTGCGCGTGGACGAACCAACGCTCTCGATGCAGTTCATGGTCAACGCCTCGCCGCTGGCCGGAACCGAAGGCAAATTCGTCACCAGCCGCCAGATCCGCGAACGCCTGCACAAGGAGCTTTTGACCAACATGGCGCTGAAGGTCGAAGACACCCCCGATTCCGACATCTTCGACGTTTCCGGGCGCGGCGAACTGCATCTTTCGATCCTCCTCGAAAACATGCGCCGCGAGGGCTACGAACTTGCGGTGGGCCGCCCCCGCGTCGTCAAGAAAATCATCGACGGCCTCGAATGCGAACCCTACGAAATGCTTTCTGTCGACATCGAGGAAAGCCACCAGGGCGGCGTCATGGAATCGCTTGGCCTGCGTCGCGGCGACTTGCAGGACATGATTTCCGACGGTCGCGGCAGGGTGCGCCTCGAATACCGGATTCCGGCGCGCGGCCTGATCGGTTTCCAGGGTGAATTCATGAACCTCACGCGCGGCAGCGGCCTGGTAAGCCACGTTTTTGACGAATACGCGCCCATCAGGGAAGGCCAGGTCGCCGAGCGCAGGAATGGCGTCCTCATCTCGCAGGAAGAGGGGGAGTCCGTCGCCTACGCGCTGTGGAAATTGCAGGATCGCGGCCGCATGTTCGTCTCCCCCGGGGATCGCCTCTACGAAGGCATGGTGATCGGCATCCACACGCGCGACAATGACCTCGTCGTCAACCCGGTAAAGACCAAGCAGCTCACCAACATCCGCGCTTCCGGAAAGGATGAGGCGATCCAGTTGACCCCGCCCATCGCGCTCACACTCGAAGCGGCCATCGAATTCATCGCCGACGACGAACTGGTCGAAATCACCCCCAAGTCGATCCGGATCAGAAAACGCTTCCTGAAGGAACACGAACGCAAACGCGCCAGCCGGGAAGAGAAGTAAAAAACAAGGGTTTTCCATCCACCCGGTCCAAATCGTCCGGCGCAAAGCGCCGGAAATCAAAGCCCCCTTTCTGAAAGGGGGTGCCCGCCCTGGCGGGCGGGGGTTTGGGGTTTGCGTTCAAACATGCGGCGCAAAGCGCCGGAAATTTCCGGTTTTTCCCCTAATCATGAATTGGGAAATGGGGGTATATTCTCGGTGATTGAAAAACGCAGGGGGAAAAACAATCATGATGTATGGAAAACCCGGCGCGGCCCGGGCCTGGGGATGTATGCAATCTGCATGCGGCAACCTCCTTTCCGCCTTCCTGTTCGTTTTTCCGGCAATGCCTCTTTCCGGAGTTGCGCAGACAGCACTTCCCTTGAACGATACCGGAATGACGCAATGCAGCGATGGCGCTGGCTGGGTCGATTGCGCCAGCGTTTCCGCCGACAGCGGCAACTATCCGCGTCAGGACGGGCGCTTTGGCCGCGACAACGCCATCGCCGCCAGGGCGACGGCCAAAACCGGCGCAGGGGCAGCAGGTTTTGATTACACAAAAATCTGCAACAACGGAGCGCAGGAAGGTGAAGCCGGCTGCAAGGCCGCCTCCCGGAACCTCCCCGGCAGAAATCCCGATGACTGGGGATGCAACAGGGACAATCTCACGGGATTGCTCTGGAGGGTAGAACCCGAAGAGCAGACGGACTGGTTTCGGGCGACCGACGCGGGTTATCCGCCCGTCATCATCGCCCGGGCTATCCGGTTGTGCGGCTCGGATGCCTGGCGCCTGCCGGAGCGCCGCGAACTCATTTCCCTCGTCCATAACGGCAGAAATCAGGCGCCGTATATCGACACCACCTATTTTCCAGGGACGCCGCGAGACGGCCTTCCTGCGTTGTTCTGGGCGAACCGCGAATTTTCTGAGAATTGGGCCTGGTACGTGTATTTCGGTTTTGGCGGCAGCGGTTTCCGGGACAAGGCCGATGCCGCGAGCGTCCGTCTCGTCTCCGGCAGCCGGACGAAAGCGCCGCTTTCCGCCAACGGCGACGGCACCGTCCTCGACAGCGCTACCGGCCTTCTCTGGGATCGCTGCACCTTCGGCCAAACCGGAAGCGACTGCGACGGCACTCCTCTTGCCGCAAGCTGGCAGGAGGCCCTTGCCGCTTCGGTGGAGGCCAATCGAAGCCGTTACAAGGGCCACAACGACTGGCGGCTGCCGAACAAAAATGAGCTTGAATCCCTGATCGACCTGAGCCGAAAGGGAATGTTCATCGACACGCAATTCTTTCCGAAAACGCCCGACACTTATTTCTGGTCCTCGACGCCGACCACCGCGCACGACGCCCCCGGCGCATGGATCACTCTTTTCAGCATTGGATCCATCGGCATCGACGACCCGAACGCGCGCAATACGCTGCGCCTGGTGCGCGGCGGCAGCAACGACGCCTCTTTCGACCGCCTCGATCCCGGCCGCGTCACGCTTGAGGTCTCCGAAATCGCCAACGATCGCGCAACAAGCAATATCGAAGTCGACCGCAATGCCACGGGATATTTCCTGGTTTTGCCCGCCTCCATCCCGATGCCGGCAGCCGGACAGATCGCCGCTTCGGGGCAGCCTCATGTTTTTGCCGCCAATGTCCCGCAACGTTTCAGGCTCGACGGATTGTTTCCCGGGAGCGATTACCGGCTCTGGTTCGTCACCCAAAGCGGCGCAAATTTCGGCGCCATCTCGGAGGCGCGATTCACGACCCTGGGCGGCGATGGCGGAATGCCGGTTTGCCCCGTCGTCGAAGGCGGCACGCTCGGGGCGGATTGCCTCAACCGTGTAAGCCCGGGCGCAAAACCCGCGTTTTGCCTGCCTTCTTCGGGCACGGTAGCGCTCGATATCGAGGGGGTGCGCTACACGCTCGCGGCGCACGCGGGAAATACCTGCCTTGAAATCGTCAGCGTCGACGGCAGCCCCGGAGCGCCCTTGCTGCGCCAGGGCGCCGCAAGCATCGAGGCCGTTTACCCCGAATCCGTCTTGCTCGCGGCGCGCAATGGCGACACTGTCCGCGCCGACCTCGGGGGCAGCCGCATCTCCGCCCGCATGGATTCCGCCTGCACCAGCACGCGCATCAGTCTCGAAGCCGGACAAACCTCGGCTCCCGCGTGGATGACAAACCCGCACCCCGGAGGCGCCTGCCCGCCGGATGCGCTCACTCCGCCAGGCGCCCATTACGCGATCAACGATGGCGTACTCGCCTGCCCCGCAACGATGTTTTCGATACGCGGCACTTATCGCTCATTGAGTTTGAGCGGAACGCTGAATCTCGAAGCCGGCCAGCAGATCTTTGTCGCCGCCAGGATTCCCGCCACCGAAGCTCAGGCCGAAATGTGGTTCCAGGCGACCCGCGATCGCGGCTGGCTGCCGTTTGGCCCATCATTCGATTCCTTCGCTGCCGCCGAAGTTTCCGGCGCCCGCCAATGGCCGCTGCTCTCGCAAATCGATGTCCGCGCCCTGCCGGCAAACACCGAGCTGTATCTGGGATACGGGAAAGACGCCGAAGAAATGATGGCGAAGCGCCGTTATTGCGGCTTTTTCACCTTGGGGACACTCTGAACAAGTCGCCGCGCCCTGTGCCTCCTGCCGAGCCGCCTCAAGGGAGGCACATGCCCCCTCGGGGGGCAGCGCACGCTGTCCGCTCGACTTGTTCAGAGTGTCCCTTGGGAAAATAAATCGTCCCGCGAGATTCATTTCAGTTTTTGGTAATAGTCGCGCAGGTGAGGCACATAGAGCCGATCTTCCTCGTTGATGTGCTTTGTCCACCATTTTTTCAGGAATTCCAGCAGCGGCCCGGGATCGTTGTCGCTCACCGATTCCCGTTCGTTGCGCTCTATTTCCAGCGCATATTTCCTGTGCAATTCCTTGTGCGCTTCGGCATCCTCGTATCCCGAGTCTTTCAGGAAAGCCTCCTCGGTGATGAAGTGGATGTGGGAATATTTTTTCAGCGTATCGCCGATGGATGAATAAAGTACGCGGTTGTCCGTACCGCAACTCATCATGTAAAAAAAGGTATTGATGATCGAAACAATGCCCCTGTGCTGCTCGTCGAGCAGGGCGATTCCCGTTTCGTTATGTTCATTCCATTTAATGAAAAGCGGATTTTGCATTTGTCATCTCCTGCAATGGAAAAAAGGGCTGTTCAAAAATACTTGCGCCCCACAACATTGAAATATAGTCGAATGCGAATGGCCGGAGTGAAGCTTGATGTCGGCCACCCTGCACGCCGCAGCAGAATCCAGCACCCCGGATTTTTCGAGCGATTTGCGCCAGCAGTCCGATGAAACAGACTCCATCCTTCGCACCCTGTTTGACGTCCCGGCACTAGGGATGCTCTGAACAAGTCACCGCGCCGTGTGCATCTGCGGAGTCGGGCGGTCTGCGGCGTTGCAAATCCTCGCCATAGCGACGGCTATGGCTGCGGTTTACGCCTGGCATCCCATCCCGATCCGCAGCGCACACTTACCGCTCGACTTATTCAGAGCATCCCTAGCGTGGCACAAAAAAGTATCTGCCCAACCCCGCCGTAAACATGGCAAGCCCATACAGGGAATGTTCCAGGGCGACGACCCACAGGGCGCCTGGTTTGGCGCGGGCGCGGGCATAGGTATCGGCCAGCAGCAGGCCGCCAATGGCCGTGGTGGCCATGGCGAATCCGCCGGCAAACACAATGTGCATCCAACTGAAAAACAGGGCGCTGGCGGCAATCGCCAGCCGGGGATTGCTCCACAACCCGGGGTGCGCTTCAAACAGGTAGACCCGGTAGATCAGCTCCTGCGGAATCACGGACAGAAGCGGATAGGCAAACACAATCAACAACCAGAGCCCAGGCCGCTCCCTGGGCAGCGCAAGCAGATGCTCCGGTTCAAGCATCAGCACATAAGCCAGAACGCAGAGCATGACCAGCACGCCGCGCAACACGGGAGTGCGCCACCAGCCCGCCGGGGGCACGCCGCCCGTGTGGCGCCAGTCAATCCGTCCAGCCAGGCGCCAAACCGCATAAGCGCAACTGCCCAGCAAGAGCGCAAGGCGAAAGGCGCGGTTCGTCCAGATCAGGGGCAACAGGGGCGCCCCTCCCAGAAACAGGAAGAGTTCCAGGGCAGAAAGCATGCGAGGCGGAATCATTTTTTTTACGGACATGGCCGGAATCTATCCTTGCCCGGCGCAGCGCGCAAGTTCGGCAGCGATTCGGGGATACGTTTCTGCTCGCGCAATTCGATCGACCCCTTCCATTCCCGCACGCCAGTGTGTAGAAAATGATATTTCAGGCCAAAGGAAGTGATTTTTCGATTAATTTCTTGAAAACAAATATTTAAAAAATATATTGTCATTTTTATATATAATGGGATTGAAAAATTGGATTTGTCTTCCTGTCATATCAATCAATTATTATCCACATGGCAATTATTCATTTGGAAATAAATAGATGATCCTCAAGGCGCACAGAGTCGATGGCGCGTAGCGAAACTGGCCATTCCCGCAAGCCTGCCCAAAGGTAAGTTTTCCTTAGTTTATGCTGGTTTCGAGTGAGTTTTTGGCGATCCGTTTTCTTTTGCCCCTTGATTGCCAGCTGAACAATTTCCGGTTTTCCAGGGCAGGCATGAAGCGCGGGAATCTTCTCATTCATCTTTTCAATGTGCTGTTTTTCACAGAACTATCTCATTTATTGGATAACTATACAAAATCTGGCATTTGTCCTAAATATATTCTGGCCGGAATAATCCATTAGCATTTATCCGAATAGAATATACGCATAAAAAATATCAATAAAAACATAAAGATACAGAGAGACCGTCATGAAACATGGAAATTTTTCGGGATTGAATACCTCGGGATCGGAGTTTATAAATATCAAAAAAAGGAGCTGTCCCCATGTTTGTTGCCGCCATACTCCGCCTGCAGGACGGAATACGATCCCGCAGAGCTTTCTCCGTTTGTACCCGGCCCCCCCGGATTTCAGCGCCTGGCCGGGGATTCCGGCCAATGCTTGCGCCCCCGGACCGAGGGCGTGGAGCTGTCCTCATCATCGCGCTCGTCGGGATGGCCGCCATGAGCATCGCCACCGCGTACCTCGCGCGCAGCGCCACCGTCACCAACCAGGTCGCCGGCAATATCTCGATGCGCCAATCGGTCAAGCGTGTCTCGGCCATTGGTTTTGAGATGGCGCTCGAACGCCTCGCCGACCGCGCCACAAACCCGGCTGCGATCGGCCTGGAGGGAGCCTGGAAATTCAATCCCGCCGATCCTCTCGGCGCCGGATGCGCCATTGCAGGCGAGCAATGCTGGTATTACCCGCGCGAACTCTTTGCCCAAAGCGCGCACACCGCCAACAACCCTCTGCTGACGGGGTGCAACAATGCTGCCGCGAGAAAAGAAGGTTCCCTCATTCCCGCAGGGGTTCCCGTTTGCATACCGGAGCAGCCCGGAGTCACGAAGGCCAGGGCAATCGACTGGTTCAGCGACACGGATTTCGTGCCGATGACAAGAAGAGCCAATAACAATATCCCCAAGGGTTATCGCCTCCGCTATCTCATCGACCGTCAATGCGCTGCCCAGTCGATCAACAACGTCGACTGGAATCCGGGCGATTCCTTCACCGATTCCACTCCCCCAAAATCCGACAAGCCGGCGGCGGTGCGCAAATTCTGCCGCACACGCGAGGGACAGGCCGGGTTCGGCAATCTTGGGGAATGGAAGAAGCAACAGGCTGACCGGCACAATTTTTCAACCGATGCGGGCGCCGCGACCATCAGCCTGCCGCGAACCTATTTCCGGATCACGGTCCAGGTGATCGGGCCGCGCTCGACCGTGCATTTCGCGCAAGCCCTCGTGTTGATCTGAACAACCTCTTTCGCTACGGATTTTCCCGATCAGGAGAATATGATGTCCGCATTAAAATTTCGACGGAACGCAGATCTGGCCCCTCTGTTCCGCCTGCGCCCGATTGTCTGGTCGGTGGCGCTTGTCTGCGGCGGCCTGCCGTTTGGCGCGCAGGCCACGGAACTCGCCGATGTGCCACTTGCCGTGTTGAAAGCAGTGCAGCCCAATCTGTTCATCACCCTGGATCACTCCCTTTCGATGGATACCTATCCGAGCGAGGGAGGAAGAATGAAGTACGACCCCAGGGTTACTTACCGTCCCTGGCTTTTCGACGCCGTTCTCCGCCCGCCCCATGGCCCCGTTCGCTTTCGTCCAGCCAATCCGGAGAGAACATGCGGCTATATCATCGAACCCGTCTATATCAGCAAATATGTCAAAAACCCTTCGGGCCAGGATTACATCGAGGAGGCATGCCGTTTCAGCAACGCCACTGTCACTGCCACCAGCCTCTACACCATCAATGTAAAAACCCACAGAACCTGGAAAACCCCTCTCCCCCCTCCCGGCGCCCTCGGTTCCAATATCCCTGACAAACCTCCCGGGCGGACGGACTGTGTGAAAAGTACGACCCGGTGCACGGACGGCGAGGAACATCAGAATTATGCCAATTTCCTGCAATACTACGGGACGCGCTACAGGATGGCGCGCGGCGCCCTTTCGGAAGTCATGGGGCGCCAGAGCTATAACGCCCGCATCGGATATGCAGGTTTCGGCGACAATCTCGATCCGATCCAGCCCATGCGAACGATCGCCGGGGAGCCTCTCCGCTCGGAAAGCAGCCCGCGCTTCGATTTCTACAGGAATGTCCTGCTCGCAAACAGGATCACTGCCGGCGCTACCGGCACCCGAGAAGCATTGATCCGGGTCGGGGAATACTTCAAGGGCGATCTTCCCTATCGCGACGATCCAAGGATTTCCACTTCGCCGCTGCGGACTTGCCGGAACAATTACAACATCCTGATCACGGACGGACACTGGAATGTCAGCACCCACGCCATGTTCAGGGAAATCGGCAACGCCGACGCGAATGCCGGCGCTCCCTATGCAGACAACAACGGCCTGACGACGGTTTCCACCAGCGGAGGCCCGACGCTGGCCGATATCGCGTATCACTATTACATCACCGACCTGCGGCCGAGGGACAAGAGCGATGTTCCCGCCTCGATCAACGATCCTGCGAACTGGCAACATCTGGTCAATTACACTGTCATGGTCGGTCAGGATTCAAAGGCGAGCATTCCCAAGGAAAGCATCGACAAGCTGTTCGCCTGGATCAAGAGAAACCCGGAGATAAATCCTGCCGAGCGCAAGGAGGAAGCTCCCAGGGTCAATTGGCCAAACCCGATCGGGACGGAAGCAGAGCCGAGGATCACTGCCCGCATCGACGACCTGGCCCATGCCGGCCTCAACAGCCGGGGCGGCTATTACAGCGCGAACGACCCGGAAGAATTGACCCAGGCGCTCCTGGCGGCCCTGAACGACAGCATCGGGCGCAGCACTTCGGCGCCGGTCAGCATCAACAACAACTCGGATGAACCGCTCAAGGAGGGCAACATTGCCTACGTCACCGGCTACGACGCTTCCTATTGGTCCGGGCAGTTGCGGGCGATCGGAATCGACCCCGCGACTGGCTTTGTGAGATTTGACCGGACCCCTGAGTGGTCCGCGAGCCTGCCTGCTCCTGACCAACGCAGGATCATCACCGGAGATGGACACGGAGGCGCCATTCCCTTCAGGGGAGATCAGTTGCTGACCGGGAGCCTCCGGCTGAAAGGCAAATTCAATTTGCATGATGACGGCGGCACAAATCCCAACAATGGCGATGGGGGCAAGATCATTGCCTACCTGCGCGGTGTTCGCGACAACGAGGGACTCGGAGATGGCAATTACCGCGAGCGCGGATCGCCAGCCAATGCTCCGGTGCTCGGCGATATCGTCGATTCCGGGCCGACCATCAACATTCCGGGGACGCAGTATCGCCATGACAATGACCCGGATGACCCCAGGGACAACTATTCCAGGCATGCGGAATTCCGCAAGGCACAGAAAGCAAAACCGGGCGCGATCTTCGTCGGCGCCAACGACGGAATGCTGCACGCCTTTGAAGCAGCCACCGGCAGGGAATCCTGGGCCTACATCCCCAGTTTTGCCTGGGACTGCACACTTTCCGGTTCGATAGCCTGTCCGGGGAAAACCGACCCCGCTTCCGTCACCGGCCGGGACATCAATTACCTGCGCGACATGGCCGTTCCCCTCGGTTTTCAGCACCGATTTTTCGTCAATGCCTCGCCGATCGTCACCGATGTCGATTTCAGCAATGACAGGGGCGCCGACTGGCGCACGATCCTCACCGGCGCGCTCGGCAAGGGAGGGCGCGGCGTCTATGCGCTCGACATAACAGACCCGCTTGCCACCGGCGAAGAGGATGCTGCAGGAAAGTTGCTGTGGGAATTCCCGTCCAGGCAAGGCGACGGTTCGGAACCGTCAAACTACGACCCCAGAAACATGGGTTATGTTTTCGATCAGATTCACGTCGGCCATGTCACGATCCAGGGCAAGAGACGCTGGGTCGCCTATGTGCCTTCCGGCTTCAATAACGGCCTCGACACCGGAGGCGACGGAAAGGCCCGCCTCTTTGTCCTCGACGCCAAAACCGGCGAGTTGATCCGGGAAATCGTCGCTGGCGCCAACGACCCCAATGCCGGCACGCCTGCCAGCCCCGCAGGCATGGCCTGGCTTTCGATCTCCATGGCGGATCAGGGGCGCGAACGCAGCGGCGCGCTCGCTTTCGGCGGCGACCAGCTTGGCAACCTCTGGCGTTTCGACCTCACGAGCCATAACGAGTCCCTGTGGCATGCCGAGAAAGTCGCCGTTCTCAGGGATGAAAGCGGGCAAGTGCAACCGGTCACGACACCGCCGGTACTCTCCGAAGGAGCAGACTGGGACGAGACGGCTTATCAATCCGTCAAGCGCCTGTTCATCATGGTCGGCACCGGGCGCTATCTGGATACCACCGACCGGCCCGGAAATCCGGACAACAAACCGAACCAGACGAAAGCCGCCCAGCAAAAACAATCCTTCTACGTATTCCGCGATCCGTTCCAGAAAGACAAAAAGGGAAGGCCGCTCGAAGGCAACCTCACCCTGGATCCCCTGCGCTCCGAATTGGCCGAATATCGCCTCTCGGCGCCGGGCGGCAAGGGCGAAGTGGGCAAGGAACGGACATTCACCTTGCTTCCCGGCCAGAAACCGCCGGGAATTCATCGCGGACGCAAGGGCTTTTTCTTCGACCTCTCCAAGGATATTGGCCAAAATATTTTCGAGCGGGTCAACGTGCCTTTCGACGCCACGGCGGTTGCCGTGATATTGCCCACCAACGCGCCTTCCGCCGATCCCTGCGATCTGCGCGGCAGAGGCTCCACGTTGACCGTTCCGCTGGTGGATATCGCAGGCTTCACTCCCGGCTTGCTGATGAACAATGGCGCCGAGCCGATCTCCGCCGGTTTCAGTCTCGGTTCGCTCGTCGTGACCGCGATGACGATCGTCAGGACGGAAGACGGAAAACTGACAGCGGTACTTTCCACCGACGCGCCGATTTCGGCTGCCGACTGCGCCACCCTGAAAAGCAAGTTCGGCGGCAGGGTGCAATGCAAGGAAAACGAATCGGTCATCTCGGTGAGGCTGGCCGAAGCCACGCCGCCCACACTGGAGCCGAAACCCACCCGATATTACTGGCGCGACCTCTCGACCGAATAACTCCTTAGAACCCCCACCCCAACTTCCCGGAGTCTTCGTGCTCCGGTTTTTTTTGGGAAATTACACCTTTGACTTCCTGGGAAGTTGTCTGGAACGCACCCCTCCCCCACAGTGTGAAATAGGAACTCCCACCGGCGCTACGCGCCACCTCCCTCGAAGAAGGAGGCTTATTTTCTAAATTTGTTTAAATAATGTTTCGCTACAGTAGAAATTTTTATTAAATAATTATTTAAACAGATTTAGAAAATTTAATGCCCGCCACAAGCCTGTAGGCCCCGGCTCGATCCCCTGTGCCATTTCAATGGAAAAACAAACGAGTAGGGTCGATCCGGCAAAGGTTTTACAATGAAGGGTTTTCCACGAATTCCCGTCTTCGCGGATTTTTCTTGTCAATGAACGCACCGGCGCCCGACGCTTCCTCTCCGGAATCTCTCTCACCTCCCGACAGGGCGTCATCGTGGCGTCGCCTGACTGCGGCGCTTTCCGCCGTGAACAGGAAGGGCGGGAGCAAGATTTTGAGGGTTCTCGGCGCCTTTCTCCTCGTCGTCTATTTCGTGTTCGCGATTTCGATCCTGGTGTTGCGTTACGCAATCCTGCCGACGGTCGACAACCACCGCGAAGAAATTGCCGCCCGAATCGGCGAAACACTCGGGTTGCCGGTGACGATTGGCCGGATCGAATCGAGCTGGCACGCTCTTTCTCCCGATCTCATTTTGTTCGATGTCAGGCTCGACGACCGCAAGGGCCGCCCGGCGCTCGCCTTTTCCCGCGTCGAAGCGGAACTCTCGTGGACTTCGCTTCTCCACGGCACGCCGATACTCTCGTTCCTGTCCATCGACGAGCCGGCGCTGCATATCCGGCGCGAGGCAGACGGGCATATTTTCGTCGCCGGCATCGCCATCGACGAAAAGGGCGAGGATTCGGGAGTGGGCAACTGGATCCTGCAACAGCGCCAGATACGCATCCGGGGCGCAACCCTTGTCTGGGAAGATGCGCGGCGGAGTGCCCCGCCGCTGGTTCTCGACAATGTGAATTTTGCGCTCGACAACCGTGGCTTCCGGCACCGCTTTTCCCTGTCGGCGCTGCCGCCGCGCGAACTGGCGGCGCGTCTCGATTTGCGTGGAGAACTCGTCGGCGAGGATTTTGCCGGGCTTGCGATGTGGCGCGGCGCCCTGTTTACGCAGCTCGATTACACCGATCTTTCCGCCTGGAGGCCCTGGACCGATTACCCGGTGCGCCTGCCGCAAGGAGTGGGCGGCGTGCGCGCGTGGATCAGCCTCGAAGGAGGAACGCTTTCCGAAGCCGTTGCGGACGTGCGCCTGCGCGATGTGCACCTGCAACTGGCGCAAAACCTGCCGCAAATGGATCTGAAAAGCCTCGAAGGCCGCCTGGCCTTTGCTGCGAACGAAACCGGCCATCATGTCAGCGCGCAGGGTCTTTCGATGCAAACCCTGGAGGATTTGCGGCTGGATCCGACCGACTTTTCCGTTTCCTGGACGCCGCTCGATCCGCCGCCCGATCCCGGCACAAAGCCTGCACGCCATGCCGTGCCGGAACCGGCCCCCGAAAACCCGGCGCCTCTTTCCCCGCCCCGCTGGCGCGGCACGGCGGAAATCAGCCGCGTTGATCTCTCCACGCTCGGCGCGTTGGCAGCCTATCTGCCGCTTGACGAAAAAACGCGCGGCATGCTGCGCGATTTCGCTCCGACCGGGCAAATTTACGAGCTGCGCGCCGCCTTCAGCGGCAATCCCGAAGCCGTGGAACACTATGCCCTTTCAGCCGGATTCGCGCGCCTCGGATGGCGCGCACGGGGCAAATTCCCCGGCCTTTCCGATTTTTCCGGCAGCGTGAATTGCGACGAAACAAAGGGCAGCATGTATGTGCGTTCGGCAAACGCGCGGATCGAAATGCCAGGCGTATTCGATGCCGATCCGCTGCGTTTCGACCGGATCAACGGCCTTGTGCGCTGGGCGGCGACGGAAACGGGAATCGAAGTCGAATTTCCGGGCATCGCCTTCGCCAACGCCGACCTCCGTGGCGAAGCACAGGGCCACTACGTTCATAACGGATCCGGCCCGGGAACGATCGATCTGACCGCAACCCTGCCTTATGCCAACGGCGCCGCCATCTGGCGCTATATGCCGCGCGCCGTCAATCCGAACGCAACCGTATGGCTCAAGCGGAGTATCGCCGCCGGAGTCGCGCGCGATACCCGCCTGACCCTGCGCGGCGATCTGGCGCGTTTCCCGTTTTCCGATGGATCCGGAACCTTCCACATCACCTCGCGCGCAACCGGTGTCCGCCTCGATTTCGCGCCGGACTGGCCGCCGATCACCAATCTCGACGCCAAAATGACTTTCTCGGGAGTCACCATGACCATCGAGAGCGAGCGCGGAAATATTCTCGGCACGACACTGGGCAAAACGCGGGCGGAAATTCCGAACCTCGACAGCGATCATGCCGAATTGAACGTGGCCGGAGAAGTCCATGGCACGACGATGGAATTTTTCAAATTCATTGCGCAAAGCCCGGTGCGGCAAACGGTCGGCGACCTGACCCAGGATCTGCGCGCAAAAGGCGGCGGTACGCTGGCCCTGAAACTTGGAGTGCCGCTGGAACATTCGATCGATACCCGCGTCCAGGGCAACTTTCTCTTTGCCGACAATGAACTTGTTTTTGACCCCGCCCTGCCGCCCCTGACCGCAATCAACGGGCATTTGCTTTTCACCGAGTCAATGGTCGCAGTGAAGGAAATCAAGGCGCGTTTCCTGAATGGCCCGGCGCTTCTGCACGCCGAAACAAAGGACGGCCAGGCGGAATTGACGGTGGAAGGCTCCTTGGCGATTCCCGAATTACAGCGCGAGTTGCGGCGCTCCGCCGAGGGAGTTTCGTTCTCCGCGCTCTCGGGCAAGATCGACTGGAAGGTAACGGCGGGCCTGAAGAAAAAATTGACCCGCCTGGTCATCGAATCGAACCTGGCCGGGCTTGTCTCGACCTTGCCCGAACCTTTTGCCAAAACGGCAAATGCCGCCTTGCCCCTGCGCCTGGAAAAGATCTTTCTTCCTGCGCAAGGCTCTCTCCAGCGCGCCCAATGGCTCCTGACGCTGGGCAAGATCGCCAACGCCGCTCTTTTTTATTACCAAACCGTCGAAAACGGCGCGGCGCAGAACCCGGGCAGTCCAGGGCGCATGGTCATCGCCGCCGCTATTTCGGACAAGGCCGCGAGCGTTCTCCCGCCCCTTCCCGCGCTGCCGCCCTTGCCCGAGCGCGGACTGGCGGTAGATCTGGCAGCCTCGCGCCTCAATCTGACAGCATGGCGAAACGCGCTGGAAGCGTCCGGCGCAAATTCCCGGCCTGGCGCCTCCGCGCTGCCCGACCTGCGTCTTCATCTGAAAACCCCCGAACTCGTGATGTTCGGGCGCCGCCTGCATCAGGCCGAACTCGCGCTCGACACGCCGGCCCGCAACATTTGGGAAATGCGGATCAATTCCCGCGAGGCCGAAGGCAATCTGCGCTGGGATGGCGAGCAGCGCGGCGCGCTTTACGCGCGCATGAAAAAATTCACGCTGGAACCCGCAGAACAGGACGAAGATTCCGATTCGGCCTCGGCCTTGAGAACCCTGCCCGCGCTCGACATCATCGCCGACGAATTCCAGATCGGCAGGAAAAAACTCGGGCACCTCGAATTGCGTGCAGAAAATGGAGCGCAGACCTGGCGCATCAGGCGTCTCGTGATCTCCAATCCGGACGGGCGTCTCGAAGGGGAAGGGCTTTGGAAAATGAGCGCGCCCCAACAGGTTTCGCTCGATTTCAGCCTTTCTGCCGACGACGCGGGAAAAATGCTCGACCGTCTCGATTACCCCGGCACGCTCAAGAACGGCGCCGCCCGCCTCCAGGGCGCATTACGCTGGAATGGCGTCCCCGTTTCCATCGACTTTCCCTCGCTCTCCGGCAGCATGCGGCTGGAAGCCCAAAAGGGCCAATTCGCCAAACTCGACCCCGGCGCGGCCAGGCTGCTCGGCCTGATCAGCCTGCAAGCGCTTCCGCGCCGCATCTCGCTCGATTTCGGCGACATTTTTTCTTCCGGCTTCGCCTTCGATTCGATCAACGGGGATTTCGCCCTCTCCGGCGGCCTCATCCACACCGATGAACTTGTCATCAAGGGGCCGGCAGCGCTCGTGCGGATGTACGGCAACGCCGATCTGGCGCGCGAAACGCAGGACCTCACGGTCGATATCCAGCCCGAATTGAGCACGACTGCCGCGCTCGGCGTCGCGCTGGTCAATCCGATCGCCGGCGCGGTCACCCTGCTCGCGAATAAGGTTTTCCAGGATCCGCTGAACCAGATTTTTGCCTTTTCCTATCACGTCACCGGCGCCTGGGATGATCCCAAGGTCGAGAAGCAGCCCTTCACGGCAAAAAAACCGAATTTTGAAACGCCAACCCCCGTGCCGGGGCAACCGCCCTCCGCAGAATCTCCCGGCGCCCCCATCCCTTCCCTCCCGGACAGAAAGCCCGCGCAATGAGCATGAACACTGAAACCGCTTCCCGCCCCCCGATGCCGCACGACGCGAAGATCGCAGCAGTGCAAATGGTTTCCGGACCGGACACCGCCGAAAATCTTGCCGCCGCTGCCGCCCTGGTCGCCGAGGCGGCGGCAGGCGGCGCGGAACTGGTCGCGCTGCCCGAGTATTTCGCGCTGATGGGCCTCTCCGAACGGGACAAGATCGCCGCGCGCGAAGAAGACGCGGAAAGTGTGGAAAACGTGGAAACCACCATCGCGCCGGTCCAGGAGTGGCTTTCCGCCACCGCGCGCCGGCATGGCGTCTGGCTGGTCGGCGGCACGCTGCCGCTGGCCGCGTGCGACCCGGAGCGCATACGCAACAGTTGCCTCGTTTATGACCCGGAGGGCAAGCGGGCGGCGCGTTACGACAAAATCCACCTGTTCGGATTCGAGCAGGGCCAGGAGCGTTACGACGAAGCCGCCACGATCGAGGCCGGCCTCCCGGTTCCGGTCTGCTGTGCGACGCCCCTGGGCCGGATCGGCCTGTCGGTTTGCTACGATCTGCGCTTTCCCGAACTTTTCCGCGCCTTCGGCACGGTCGACCTGATCGTTGTTCCCGCCGCATTCACCGAAACCACCGGACAGGCGCATTGGGAAATCCTGCTGCGCGCGCGCGCAATCGAGAACCAGTGCTACCTGCTCGCCGCCGCCCAGGGCGGACGCCACGCCAATGGCCGCGAAACGCACGGCAACAGCATGCTGATCGACCCTTGGGGCCAGGTGCTCGCCCGCCGCGACAAAGGCCCCGGCGTCGTGGCCGGCGCCATCGAACACGCCCAAATCGCCCAGGTGCGCGCCAGCTTGCCCGCCTTGCGTCACCGGGTGTTATAAATAGCCTGCGACTGAAATCGCAGCTTTCCTTGCGGAGACTCCATGAATTTCAATGCCCTGGTTCAGACCATCGCGGATATTCACCAACGGGCACATGCCGGTGCTTCCAAGGCGATCAATGCAGCCTTGACCCTGCGGAACTGGCTCATCGGCGCTCATATCCATGAGTATGAACTTCAAGGCCAGGACCGCGCCACTTATGGGGATCGTCTGATAGGCAAGCTGTCCGGATCATTACAGGAACTCGGTGTCCCTTCTTGTGAGAGGGTCAGGCTTTATTCGTATTTGAACTTTTACCGCGCCTATCCCCAAATCTCGGAGACAATTTCCTCCGAAACCTCGTCTACCGGATTCGATTACAGGCAGTTTCCAATTGTTCGGTCACTGACCGAACAATCCTTGGAAAATCCATACGATGAAAAGAATTTTCTTCCAGGTAAACTGCTTCTTGCACGCCTGTCCTTTACCCATCTTGAGCTGCTTTCCTCTATTGAAGACCCGTTAAAAAAAGCTTTCTACGAGTTGGAATGCATCAAGGGCAACTGGTCTGTGCGGGAATTGAAACGGCAAATCGGCAGCCTGTATTTTGAGCGTTCAGGACTTTCCCGCGATCCGGCACAACTCTCCGCGCTGGCTAATGCAGCAATGGTACAGACTGATCCCGCGCATATCATCCGCGATCCTTATGTGTTTGAGTTTCTGGGCTTCCGGCCCAGCGAAGTCTTGCCGGAATCCGGCCTGGAAGCCGCTTTGATCGAAAAAATGCAAGGCTTCCTGCTGGAGCTTGGCCGAGGTTTCTGTTTTGAGGCCCGCCAGAAGCGCCTGAATATTGGCGGCGAATACTTCTTTGTCGATCTGGTGTTCTACCACCGGATACTCAAATGCCATGTTCTGGTGGAGCTTAAGGTCGGCGCGTTCAGCCACGAGCAACTCGGACAACTCAATACCTACATCACCTACTATCGTACCCACGAAATGGCCGAGGGCGACCAACCACCCATCGGCATCCTGCTTTGCACCGGCAAGAATCAGGCTCTTGTGGAATATGCTTTGGCAGGTATGGATAACCGTCTTTTCGTTTCCAGATATCAACTCGAATTACCTGAAACAGACATTTTGCGGCGTTATCTCGATGAACAGCGGCAGACGTTGGAAGCTGGAACACCAGGAACACCGGAATAAGAAAATGCTCTTTTGCAAAACCCTGAAAATTCTAAATTACTGTAATAATTCTTTATTGAAACTCACTACATTAGCCAACCATTATTTAAGTAAATTTAGAAAATTTTAATCAACCCCAATCTTTTCAGAATCATGAACGCACAAATCTCTTCCCGTCGCGCGCTGAAAAACGCGCCGCAATTCCCGGAGGGCCGGAATGTTCCGGATGCCTCTGCCCCTTCATCGCTCCTCGTGGCGCAGGAGGCGCTGCTGACGCCCTTCTCGCTCGACCCGGCGCAACTTGCGCGAATCTTCGGGCAACTGATGCAGCGCGGCGTCGATGATGCCGATCTTTATTTCCAGTACAGCCGCGCCGAATCCTGGAGCCTGGAAGAAGGCATCGTCAAGTCCGGCAGCTTCGGCATCGACCAGGGCGTCGGCGTGCGCGCCATCAGCGGCGAAAAAACGGCCTTCGCCTATTCGGATGAAATCAGCTTTGCGGCGCTGGAGAGCGCGGCGCGCGCCGTGCGCGCCATCGGCGCTGCCGGCGGCTCCCGCCAGGCGCGGCAGCGCATTGCCGCGCGCGGCAACGGCGCGGCGCGAATCGCCCCCGCCCCGTTTTATCGCAATGAGGATCCGCTCGATTCCCTTTCGGCCACGGAAAAGGTGCGGCTTCTGGAACGTCTCGAATCCCGCGCCCGCGCCATCGACCCGCGCATTACCGAAGTCATGGCCAACCTTTCCGGCGAGTACGAAATCGTGCTCGTCGCCACCGCCGATGGACGCTTGAGCGCCGACATCCGCCCGCTGGTGCGGCTCTCGCTTTCCGTCGTCGCCAGCGACGGCAAGCGGCGCGAACAAGGCTCCAGCGGCGGCGGCGGACGCTTCGGGTACGCCCATTTCTCCGATGGGATGCTCGATGAATACGCCGGAATCGCCGTGCAGCAGGCGCTGGTCAATCTGGAAGCGCGCCCTGCGCCTGCCGGAGTCATGGATGTCGTGCTCGGCCCCGGCTGGCCGGGCATCCTGTTGCACGAAGCGATCGGCCACGGGCTGGAAGGCGATTTCAACCGCAAGGGCAGTTCCGCCTTCTCCGGCCGCATCGGCGAGCGCGTCGCCGCGCCCGGCGTCACCGTCGTCGACGATGGAACCCTGCCGGAGCGCAGAGGCTCGCTCAACATCGACGACGAAGGCAATCCGACCCAATGCACCGTGCTGATCGAGGACGGGATTCTCAAGGGCTACATGCAGGACAGCCTGAACGCGCGCCTGATGAAGACCGCGCCGACCGGAAACGGCCGCCGCGAATCCTTCGCCCACCTGCCGCTGCCGCGCATGACCAACACCCTGATGCGCCCCGGAACCTGCGCGCCGGAAGAAATCCTGCGTTCGGTGAAACGCGGCATCTACGCCGTGAACTTCGGCGGCGGGCAGGTCGACATCACCAACGGAAAATTCGTTTTCTCGATGTCCGAAGCCTGGCTCATCGAAAACGGCGCGCTGACGCACCCGATCAAGGGCGCGACGCTGATCGGCAACGGCCCGGACGCGCTGACGCGGGTCCGCATGATCGGCAATGACATGAAACTCGACCCCGGCGTCGGCACCTGCGGCAAGGACGGACAAAGCGTCCCGGTAGGCGTCGGCCAGCCAACGCTACGTATCGACGGATTGACCGTGGGCGGAACGGGGTAACGGGGATCCGGCAGCCGCTTCCTGTTTGAGTTCTTCTGCCGTAATGCGCACGATTTGACCATCCCGGCCGACCACAATCGCGGTATTGGTCTGGATCGCCGTCTGCCGCGCCGCCGCTGCCGCGCGGTGCATCGCAATCAGCGAAGCTCTCAGGTCGGGATTTTTGGCGTTGGAAATATCACGTTTGCTCATCTGTTTTTTCCCATTCTTGCTGATTCCTGGATTTGCTTGTGGTACTGATCGTCCATGTTGAATCTGAAGATGAAATCCGCATTATTTCCATGCGCAAGGCCACAAAAAATGAAACCGACCTCTATTACCGAAATGCCGGATATTCTTGACTGCGACGACGCGCCGGAACTGACGCAAGCCGATTTCGACCGCGCCCGTTACCGGATAGGCGGAAAAGACGTGACCCGGGTCCAATGGCAAGAAGCCGTCCGCGCCCAAGTGAAGAAACAGCGCGTGACGATCATGCTGGATACTCCGATCATCGAGCACTTCAAGACGCTGGCCGGAAATCGCGGCTACCAGACGCTCATCAATGAAACCCTGCGCCGGATCGTCGAGGATGATTCCCTTGTGCTGCCAGAATTGCGCCGGATCATCCGCGAGGAAGTGCGGGCCGAATTGAGCGCAAGCAGGAAGCAAGGCGCTTAACCGCTCACTCCACATTCTTCCGCGCCAGCGCCTTTACCTGGGCCCATTGCCGCCGGCTTACCGGCAGGCGTTCGTCGATGCCGTCGAGCACCGCAATCCATTGCGCTTCTGCCTGCGCATCCCTTTCCTCCCTTTCCTCTCCTTCCTGCGATGCTTTCGCAGCCGTCGGCGGCGCGCGTTCAAAGCCGGTAATCGCATTGCGCGCGACCAGGATGCTGCGATGCAGGCGGATAAAGCGCTCGGCGAATTCCCTTTCCAGTTGCGCCAGCGATTCGTCGAGCCAATATTTGCGTTCGCCCGTATGCGCCATGACGTATTTCTGCTCGGCGCGCAAATACTTGATTTCGTCGACCGGAACCAGCAGCAGACGGCCCCGTTCATAGCAGGAAAGGTAGGAGCGCGCCTTGTCATCGGCCTCGCGCAGTTGCTCGACGGCGACAGACGAAGGCCGCAGCAGCCGCGCGCGCGACAAGGCTTCGAGAAGGCGCCGGGCGCGGATCGGCTTGAGCAGATAATCGACGGCGCGCAATTCAAAGGCTTCCATCGCATATTTGTCATATGCCGTCGTAAAGATCACCGCTGGCGGATCGGGCATTGACGCCAGATGGCGCGCGAGTTCGATGCCGCTCATCTTGGGCATCCTGATGTCGATGAGCGCGACATCGACTTTCGTCGTCGACAGGGTCGCCAGCGCCTCCACTCCGTTGCCCGCCTCGGATACCACGGTGAGAGGCAATTCGCCGCTGATGTCGGAGAGCAGTTCGCGCAGGCGAGCCCGCGCCGGCGTTTCGTCATCGACGAGCATCACGCGCAAGAAACGGCGCGGCGCGGCGTCGGAAGGAGGAGGCGGAGTTTCGGGAAGGGAATCGTTCATGTTCACACCTTGATCAGGGTAATTTCTTCTACGGCCCGGCACGGCAGGGTGATATGCACCCGATGCCTTCCGCCCTCGTCCTTCGCTTCGAGATGCGCTTCGAGGTCGTAATAAAGCGCGAGGCGTTCCCGGATATTGGAGAGCGCCATCCTGTTGCCGGATTTATGCTGGCCCTCGGCATTGGCCGGATTCGAGATGACGATGTGCAGTTCATCGCCGTGCCGGGAGAAATGAATGCCGATCACCCCGGCTCCGGACAAAGGCTCGATGCCGTGATACACCGCATTTTCCAGGAGCGGCTGTACCAGGAGTGGTGGAATCCGGGTTTCCGCCGGAATGTCGGAAACATGCCATTCGACTTCCAGCCGCTCTCCAAGGCGCAGCTTTTCCAGATTGAGGTATTGCCGGCACAGCGCGATTTCATCCGAAAGCAGCGTCAATTCGCGCGGTTCGCGCATCAGGGCGCGGAACAGATCGGCCATTTCCTCAAGCGCCTCTTCGGCACGCCGTGGTTCGCTGCGGATCAGCGAGAGCACCGCGTTGAGGCTGTTGAACAGGAAATGGGGCCGGATGCGCGCCGTCAGCGCCTGCAAGCGCGCTTCCGAAATCGCCGGGGAAAGCGCGCGGGCACGCAGGGAAAAATAGGCCAACCCTGTCCCGGCCACAAGAAGGGAGAGCAAGCCTGCCCGGAAAAAATTCCAGGCGCCGCCCTCGACGAGCCCCATGAAACGCCAGAAATCATAGAAAGCCAGGGTCAGCGCCAGAACGATGAGAAGCGCCAGCGCCATCGCGAGCCTGCGCGGCAAGCGTTGCAGCAGCGGGCTGAAAAACCAGAACATGAGGAGATTGATGCACAGCAAGGGTTCGACCCAGGCGGCGATTCCTGCCAACCGCGAGCCCCAGGAATACAGACTCGCCGCCCGCGCCAGCGCCATCGCACAAATCAGGAGGTTCACCCCGATAACGATGCGCAACACCACTCCCATATTCCGGAAGTCCGGGAATGCTTGTGGCGCCGGGTTTTGCCGTATACTTGCCATGCTTCAGAAATAGGGCTTGTGAGCGTTTCGCGGTATTTGCAATGTTTTATGCAATATTTCGCGCGATATCTCCGAAATATTCGTCAGAAGTACATGAAAACATGGAACGCCGGGCGCGGCAAGTCATTCTCCGAAACAGCCGTTTTGCATGCCCTGTGATTCCCTCGATTCCATTGACCGATCCGCTCCCATCATGACCACCGATTCATTGGCGCCTTCTTCCGACAGACCTTCCCGCACCTCCCCCCCGGCTCACTACACCTGGGCTGGCCGCTTCAGCGAACCGGCAACCGAACTGGTCAAGCGCTATACCGGTTCGGTCGGTTTCGACCATCGCCTGTGGCGGCAGGATATCCGGGCATCGCTTGCCCACGCAACCATGCTCGAATATCAGGGAATCATAGGAGACAGCGATCTCGAAGACATCCGGCGCGGACTGGAAATCGTGCAGTCGGAAATCGAAAGCGGCGATTTCTCCTGGTCGCTCGATCTCGAAGACGTACATCTGAACATCGAAAGCAGGCTGACTGCGCTCGTCGGCGATGCCGGAAAACGGCTGCATACCGGGCGCTCGCGCAATGATCAGGTCGCCACCGACATCCGCCTCTGGGTGCGCGACACGATCGACGAAATCCTCGCCCTGCTGCGCGAATTCCAGCTTCGCCTGCTGGCCCTGGCGGAAAAGGAAGCCGAAACGCCGATGCCGGGCTTCACCCATTTGCAGGTCGCCCAGCCGATCACATTCGGACATCATCTGCTCGCCTACCTTGAAATGACGCTGCGCGACGCCGAGCGTTTCCGGGATTGCCGCCAGCGCGTCAACCGCCTGCCGCTCGGCGCGGCCGCGCTTGCCGGAACCACCTACCCGATCGACCGGAAATTCGTCGCCCGCGAACTCGGTTTCGACGATGTCTGCGAAAACTCGCTCGACGCTGTTTCCGACCGCGATTTCGCGATCGAATTCTGCGCTGCCGCCGCCATCACGATGATGCACTTTTCGCGCTTCTCGGAAGAAATCGTGTTCTGGATGAATCCGGGCATCGGCTTCATCAACCTTGCCGACCGCTTCTGCACCGGATCCTCGATCATGCCGCAGAAGAAAAATCCGGACGTTCCGGAACTGGCGCGCGGCAAGACCGGGCGCGTCTACGGCGACCTGACCGCGCTCCTGACCTTGATGAAATCGCAGCCCCTGGCCTATAACAAGGACAACCAGGAAGACAAGGAACCGCTTTTCGACGCCGCCGACACCCTCACCGACACCTTGCGCGTGTTCATCGAGATGATCGGAGGCATTTCCGTTTGCCCGGAGCAGATGCGCGCGGCGCTGACCAGGGGATTTGCCACCGCCACCGACCTGGCCGATTATCTGACGAAAAAAGGAGTCCCTTTCCGCGACGCGCACGAAATCGTCGGACGGGCAGTCAAGCACGCCGAGACGCGCGGCCTGGAATTGACGCGGATCCCGCTTGCGGAATTGCAATGTTTTTCGCCGCTGATCGGTGAAGACATCTTTTCCGCAATCACCATCGAAGGCGCGCTTGCCGCGCGCAGGCACATCGGAGGCACCGCGCCGCATCAGGTGCGCGCGGCCATCGAACGCGCCAAAACGCGACTGGAAATACAAAGGCTCGAAACCGGCAGCAAAACCTGAACGGAGTCTGTGTGCGACTGCTGATTGTTACCTACGGAACCGAGGGCAGCACCCGTCCGCTGGTCGGACTTTCCCGCGCCCTGATGGATGAAAATGTCGATCTGTGCCTCCTCGCCGAGCGTTCGACGCTGCGTTCGGCCCGGAGCCAGGGCATTCCGGTGGAAGCCCTGGATGGCGACCTCAAGGCGGCCCTCCTTTCCGCCTCGAAATCCGAAACAAACAATTCCGCCAACGAGGCATCGCCGCCGGTAGAAAGAATCTTCGCCCATACGCTGATCGAGCTTGCCCGCGACAACATGAACGGCTGGGTGCGAACGATCCTTCAACACGCGCAATCTGCCGATCTCATCCTCTTCTCCGGCATTGTCGGCTATGCCGCCCTCTGCGTGGCGCAACATCTCGAACTTCCCGCCATCCATCTCGGCCTCTCCCCGGAGACGCCCACCCGTCATTTCCCTTCCACGCGGCTATCCATCGCCCTCTCGCAGCGGATCCCCAAATCGCTCAACCGTTCGAGCCATCGCCTGGCGCAATTCCGCCTCTGGAGGGAATTGCGCAATGCCGTCAGGCGCGCGCGCATAGAGGTTTGCCAGCGCAGCGGCCCCATCCGGTTCCGGCGGAATATTCCGGTTCTTTATGGACTCTCCAACTACCTGCTGCCGCAAATCGACGATTGGCCAACGCATTGCAAAATTTGCGGCCCCTGGTCGATCAAAAGCGGCGTCTGGGAACCGCCGCCGCCGCTGGCGGATTTCCTCGCCGACGGGCCGCCGCCCGTCTATGTCGGGTTCGGCAGCATCAGCGGATTGGTGCCAGGGAACATCCTTTCCTCCCTGAACGATGCGCTGGAAGGTCGGCGCGTTCTCTTTTCTCCCGGCTGGCGTGGCGTCGACGCGGCGCAATTGCCAAAAAATTTTTTTCCTATCGGCGACATGCCGCACGACTGGCTTTTCCAGCATGTCACAACGGCCATCCACCATGGCGGAGCCGGCACCTCGCACATGGCGGCGCGTGCCGGCGTTCCTTCCGTCGTCATCCCTTTTACCGGCAGCCAGTTTTTCTGGGCCAACCGGCTGCACGCCATGGGGATTGCCTCCGAGCCTGTTCCCTTCGCGCAGATCGACACGCAGCAACTCCTGGAAATGATCGCCCAGGCCGAACGAAACTCCACGCGCGAACGCGCCGAAGCCTTCGCCTCGGCAATGGCAATGGAAGAAGGAACGAGCTACGCGATCCGCCACATCAAGCGAATCGCCGGAGGCAAGAACAGCGGCAATCCGCGCGATCCCTTTTCCTGATTCGCTCCTGCCGGCAAGGCTTTCGCGCGACTCGCCCCTTCGGGGGCATCCCTCCGGAATGAGGGCTTCCCACAGAAAGGAAAATCACGATGAATGCTCTCTCCAAACGCACCCTGGGCAGCGCCGCCCTTGCCTTCGGCCTTTCCCTTGCCGCTCCCGCCTGGGCGGATGCCAGCTTCAACGCCATGGACAACACCCTGTCCATCTCCTCCCTCAACGTCGCCAACGTGGGGCTTTTCTGCAATGTCGCCGTCCGCCTGGGCAGTCTCGGACAATGGGAATTCCTGTCCGCAAGCGAATGCCCGGCCTCGACTTCCGCGAGCGACACCTATGACATGGGAACCGGGATCCTCTCCCTGCCGCACCTCGACATACCTGGCGCCGGAGAATTCATCAATGTTTCGGCGACCCTGGACATCAACACCTGGCGATGGAATCTTGTTTCCGCCGAATCGCCGCAGACAGGCAATCCTTCCATTGCGGCGTGCTTCTCGGCCGACAAGGCCGTCAGTTATACGATCACCGGCGCCGGCAACCAGCAGGGGATCATCCGGCGCACCATCGGGCCGGCGACCTACAAAGGCCAGGCGGTCACAGGAGACACGGAGTTCTTCTCGACCCCAACGCATACGACCCAGTATCTGGGGATCACCAGCACTGAGGTCACCATCCTTGCCACCGTGTACCAGAATGGCGATGTCCTGACCTACTCTCCCACGAATTTCCTGTGGGCGCCCTTGTCCATCCAGCCGGGCCAATCCTTCGATCGCCGCTACACCTTCCTTTTGAATGCTTCCCCCGTGCTCGTATCGGATTACCACACGAGCTTCGTCGGCTACGAAACGATCATCCTCGCTGGCAGAAGCTTTTCCAATGTCTGCCATTTCCGCGAACACACGGTCAGCACTCCCGGCGGAATCGTTGCCGACGCGGAATGGTGGTTTGCGCCCGGATATGGCGCGATTCTATTCACGAACACATCCTCCTACGGCGACAGCGGCTCCTATCAATATGCCGGCAGCCTTTAGGGATGCTCTGAACAAGTCGCCGCGCCGCGTGCATCTGGACGGCAGCGGGCAATGGAGCCTGCTGGCCGGGAACGAATGCCCGTCGCAGGCTTCGGCGAGCGGCAGCTATAACCTGGGCACCGGCGCACTCTCTCTGCCGCATATCAACATTCCCGGCCTGGGCGAATTCATCAATGTTTCGGCGCGGCTGGATGCCAATACCTGGCGCTGGCAATTGCTGGGCGCCGAACCGGCGGGGGCGGGAATGGCGGGAATACGGGCAGCGGTTCCATCGCGGCGTGTTTCTCGTGGGACAAACCCGTCAGCTTCGCCATCGCTGGCGGCAGCGTAATCCGGCGCACGGTCGGGCCGGCGACATACAAGGGCCGGGCCGTCATGGGGCAGTCGGATTTCAATCAGGACGCAAGCCAGAACAGCACCGCGTATTACGAGATCCGGGACGGCGGCGTATTCCTGTCCGACAGGGTGTATACAAATGGCAATGTGTTTCTTTACTGCTCCGGGAATTGTCAAGTAATGCCCTTGTCCGCGCAGCCGGGGCAATCCTTCGACGCGCTTTTCAGCCTTAACGATACGGTGACATATCAACAGCATACGACCTTCGTCGGAACCGAGACGCTCACCCTGGCCGGGAAAGTCTTCAGCAATGTTTGCCATCTCCGTCTCCACTCTACTATGCCCGCAGCTCCTGGAATTTATACAGACGCGGATGAGTGGTACGCGCCCGGATATGGCCTGATTAAAGCTACGGGATCGAATACCGGAATGACTGTGCCAACCCAACAGTACAACGGCGATCTCTGAGACGCCGGGGCGCGATTGTTCTGCGCATTGAACGCGCAGCCTCTGAAAAAAAACCCGCCTGGCTCTCCCAGGCGGGTTTTGTTTTGTGATCCAGGCGGCAGGATTATTGATCCGGTCCAACAGATTGCAGTTCCCGCAGATGCCTGCGCTCAATCTCGCGCCCGCTGCTCCAGGATTTCGACAGCGGGCAATTTCTTGCCTTCGAGGAATTCGAGGAAAGCGCCACCGGCGGTCGAGATGTAGTCGACCTTGTCGTGAATGCCGAATTTGGCGATTGCGGCAACGGTATCGCCGCCGCCAGCCAGTGAAAACGCCTTGCTCCCGGCAATGGCCTGGGCGAGCACGCTGGTGCCGCGCATGAAAGGCTCCAGTTCAAAGACGCCGACCGGGCCGTTCCAGACGATCGTGCCGGCGTTTTCGACCCATTGCGCCAGCGCGGCGGAAGACTGCGGGCCGATGTCGAGAATCATGTCGTCGTCGGCAAGCTCGTCGATCCCCTTCACCGTGGCCACGGCATTCGCGGAACATTCCGCGGCGACAACGACATCGACCGGCAGCGGCACATGGGTTTTTTCCATCACCTTTTTCGCGGCGTCGACGAGATCGGCCTCGGCCAGCGAACGTCCGATTTTCTTTCCGGCGGCCAGAAGAAAAGTATTGGCGATGCCTCCGCCGACGATGAGTTGATCGACCTTTTCGGCGAGGCTTTCGAGCACGGTAAGCTTGGTCGAAACCTTGGAGCCGCCAACAATGGCGAGCAGCGGGCGCTTCGGAGTCGCCAGCGCGGCGCCCAGCGCTTCGAGTTCGGAGGCGACGCAAGGACCGGCGCAGGCAAGCCTGGCGTATTTCCCCATCGCGTAAGTCGTCGCTTCGGCGCGATGCGCGGTGCCGAAAGCGTCATGCACCCAGATATCGCACAGCGCGGCCATTTTCTGCGCCAGCGCGTCGTCGGATTTTTTCTCGCCCTTGTTGCCTCGGCAATTTTCCAGCAGCACGACCTGCCCCGGCGCGACATCGACGCCCTCTTCCACCCAGTTTTTCAGCAAGGCCACCGGCTGCCCGAGCAGTTCGGAAAGGCGCGCGCCGACCGGCGCAAGGCTGTCTTCCGGACGCAGATCGCCTTCGGTCGGGCGTCCCAGATGCGAAGTCACCATCACCGCAGCGCCGTTCTCCAGGCAATAACGGATCCCCGGCAGCGCGGCGCGGATGCGCGTGTCTTCCGTAATGTTCCCGGCCTCGTCCTGCGGCACATTCAGGTCAGCACGAATAAAAACGCGCTTGCCGCGCACATCGAGATCGGTGAGTTTCTTGAATTCCATGATCATTCCTCTTGAGGGGTGTGGTGCGTAAAGGGAGCAAGTTTACACCGCCGATGGGCGTCCGTCTGCGCTTCCGTCCCGCTGTTTCCGCCGATTTCCGCGCCCGGATCCACCGCCTTTTCGGGCGGAAATTTTCTAAATTTGTTTAAATAATTATTGATTAAAAATAACTACTGTAGCCAACTATTATTTAAACAGATTTAGAAAAATAAGTATGTAGGATGGGTAGAGCGAAGCGAAACCCATCGGAGTTCCAAAGGGAGAAATGATGGGTTTCGCTGCGCTCTCTCAAGAAACCCCCCATCCTGCACACTGGATCCTGCGACTTCGCGCAGGATGACGGAGTGTGGCCCTGACCCGTCATCCTGCGCGCAGCGAAGCGGAGTCGCAGACGGTCATCCTGTGCGTAGCGAAGCGGAGTCGCAGACGGTCATCCTGTGCGTAGCGAAGCGGAGTCGCAGACGGTCATCCTGCGCGTAGCGAAGCGGAGTCGCAGACGGTCATCCTGCGCGTAGCGAAGCGAAGTCGCAGACGGTCATCCTGCGCGTAGCGAAGCGAAGTCGCAGACGGTCATCCTGCGCGTAGCGAAGCGAAGTCGCAG
>WQZF01000029.1 GCA_009780885.1 Betaproteobacteria bacterium | reverse complement strand
GGGTTTGAAACCCGCCCGTACCACCCGCCCCTACACAATGCGGGGCGCCTTCGGCGCCTGTTACGCCATGTCTCGCTGACCCCGCCATGAATGGCAGGGATTGCGCTCGACAGGTGTTCAATCCGCCTCGTCGGCAGCGGGGTGCAGGCTGCGCAGGAGGGCGCGCAAGGCGGCTGGACGGATCGGCTCGCACAGGTGATAGGGCCCGAGTGGCTCGATTCGTTCGCGCGCGGGGGTCACGACGATTCCGCGATGCTGCTTGAGCAGCACTCCGATTTCATCGGGAAGCGGCCCGCCATGGTCGTGCGCGATGACCGGGATGCCGTCTCCTTCCTCGAACAGCCGCCAGGCTCCGGCGATATCGGGCGCGCGGCAGATGGAATATCCCCAGCGCACGGCCCGGTCGGCAAAATCGTCGCTCACGCCGATCAGGATCAGTCGCGGCGGCAATTTTCCGCCTCCGGTTTCCTCGCCAGCGGGCGTCTCTGCCAAGGGCAGCGTAAATGCAAAAACGGAGCCGCGTCCAGGTTGCGAGCGCAGATCCGGTTTGGCGTGAAGCATCCCGGCGATGCTGCGCACGATCGACAGTCCAAGCCCGAGGCCGGCTTCTGCGGAGCGCTCGGGATTCCCGAGCTGCACAAACTCGTTGTAGATGAGGTGCTGCTGCTCCCTGGGAATTCCCGGCCCGTTGTCGCGCACTTCGATCCGCAGCGCCGGATGCGCAGAATCCCTGGCGAGATGGGCACGCCGCGCGCAGACGAGCACTGCGCCGCCCGGTGGGGAAAACTTGAGCGCGTTGTCGATCAGGTTCCCGATCAGGCGTTCGAGCAGCACCGCGTCGGTCAGAAACCAGGCGCGGCTGTCGGCAACGATCAGGCGGATATTTTTCTGCTCCGCGATCGGCAGATAGATCATGCGCAACTGCTGGAAAACGAGGCGCAATGAAACCAATTCCTCTTTCGGCGGCATTTCGCTCAAGCTCAGGCGCGACAGGAGCAACAATCTCCCCAGGTGTTCGCCCATCGCCGCTGCCGCTTCGCGGATGCGCCGCACCAGGAAACGTTCTTCCGATGTATCGGCGATTCGCGCCAGATTGTCGGCAAAGAGTTGCAGGGCATGAAGCGGCTGGCGCAAATCGTGGCTGACCGCAGCAAGAAACTGCGTCTTCGCCCTGGCGTCGAATTCGGCGCGACGGCGGCGCGACCTGAGTTCGATCTTCGCCTTGACGATCCCCTTTTTCAGGTTTTCGCGATGATCCCGAAGTTTTCGCGCCTGCCGCCGTAGCCTCCGTATCTGGCTGCGAATCAACAGGACCGCCGAACCCAGGGTAAGCAATACAAAGCCCCCGAGCAGCAGCAGGCCCCCCCTGGTTTTTTCTTCGCAAATCTTTGCCGGATCGAAGACAAGAACGCAGAAAAGCAGAAAAAGTGCGGCAAGGCCGGCGACCGGGGCCAGCCGCATGAACGAGGAGAGAAACGACGTGCGCATGTCGAGGTTTTTTCAGATACGGTAGTGGTGCATATTATCCGCCCGGCCCATCAACGCCCCCATTATGTAGGATGGGTAGCGCTTCATCGGCCCGCCGCCGAAAATCGTGCCGAAGAAACTCGGGGCCAAGGGTCGGCATCTTCCTCTGGATCCTGCGACTCCGCGCAGGATGACGGGTTCGGGGCCGCCGGTATGTGCACTCCGTCATCCTGCGCGAAGTCGCAGGATCCAATTTGCAGATCGAGGCGCATGTGGCAAACCTGATGCGAGGGCAAGCTGAAATAAGTTTCTTGAGAGAGCACAGCGAAACCCATCCTGCATACAATCTTCACGGGCGCGGATGATACTGCCGGTGCAGGTTTTTCAGGCGTTCCCGCGCGACATGGGTGTAGATCTGCGTCGTTGAAATGTCGGAATGTCCAAGCAAAAGCTGCACCACCCGCAGATCGGCGCCGTGGTTGATGAGATGCGTCGCGAAGGCATGCCGCAATCCATGTGGCGAGAGGCGTTCGGCAGGCAAGCCCGCGCTGCGGGCGTGGCGTTTGATCAGTGTCCAGAACATCTGGCGCGTCATCGCGGCCGCGCGGGCGGTCACAAACAGCGCGTCGCTTTGCCGCCCGGACAACAGCGCCGGACGCGCCTCCCCGAGATAACGCATGTTCCAGTCGCGCGCTTCCTCGCCCAGCGGAACCAGGCGTTCCTTCGCCCCCTTGCCGAACACGCGAACGAGGCCGGCGTCGATATCGATTTCATGCAGCTTGAGGCCGATGAGTTCGGAAACGCGCAAACCCGTGGCATAAAGCGTTTCGAGCATCGCCCGGTCGCGCAATCCCAGCGGGGTTTCCGGATTGGGCGCCGCAAGCAGCGTTTCGACCTGCGTTTCCGAAAAAACCTGCGGCAGGCGCGAGGGCAGGGCCGGATTTTCCACCCGCCGCGTCGGGTCGATGGCAATCCGGTTCTGTTGCAGCAGCCAGCGATAGAAACGGCGCAGCGTCGCAATATGGCGTGCCTGCGAAGCCGCGCGCAATTGGCGCGAAAGCGCCGCGACATAACGGGTGAGAGCCACTTCATCGGCATTGGCCAGCGTCGCGGCAGGAATCTCAACCCGCAGCCAGCGCGCATAGCGCGCAAGGTCGCTGCGGTAGCTGTCAAGGGAGGCCGGCAACAGGCCGTCTTCGAGCCAGAGCGCATCGCAAAAGGCGTCGATCAGCGTCGCCTCCTGTTCGGGCAGCGGGGGCGTCTTGCGAGTAGCGCTCATCGTGTGGGGGATTTCATTGTTGTGTTATCTTCAGCACAAGGGGGATTTTTCAAAAAATGCGGGGGTGAATCATTGACATATAACACATTTGTTCCCAAATCGCAGGGCAAACCTGTTCGGATAGCTTGTCGATCCCCCTAGAATGTTGAGCGTAAAGAAGCGTTCTGGATATCGTGCGGATGAACATTCCGGGCCGATATGTCTCGCACGCGGCAGCCGCCGTAATCAACGACAAAGGAGAATCTCATGAAAGTAAAAACCCGTTTCCACATCATGGCCGCCACCGCCTGGGTTTCGTTGCTCATCGTCGCCCTTCTTGGTTTCTTCAATATGCAGGGAACCCAGAAGAACATGGTAGAAATCGGCGAAAACCGCTTTCCGAAAGTGGTTGCGATCCTGGAACTCGAATCGCACCTCCACCAGATCAGGGCGCGCGCCTACGAAGTATTATCCAAGGTGAACATGCCGCTGGAACAGCAGGTCAAGGAGTTACGCGAACTCGTGTCCGCGCAGAAACGGGTACAGGAAGAAGCGGACAGGTTTTATATGGAATACGACAAGATGGCACACAACACTCCTGACGTACGGGCAAAGTGGGAAGAATTCGGCAAGGACTGGAAGGTGTGGTTTTCCGATGTGTCGGAACAAAACCGGAAACTGGAAATTCTGCTTGCCGGCAACCCTACCCTGGAAAGCCTCAAGCGCGCGGACGAGGAAACTGCGCTCGTCTTTGAAAGATTGCGCAGTACGGTGGGCCCCAAGCTCATGGCAAATTCGAGATTCCTGCTGGAGCGGAATACCGAAATCGCCAACGGACTGATCGAGAACGCAGTCCAGTCCCAGAATCAATCCCTGTGGATCCAGAGCATCATCTCTCTCGTCGCCATTGCGCTCGTGATTATCCTTGGGCTGATCACATTGAGGGCGATCTTCAATCCGATCGGGAAACTCTCCGGCACCCTGATACGGGCCGCGAATGAACGCGACCTCACCCTGCGAGTGGACTACACGAATAACGATGAGATCGGGGAAGTCGTGTCGCGCTTCAATCAATTGATGCATGAGTTGCAAACTTCACTGAAGGGCATCGCGCATCAGGTGAACGAAGCCGGCCAGGGAATCGAAGCCTTGAATACGGCAGCCCAGCAGGTGGCGGCAAGCTCCGAGAACCAGTCGAGCTCCACTTCCTCGACGGCGGCTTCGGTGGAAGAAATGACGGTTTCCATCAGTACGGTTTCCGCCAGCGCAGAAGAGGCGCAGACCATTGCGCGGGATGCCGGCCAGACTTCGGAAGAAGGCGGCCAGATCATCGAGCGCACGGTTTCCGAAATGGCCGGGATTGCCCTGAGCGTCGCGGACGCGTCCAACGTCATCCAGGAATTGGGCAAGGAGTCGCAGCAGATTTCCTCGGTGGTGCAGGTCATCAAGGAAGTCGCGGATCAAACCAATCTGCTGGCGCTGAACGCGGCCATCGAGGCGGCGCGCGCGGGTGAGCAGGGAAGAGGATTCGCGGTGGTCGCCGACGAAGTGCGGAAACTTGCGGAACGCACGGCGCAATCCACCGGCGACATCAGCTCGATGGTCGGCAAGATCCAGGTCTCTGCCAAGGGCGCGGTCGACGAAATGAACCGGGTGGTGCTGCAAGTGGAATCCGGGCAAGCCCTGGCGCAGGAAGCGGGCGGGCGGATCGTATCCATCCGCGAGAAGGCGCGCACGGTCTCCGAAGCGATTTCGGAAATTTCCAGCGCCCTGAAGGAGCAAAGCCAGGCGAGCCAGGAAATTGCCCGGCATGTCGAGAGCATCGCTCAAATGACGGATGAGAACAACGCGGCAGCAGGAGAAACCGCCTCCAACGCGCAACGCCTGGCGCAATTGACGGGCGACATCAGAAATACCGTTCAACAATTCAAGGTATAATTGGAAAGCATTCGATTCCGGTCATGCCGGAACCCCGAATGGCCTTGTTTCACTCGCAATGACGGCAGATTTCCCCGCCGTCATTGCGGGAAACAAGGCAACGAAGTATCCCGGACTTGATCCCATCAAATTCTCCTCGGGGGTACACCATGTTCGACGACCTTAAAGACAGCAACAGGGTTTTTCTGCTCATTGCCTTCGCTGCTGCGATGATTGCCATCATTGCCCTCCGGTTTGGGGTCTTCGGCACAAACGGCGCCTCGGGCAACGTAAATCCCATGCCCGGCGAAACAAGCGCAGCACAGTCCCGATTCGACTCTCCCGACACCAGCATCAACGGGATCGTCGGCGATATTCTCCAATCCCTTCGGAACGATCCCGGAGCAGAGGCTTCGGAAATCCACGGAAACCTCTCGATCAAGGATGACCTGAACAGCATCGAAACCTGGATCAGGAGCATTGACGAGACGCGGGCACTCCATATGCTGTCCGCGCCCCTGGACGCAGAGGAAGGATTACTGTTCGAAAAATTCACCGGGGATTACGCCCACGGAGCGTCCGGGATATCGTTGCCCCCGCCATTCTGAACTTGCATCGGACTCCTTGGCGCCACACGCGCTCCAGCAAAAACGGCCCTTCGGGGCCGTTCTTTCTGTCTGCCGCATCCCATTCCAATCCGCAGCGCGCGGAAGAAACTCGGGAGCAGGGATGGGCATCTTCCTCTGGATCCTGCGACTCCGCGCAGGATGACGTCTGCGACTCCGCTTCGCTACGCGCAGAATGACGGGTCAGGACCACACTCCGTCATCCTGCGCGAAGTCGCAGGATCCAGTGTGCAGTATGTAGGATGGGTTGAGCACAGCGAAACCCATCGGAGTTCCAGTTCCAGAGGGAGAAATGATGGGTTTCGCTGGCGCTCTACCCATCCTGCGCGGCTGCCGCATCTCATTCCAATCCGCAGCGCGCGCCTTGTTCAGGGCATCCCTGCAACTCCTGGCTTTTGATACATAAATCACGGTTTGCAGGAAAAACATCTTTGCATTTTTCCTGCCGGAAATTTTCTAAATTTAATTAAAGAATTTTTTATAAAACGTCACTACCACAAACAAACATTATTTAATCAAATTTAGAAAATTGCACGTTTAATGGCATAAAAACAAACATTCCGGGCGATGACAACAGGGAAAAAACCAACAATGGGATAACGATACTTGCGGTATTTTTTGCAAGGGAGTAGTGTTGCTGGATGCATTCTTGAATCACCCCGACCCGGAATTCCGGGTTTCCCGGCGCGGATCGGATGTGCCTGTGGCGCTTGTCCTTCCCGTTTTGCCGGCCTTGGCATCAATGGCGGAAGTCGCGTTCGACAGGAGTCCACACGCGATGGACGCCCAAAACGATGATTCAGTATTCCATCGTGAACACCTGTCGAGCGCAATCCCCGCCATTCATGGCGGGGTCAGCGAGACATGGCGTAGCAGGCGCCGAAGGCGCCCCGCATTGTGTAGGGGCGGGTTTCAAACCCGCCCGTACAGGAATCCACAACCTTCAGGTTGGGGTGACTCAAAGCAAGAATGCGTATCCATACAAGCAGCATTTCCCGGATGACGATTGGTGAATCCCGCCTTCCGGAAAGCAATCGCGGATTGGGGCTTTCAGCAAGAATGGCCTGTCCCCGTCCGTAACCGAATAGTTTTTCAGTAGAAACAAACCCCAAGGTTCAATCTTTCAATTCCTTCCCGGAGCACATCATGTTCAACAACTTAAAGGTCGGCAGCAGACTCTTTTTCCTCACTGCCTTTGCTGCCGTAGTCACCATCATCATCCTGCTGGTTGGAATCTCCGGGATGAAAAAGCTCGCTGCCGAAACGGACACCATGTACAACGACAGGACGATGGCGCTGGTCCAGATCGGCAATGTGGAAGGAAATCTCACCGGGCTGTCCAGCGATATGTTCCGCGCCTTCCAGCACAACCCCCAACTGGATATTGCCAAGCTCCACAACAACCACGCGCTCGATGATCATTTGCGCAAGGCTGAAGAGCGAATGAAGAATATTGATGAGGAGTGGGCGCGCTATATGTCCACCCCCCTGGATGAAAAGGAAAAGCCCTTTGCCGATAAATTCATCACAGAGTACCCCAAGATGGTCAGGGATGTCGTCCGCCCCACCATCGCTGCGCTGCGCGCAGGCGATTTTTCCAGCGACACCGTTGGAAGATATATCGTCGGAAACCGCGAGGTAGGCGCCACGCTGGAAAAAGCCATCTCCGATTTGATCAGCGTGAACGACGAACTCTCCAAGAAAAATTTCGAGGACGCCACGGAAACCTACAAATCCTCGCTCATGTATATGGTGATCACTTTCGCTGTCGGCCTGTTGCTGGCAATTTTGATCGCCTGGAGCATCATCCGCTCCATCGTTTCCCCGCTCTCAAGTTTGCAGTCGACCATGGGCGAAGTCGAACAGACCGGCGATTTCACCCGGCGCGTGGATATCTCCAGCACCGACGAGGTCGGACAAACCGCCGTCTACTTCAACCAATTGCTGGCCACCCTGCAGAAATCCCTGAAGGAAATTCTCCAGGATACGAATCAGCTCGACCAGGCCTCGGCGGAACTTTCCACCACCGCGCACGAGGCGACAAAAAGCTCCGAGATGACCAGTGAGACTTCCTCGGCAATGGCCGCATCCATCGAGGAAATGACGGTCAGCATCAACCATGTGGCCCAGTCTGCCCAGGAAACTGCCCGGCTTACCCAGCGCACCAGCGATCTCTCGGAACAGGGGGGCGATGTCATCCGCCAGACCGTCAGCAAAATGCACGCCATGGCCGAAGCGGTGCGCAAATCTTCCGAAAGTATCGGCGAATTGGGCAAGCAGTCCGAACGCATTTCCGGCATCGTGCAGGTGATCAAGGATGTTGCCGACCAGACCAACCTGCTGGCATTGAACGCGGCGATCGAGGCGGCGCGCGCCGGCGAACAGGGGCGCGGCTTCGCGGTCGTTGCCGACGAAGTGCGGAAACTCGCCGAACGCACGACCAATGCCACCGGCGAAATCAGCACGATGATCTCCTCCATCCAGAGCAGTTCCCAGTTGGCGGTGGAATCCATGGCCCGTGCCGCCGAGCAGGTCGAAACCGGCGTCGCGCTGGCCGACCAGGCCGGAACGGCAATCACGGACATCCAGGACGGTTCCAGGGAAGTGCAGACCTGCGCCGGCGACGCCAGTTCGGCCCTGTCCGAGCAAAGTACCGCCAGCCAGTCGATCGCGCAGCAGGTCGAACGCGTCGCCCAGGCAGCGGAACAGAACAGCGCCGCCGCGAAGAATGCTTCCGAGGCCGCGACGAGCATCGAGCGCCTGGCGCACTCCATCCGGGACGCAGTAGGAAAATTCAAGGTCTGATGCCGCCTCGCGCCAAGGCAAAACGCACGCAGTGGAGAAAACATGAAAACGCGCAAACTCGGAACTTCCGGCCTTGAAGTCTCGGCAATCGGCCTTGGCTGCATGGGCCTCGATTTCTCCTATGCCACCAGTATCAGCCGTGCCGAAGGTGTCGCGTTGATCCGCAAAGCGGTGGAACGCGGCCTCAGCTTCTTCGACACCGCCGAAACCTACGGCCCGTTTACCAATGAAAAAATCGTCGGCGAAGCCCTGCGCCCGGTTCGCGACCATGTCGTCATCGCCACCAAATTCGGCTTCAACATCGTCGATGGAAAACAGGCAGGGCTTGACAGTCGTCCGGAACATATCAGGAAGGTCGCCGACGAATCCCTCAAGCGGCTCGGCATCGACGTGATCGATCTTTTTTACCAGCACCGCGTCGATCCCGCCGTTCCGATCGAGGATGTGGCTAGCGCGGTAAAGGGCTTGATCGAAGCGGGCAAGGTTCGCCACTTCGGCCTGTCCGAGCCGGGCGTGGAAACGGTGCGCCGCGCCCATGCCGTCTTGCCGGTCGCGGCGCTCCAGAACGAATATTCACTCTGGACGCGCGGCCCGGAAAGCAACGGCATCCTCGCCGCCTGCGAAGAACTCGGCATCGGTTTCGTTCCCTACAGCCCGCTCGGCAGGGGTTTCCTGACCGGCGCGATGAACGGGAAAACCCGGTTCGAGGAAGGAGATTTCCGCAAACTCCTGCCGCGTTTCACTCCCGAAGCCATGGAGAAAAACCAGGCGCTGATCGACCTGCTTGGCCGCATCGCCAGGGAAAAGGGAGCGACTCCGGCGCAAATCGCGCTGGCGTGGTTGCTGGCGCAAAAGCCGTGGATCGTGCCGATCCCCGGCACCACAAAACTCCATCGCCTCGAAGAGAACATCGCCGCAACCGATGTGACGCTGACGGCGGCAGACCTTGCCTCGATTGCCGAAGCCCTCGCCGCCATCCATATCGAAGGCGAGCGCTATCCCGCACATCTGCTCGCCGCTACGGGGCGCTGAAAAGGCGGGATGCAGGGAGCCGAAACCACCCCGTCAGCTTCGCTGCCACCTCTCCTCAGAGGGGAATTGAATAGCGGCGCTCCTCTGGAGCGCCGTTGTTTTATTTCCGGCACGAAAGCGCCGCACGAGCTTCTTCAATACACGACCGCCACCGGGTCGAGGCTGCGCCACAGATACCAGGTTGCTACGGTGCGCCAGGGGCGCCAGCGTTCGCCGAAGGCGGCGAGCGCGCGCGGCGCCGGCCTTTCGCCGGAAAAATAAAGCAGGGACACGGCTTTTTGCAGCCCCAGGTCGTCAACCGGATAAATATCCGGGCGCAGCAGGTTGAAAATCAGGAACATCTCCGCCGTCCATCGCCCGATGCCGCGCACGGCGCACAGATCGGCGATGACTTCCTCGTCTCCCATCGCCTGCCAGCGTTCCGGAACGATTGCGCCACTCGCAAAGCGCGCGGCGAGATCGCAGAGGTATTCCCGCTTGCGCGCCGACAGCCCGCAATCCGAGAGGCCCGAAAGGCCCGCCGCCAGCACCGCTTCCGCTTTGATTGCGCCGTCCGGAGCGCCAACGACGGCGGCAAAACGCGCCCATACCGCATCGGCAGCCTTGACCGAAATCTGCTGGCCGACAATCGAACGCGCCAGCGTCGCAAACGGCTCGCCGCGAGAAACGAGGCTCATCCCGCGATAACGCCGGATCAGCCCCGCCATCGCCTGATCCTCGCGCGCCAATGCGCGGTTTGCCTGCGCCCAGTACGCGGGAACGCTTTCTTCCCTTGTCATTGCAGAATCCATTGATGAACGCCGAAAACTTCGATCATAGCGGAAGCCCCGGCATGTTATATTTTCCGCCGTTTGCCACAGACCCCCGCCAGCCTTCCCATGATCTGGAAACCCAACGTTACCGTCGCCGCTGTCATCGAGCGGGAAGGACGCTTTCTGCTCGTCGAGGAAGAAACGGAGGAAGGCATCCGCTACAACCAGCCGGCGGGGCATCTGGAACCCGGCGAATCCCTCATCGACGCGGTGGTGCGTGAAACGCTGGAAGAAAGCGCGTGGCGCTTCATCCCCGAATATCTGGTCGGCATTTACCACTGGCGCGATGCGCCGCAGGAAATCACCTGGTTGCGCTTCGCCTTCGGCGGCCGCCTCGACGGACATGAAGCGGGCCGGGCGCTGGATGCAGGGATCATCGCCGCGCACTGGCTCGATCCGAAGGAAATCGCGGCGCTGGCGCCGCGTCACCGCAGCCCGATGGTTCCGCGCGTGATTTCGGACTGGCAGGCGGGGCGGCGCTATCCGCTCGATCTTCTCAACTACCACGCGCCAGAGCGTTATTGCTCCGCTCCTTAAATAATTTCTCCCTCTGGAACTCCGATGGGTTTCGCTATGCTCAACCCATCCTACATACTGGACTCTTCTTGCGCCCCTGGCCCTTTATCCCTCTACTGGCCGCCCTCTGCTGCCCGCTTGCCTGCGCCGCCGATGAAAGCATCACCGTCTGCTACAACTATGGTTGCGCCTCGCAGCAAGCCGTCGTCTATACGGAAGCGCAATTGCGGGAAATCCATGCCCTGCTCCAGCAGGCGCGCGATGCCGCCGGAGAGCGCGAGCAGATTTCGCTCGCCATTGGCCGCCTCTTGAAATGGGCGGGCCAGCAGACGCCGATTTCCGCCGACCGGGGCGGCAATTATTCCGACCATGGCGTCAATGGCCGCATGGATTGCATCGACCATTCGACAACGACCACGCGGCTGCTCAAGATGCTCGAAGCGCGCGGCATGTTGCGCTGGCACCGCGTATTGCCGCCGAAGCAACGCTTGAGATTTGTGCTTTTCCAGCATTATTCGGCACTGATCGAGGAAATCGCGCCGCCTCGAAGCGCGCCTTCCGGCGCCGCCGATGACGAGGAGGAGGCCAACAAGCGCCGTTTCGTCGTCGACACCTGGTATTTCGACAATGGACATCCCGCCGCCGTATTCCCATTGGAAGACTGGCTCAATGGAGACGATCCCGAGGTCATCAATGAATAAATCCTCCCTTTTCTCCCCGTCCGCCGATGCGCCTTCCGTCATCGTCGGGCTGTCCGGCGGCGTCGATTCCGCCGTCGCCGCGCTGCTCCTGAAGCGCCAGGGTTATCGCGTCACCGGCCTGTTCATGAAAAACTGGGAGGACGACGACGATGAGGAATATTGCGCTTCGCGCCAGGATCTGATTGATGTCGTCAGCATTGCCGACACCCTCGGCATCGACGTTGAAGTCGTCAATTTCGCGCAGGAATACAAGGAGCGTGTCTTCGCCGGATTCCTGAGCGAATACGAAGCCGGGCGCACGCCGAACCCCGACGTGCTCTGCAATTCCGAGATCAAGTTCCGCGCCTTTCTCGACCACGCGCTCAAGCTCGGCGCCGGAAAAATCGCCACCGGCCACTACGCCGGGGTGCGCGAAACCGAAGGCGACCATGGCCGGGAATTCCAGTTGCTCAAGGCCGAGGACGGGGCCAAGGACCAAAGCTATTTTCTCTACCGGCTGAACCAGGAACAACTTTCCCGCGCGATCTTTCCGCTGGCCGGACTGTACAAGCGCGAAGTGCGCAAGATCGCGCAGGAAGCCGGCTTGCACGTCGCCGGAAAAAAGGATTCGACCGGCATCTGCTTCATCGGGGAGCGCCCGTTCAAGGAATTCCTGATGCGCTACCTGCCGCCGCGTCCGGGCGAAATCCGCGACTTCGACACGGGCCGCGTGCTCGGCACGCACGACGGCATGAGCTACCACACCATCGGCCAGCGCAAGGGATTGCGGATCGGCGGGCAGAAGGGCAGCGGCGGCGAGCACGAAGCCTGGTTTGTCGTGAAAAAGGATGTTGCCGAAAACCTGCTCTACGTCGTGCGCGGGCACGATCACCCGGCCCTTTCCGCTGCCATGATGACGATCGGCGAGCTTTCCTGGATCAACGGACGGACGCCTCATTCCCACTGGGTCTACACCGCGAAACCCCGCTACCGTGCGGAAGACGCGCCCTGCGAGATCGAAGCCGCAGAAGGGGAAGCCCGGCTGCGCGTCCATTTCGCCGCCCCGCAGTGGGCGCCAAGCCCGGGCCAATCGCTGGTTCTCTACGAATCCCGCGTTTGCCTGGGAGGCGGAATCATCGTTTGAAGGGCGTGACAAAACGACAATCCATTTTCTAAATTACTTAAATAATGATTCGCTACTGTAGTAATTGTCAGCGATGAATTCTTGATTCTAATTTAGAAAATTGTGTCCAAGGCATAATGCTTTGGGCATGAATCAAAAGCACCCCATGTTCTCCATTATTCTTTTTGAACCCGAAATCGCCCCCAATACCGGCAATATCATCCGGCTCTGCGCCAACACCGGCGCGCAATTGCATCTGGTCGAACCGCTCGGTTTCCGCTGGGAAGACAAGGCGCTGCGCCGCGCCGGGCTGGATTATCACGAATTCGTCACCGTACGCCGTCATGCCGGCTGGCCTGCGTGCCGCGCCGCGCTTGCCGGCTGCCGCCTGTTTGCGCTCAGCACCAAGGCGGAAACGCGCTTCGATTCCGTACATTTTCTGCCGGGCGATGCCTTTGTTTTCGGGCCCGAAAGCCGGGGGCTGCCGACCGGAATGCTCGATCAATTCGCCCCGGAAAACCGGCTGCGTCTGCCGATGCGCCCCGGCCAGCGCAGCCTCAATCTTTCCAACGCGGCGGCGGTGATGCTCTTCGAGGCATGGCGGCAAAACGGATTCGAGGGAAGCGGAAGATATTGATCCGGCCCTTGGAGGGGTTTTGATTCAATCCGGTTTCGCAGGGGCGGCAAAAAAAACCGACCGCGCAGGATGGGTAGAGCGCCAGCGAAACCCATCAGAATTACAGAGGAGGGAATGATGGGTTTCGCTTCGCTCTACCCATCCTACATACTTGATTGCCGGATCAACAGGTGCTTCATCCACGCTACTGCAACGGCGGCGTTTTGCCCGGCTGGAGGAAGTAGGACATTGTTCTTCGCATCAGCACCTCGTTCATTCGCCTTTCGCTCAGGGGGGAAATTTCCCCGTGCAGGCGCGTGGCGATGCCGGCGAAAACTTCCACCAGATCCGGGTCGAAATGGCTGCCGGCCTCTTCGCGCACCTTCAGGATCGCTTCCTCTCCGGGCATCGGTTCCTTGTATGGGCGCCGGGAAGTCAGCGCGTCGAACACGTCGGCGATGGCAAAAATCCGCGCGACGAGTGGAATTTCCTCTCCCTGCAATTGCCTTGGATAGCCGCTCCCATCGAATTTCTCATGATGGCATTCGATCACGTCGCTACCGGCGCGCAACCATTCCGAGGGTTTGATGATTTCCATGCCGAGAGGAACATGTTTTTTCATCGCTGCGAATTCTTCGTCGTCCAGCTTGCCCGGCTTGAGCAACACGGTATCGCTGACGCCAATCTTGCCGATGTCGTGAAAAAAGGATCCGACGATCAGGCGGCGCATCGTCGGGACGTCGAGTTTCACCGCTTCGCCCAGATGCAGGGCGTAATAGCAAACGCGAAAATTGTGCGCGCCGGTTTCGGAATCGCGCTTGGCAATCGCCGTGCCGAGCGTTCCCGCCATTTCCAGGTTGCCGCGCATGACCAGGTGCGAAGCCCGCAAGACCTTGCGATTGAGCGACAGGATCATCGGGTAGAGGGCCGCCGCCGTCAGGAATACCGCGATGAACAGCGCCAGCAGCACATGCTGGATCCGCTGCTGCAATTCCTGCCGGACCTGCTCGGGCACGACGAGAATTCCGCCCAGGAAACCCACCGGCATTTCCCTCTCGTCCAGGATCGGCGCCTGGACCTGGATGGCCATGGCATCGACAGAATGAATGATGTGATAATGCCGCGCCATATCGCGCGGGAAATCCTGCGTCTGCGCCATCAGCGCAGCGCGTATATCCTCGAAGCGCGGATTTGCGCTTTCTCCGCGCAGCACCCAATCCTTGTCGAACACCTGCACAATGACGCTGCGCGGGTACGCCGCTTCCAGAACATCTGCATAAGCCGCCTGGCGATCCTGTTCCACGCGAAAACTGGCGAGATCATCTGGATGCTGCGTGGCAAGCGCCAGTATGAAGCTATCGACCCCGTGTTCCTGGATCACATAGAATCCAGTGCCCACCACCAGGCAGGCCAGGGTAGCGGCAAGCGCCAACCTCCGCAGAATCGCAAAAGAAATATTTGTCATCTTTGAACACCCTGAACAAAATTGTAGGTCATTATTCCTCAAAAATCCCCGGACGCTCAAAACGAGCAAGCGGCAGTGTATCCGGGGAAATTTGGAAGTTTTTAGGAAGCGTTATACTTCCCTGAAAGCACAAAGTAACGCAAGCCCTTTTAGCAACCTCGATGAAAAAATGCGGCGCCGAATCAAGAACAAATTTCCGTGAGCAACAACCCTCCCCGCCATCTTCCTTCGCCATGATCGCCCATTTGCGCGCCCGCCTCGTTTCCCTGCGCGACCTCCTGGCCACCGCGTGGCCGATTGTCCTGATCGTCGCGGCGGGCCTCATCGTCGCCTACCAGTTCGTCGAACCGGCGCCGCCAAAACAATTCCGCATCGCCGCCAGCGCGGCGGACGGCACTTATTACGCCTTCGCGCAGCGTTACGCGAAAATCCTGGCAAAGAACCAGATCACGCTGGAAATCGTCCCCACTTCCGGATCGCGGCAAAACCTGAAACTCTTGAAAAGCGGCGCGGTCGACGTTGCCTTCGTCCAGGGAGGAACGACGCTGCCGCGCCAAACGGCGGGCACGGACAAGACCGCAGAGGACGAAGACGACGAGGATGTGGCGCAGAGCTTCGCTGGCCTGCGTTCGCTCGGCAGTGTTTATTACGAACCCGTCTGGCTCTTCTACCGCGACCCCTACGCCGAATCCAGCGGCGCCGCGAGGGAAAAACCGCAGAACCCCCAAAGAACGGACGAGCGCCATCGCCCCATCGAGCGCCTCTCCCAGCTCGGAGGAAAGCGTATCGCCATCGGCGCGCGAGGCAGCGGCATCCGCAGCCTCGCGGTGCGGCTGCTCAGGGCAAACGAAATCGAGACCTACAACAGTTCCCTGAACAACGCCTCCAGCAACGAGGCCGCACAAGCCCTGGAACAGGGCAAGCTCGATGCCGCCTTCGTGATTGCCGCGCCCGAAGCGCCCATCGTCCAGAGCCTGTTGCACTCGCCGGGCGTGCTGATCATGAACTTCACACAGGCCGAAGCCTACACCCGGCGTTTTCCGTTCCTCTTCAAGGTCGTGTTGCCGCGCGGCGCAGTCGACCTCGTGCGCGACGCGCCGCCGCGCGACACCATGCTGCTGGCAACGACCGCCAATCTCGTCGCCAACGAAAACCTGCATCCGGCGCTGGCTTCGCTCCTGTTGGAGGCGGCGGCGAAAGTTCATGGCAACCCCGGCTTCTTCCAGAACGCCAACGAATTCCCCGCCTATCTGGACCGCAGCATCGAACTCGCCCCGGAAGCGGAGCGCTACTACAAATCCGGTCCGCCCTTCCTGCAACGCTACCTCCCGTTCTGGGCGGCGCTCCTCATCGAGCGCACGATCATCATGCTGCTGCCGCTCATCGCCCTCCTCCTGCCGCTTTTGCGCATCGCGCCGATGATCTACAGTTGGCGCATCCGCGCGCGCGTCTTCCGCTGCTACGGCGAACTCAAATTCCTCGAAAACGAGCTGCACGAACACTACAACCCGGCCCAGCGCCAGAGCTATCTCGACCGCCTGGACCGCCTGGAAGACGAAGCCAACCACCGCCGCGTCCCGCTCGCCTTTGTCAATCTCGTCTATACCCTGCGCGAACACATCCATTTGGTGCGAAAACAAATCCTGCGCAGGGAAAAGGAACCGGAAGAGCAGGACGGCGGCGAGAAAAACCCGTAGCCCGCAAGCCCCAATCCGCAAGCCCGGAATGTTGGGGTTCGCAAGCTCACCCCAAGCTATGAATTTTCTAAATTAGTGAAATAATGATCCGCTACCGTAGTGGTTATAAATAACGAATTCTTTAGTCTAATTTAGAAAATACACCGCTGCTTACACCGGGCGCTGAAGCTATCCTACAAAAACACCCTGTACGAGACGTTGTACGCTTCGCCTATGCGTTTCGCCATTTCCTTGCTGATGGAGCGCACTCCCTTTTCCATTTCCGAGACATGATGCTGGCGAATGCCCAAAGTCCTGGCGAGTTCCTTCTGGGTAATGCCCTCTCGCGTGCGCAATCCGCGCAACCTGTTTCCGGGGGTGGATTCGGGGAACACCTCCCTCGCGGGATACAACTCTTCCCCGTCTTCATTGGCCGGGCGTGTTGCGGGTCGAACAAGTTCCAAAAGGCTTCTGATCGCCTTGCAAAAGCGTTCCGCGTCCTCACTCGGTACGGTAAGGCTGATCTCAGTCAATGCGCCGGTAGTCTGCGTTTTCATGTGTGCCAACATATCTGATCTCCATGAGTCTTACATCCGTGTCAGTGACTTTCCATACAGCCACATAACAAGGTCTGCCCTTGTTGAATCACCCCAACCTGAAGGTTGGGGATTCCTCGACACAATGCGGGGCGCCTTCGGCGCCTGTTACGCCATGTCTCGCTGACCCCGCCATGAATGACGGGGATTGCGCTCGACAGGTGTTCAAATGGCAGTGATACAGATTCCTTTTCCCGACAATTGGCCCGTAGTGCGGCCAGTTGCAGCGCTCCGGACCTTCCTGCTCAAGCTCCCCCCATAAAAGATCAAGCGCGGCTGAAATTGTTTTCGGCAGTTTCTGTTTTTGCTTGCGCGCCTTGCCGGTGAACTCCACAGACCAAGGCGGCAGTTTTTCGTCCGGCACAATAAGCTCCCGCGCTGTTTAAAAAAGAATACCAATTTTAGGTATTTTGTCAACTGCATCATCCTTATCTTTTTCTCTTTCCTTCAGCGCCCACCCCTTCTGCAAGTAAGGATTGATTTTCAAGGGGTGTAGGATGGGTTGAGCACAGCGAAACCCATCGGAGTTTCAAATGGAGAAAAGATGGGTTTCGCTTCGCTCTACCCATCCTACATATTTTGAGTCACCCCAAGCTGAAGCTTGGGGATTCCTCGACACAGTGTCGGGCGCCTTCGGCGCCTGCCAGGCGATGTCTCGCTGACCCCGCCATGAATGGCGGGGATTGCGCTCGACAGGTGTTCAACCCTTGATTGCCGGGTGAAAAAAAACCTTCAGCTCAGCAGCCCGTGCTGTTCCAGGTAGCGTTCGAGGATTTCCAGGCGGGAGACTGGGTCGTCGAGTTCGAGGAGTTTTTGTTTTGCCAGGGCTTGCACCGGGACGATTTCGCAGAGGCGGTAGCCAACCCAGGCGGCGCTTTCCCAGCGGTGGGGTTCGGGAACCGGCAAGCCTTCGGCGAGGAGTCCGCGCAACAAGGGGAGCAGGCGTTGTTGCGAGGGCGGCACCGGAATTTCGGATTCCCGCAGAAGTTCGACTTCGGCGCGCAGGAGTCCGTTTTCCAGGGTGCGGCGCTCAAGGATGCGGAAGCGCGCGCCGCCTTGCACGTTGAGGTGCAGCGGGTCGCCGGAAGATCCGGTTTCTTCGCCATCGCACGCCGTAATCCGCGCCAGGGCGCCGATCTTGTGCGAGGACGCGATGCCTTCCTCTCCCACGCCATCGGACTGGAAGCCGCGCGCGATGAGGCAGATGCCGAAATCTTCCCCGGTTTTCGTGGATGCGCGGATCATGTCGAGGTAGTGCGTCTCGAAGACCTTGACCGAGAGCGCGCCGCCCGGAAAAAGAACCGCGTTGAGCGGAAAAAGGGCGATGTCACGGCGCTCCGGCACGGGTTCCGGCGCGGTTTTTCCCGCCAGCCATGCAAGCCAGCCCATCATTTCCCTTCTCCCCATCGCTGCAGGAGCGCGTGTTCGATCTGGAGGTGATCGAGGATGCGGGCGACGATGAAGTCGATCAGGCCGGCAACGCGCAATTCCGCGCCGGGCGTCTTCCCGTGATGATAAAAACCCGGACTCGGCGGCAGGATCGTCGCCCCGGCCCTTGAGAGGCGGAGCATGTTTTCCAGATGCAGCGTCGAGAGCGGCGTCTCGCGCGGCACGAGAATCAGCGGGCGGCGCTCCTTCAGCGCGACATCGGCGGCGCGTTCGATCAGGTTGTCCGACAAGCCCTGCGCAATCGCGGCCAGCGTGCCCATCGAGCAAGGGCAAACGACCATTGCCCCTGGCGGGCTGGAGCCGGAGGCCGGCGGCGCAAACCAGTCCTGGTGTCCGAAGATTTCAAGCGTTCCGGGCAACGCGGCGTAGCGCGCGCGCAATTGTTCCCTGGCCTCGTCCGGCGGCAATGATAGCGGCCAGTCCGGCATTTCCTGCGCCGCGACGATTTGCGCCGTCGGCGAGGAAATCAGCCAGACCCGGCAAGCTGCCGCGAGCAGGCATTCCAGCAAACGCGCTCCATACGCCATGCCGGAAGCGCCGGTCAGCGCGAGGCAGACGGTTCGGGAACCGGGTGCGGCAGCAGGAGACGGAAGCTTCATATGGAGGGATCGTCAAGCTCGCGGTGGCGCAGCAGCACGCGGGCGCGGTGGCCAAAGCGCTGCCGGAATTCCGCCGCCAGCGTTTCGACGAGATACACCGAGCGGTGCTGCCCGCCGGTACAGCCGATCGCCACCGTGAGATAGCTGCGCTGGTCGTTGAGATACGCGGGCAGCCAGGCGGCAACGAAATCGCCGATATTCTCCTGCATCCGATCCACGCTCGCCTCGTTGCGCAGGAATTCGGCGACCGGATCATCGCGCCCGGTCAGCGGACGCAGTTCGGGAATGTAATGCGGATTGGGCAGGCAGCGCACATCGAAGACCAGATCGGCATCGAGAGGCAGTCCGTGCTTGAAGCCGAAGGATTGAAACAGCAGCGTCAGTTCCCGCCCCGGTTCGGGCGCGATGAACTGGCGTATCCATTCGCGCAGGCGGTCCGGTTTCAGATCGCTGGTGTCGATGTGGTGCCCGATTCCGGAAAGTCCTTCGAGACGGCGGCGTTCCTCGCTGATCGCTTCGAGCAGGGTGCGGCCCTTGTCCGCCAGCGGATGCCGCCGCCGCGTCTCGGAAAAACGCGCGAGCAGAATATCGTCCTTGGCGTCCAGGAAAATGAACTTGAGGTCGGAAAAAATGCAGGAAGCGCCCGTGGCAGAAGTTTTCGCCAGGCTTGCGCCATCGGAATCGACGCAGCGCAAGGCTTCGATTTCCTGCGGAAGCAGTGCGGTATCGCCGCTGCGCACGTCGATCGCCACCGCGACGCGCTCGCAGCCCTGCGCGGCAAGCTGCCTGACCAGGGGCAGCAATAATTGGGAGGGAATATTGTCGACGCAGCAATAGCCGCAGTCTTCGAGAGCCTTGAGGGCAATGGATTTTCCGGAGCCGGAAAGGCCGCTGATCAGGACAAGATTCATGATTCAGGGATGCTCTGAATAAGTTGAGCGGAAAGTGTGCGCTGCGGATCGGGATGGGATGCTAGGCCGAATTTGCAAACTGAGCCACAGCGATACCTGACGGTATCGCGAGGATTTGCAACGCCGCAGACCGCCCGACTCCGCAGATGCACACGGCGCAGCGACTTGTTCAGAGCATCCCTAGAGAATAACGGATAGAAAGTTTCACCCGCAAGCATTATTCTTGCATTTTTCCTGTTTTAATTTTCCGCCATGACCCAGCATCGAGACATGCCCGACTCCGCCTCTCCCTACCCTTCCCTGCCGCTGCCGGAATTGCCCTTCCTGCCCGACATTATCGCCCTGCGCCGCGACCTGCACGCGCACCCGGAAATCGCATACCAGGAGCATCGCACTGCCGACATCGTTGCGCGCGAACTGGCCTCCTGCGGCCTTGAAGTCCATCGGGGACTCGCAGGCACCGGCGTCGTCGGCCTGCTGCGCGCGGGCGATTCCCGCAGGCCCGGGCGCATGATCGGATTGCGCGCCGATATGGACGCGCTGCCGCTTGCCGAGGAAAACAGCTTCGCGCACCGTTCCCGCCACGAAGGCAAGATGCACGCCTGCGGCCACGACGGGCACACCGCGATGCTGCTTGGCGCCGCGCGCCACCTGGCGCGGACGAAAAATTTCGACGGCACGCTGGCCTTCATTTTCCAGCCAGCGGAAGAATCCGAAGGCGGAGCGCGATTGATGATCGAAGACGGCCTTTTCGAGCGTTTTCCGGTCGCCGCCGTCTATGGCCTGCACAACTGGCCGGAGCTTCCCGCCGGCACGCTGGCTGCGTTTCCCGGCCCGGTCATGGCCGGCACCTGCGTCTTTGAAATCGTCTTCGAAGGGCACGGCTGCCATGCCGCGATGCCGCACCAGGGCAAGGACTGCATCGTCGCCGGCAGCGCACTGGTGCAGCAATTGCAAACCGTCGTCTCCCGCGTGCTCGCGCCGACCGACGCCGCCGTCGTCAGCGTCTCCCAATTCCACGCGGGCGACACCTGGAATATCCTCCCGCAACGCGCCATCCTGCGCGGCACCCTGCGCAGCTTTTCCGGCGCGGTACAGCAGCGCATCGAGAACGCCGTCAACGCCATCGTCCAGGGCACGGCCTGTTCCTTCGGCATCCGCACCGGAATCACTTTCGAGCGGCGCTACCCGCCGACGGTCAATCACGCGGCAGAGGCCAAACTCTGCCAGCGCGTCGCTGCCGAAGTCTTCGGCAACGCGCAGGTGATCACCGAACATCCTCCCTCGATGGGCGCAGAAGATTTCTCCTTCATGCTCAACGAAAAACCCGGCTGCTATGTCTGGCTCGGCAGCGGCAAGGGCGGCGGCAACCCTTCCGAATCCCCCTGCCGCCTGCACAGCCCGCATTACGATTTCAATGACGACGTGCTGTCCCTCGGCATCGCCTACTGGACGCGCCTGGCCGAAACCGCCTTGCCGCGCCTTTCCTCCCACGAGGCCGTGCCGTCCTAAAACAGCAGAGCTGAATTTTCTAAATTACTGTAATAATGTTCAGCTACTGTAGTGATTGTTAAAAAATAATTCTTTAGTCAAATTTAGAATTTTAGAAAGAGAAATGATGGGTCTCGCCGCGCTCATCAAAGCCCAAAGCCTCAGGAGGCCGAGACTTCCGTCATTTCGTGCGCCCAGGTCAGCGCGTCGAAGACGGCATGGCTGACAGCGGCGGCAGAAAATTTCAGGGGTTTTGCGTAGGCGGCAATCGCCTCCGGGTCTTGCGTCTCGCAGGCTTCGGCGAGCGTCAGGAAGCCGGCCAGCGGGCCACGGCGCTTGATGAGCGCGAGGGAAATTTCTTCCGGCAGTTGAATTTTCGAGGTCAGCTCCGGAAGCGGTTCGCCCAGCAACTGGTCGAGCAGCGAAAACAGTCCGGTGAGAAAAAGCGCATCGGGCGCGGGCGATTGTTTTTCGTTCTGCCTCCTGGCCTCGTTTCCCAGGCGTTCCATCAGCGCCGCCCGCGCCAGCGCCTGCTCGGTGAAAGCCCATTCGCGGTAGCCAGGATCGCGCATGTTGAACATCAGCACCGAAAGCCAGCGGTACAGGTTTTCCCGCCCCAGGATCGCAACCGCCTGGTCGAGCGTCTTGATCTCGTTCCGCAGGCCGATGGCAGCAGAATTGATGTAGCGCAGCAACTTGTAGGAAAGCACCGGATCCTGCTTCAACTCCTTCGCCAGGTGCACAGTATCCGCGTCGTGGCGGATGGCGTTCAGGAGCTGCACGACGCGCAGCCGGTTGATCGAGCTTTGCGGCGGAGTCCATTGCTCGCGGCTATTGACGAAGGGGCCACGGAAGAAATCGAATCCCAGGCGATAGCAAAGGGTGAAATCGTCCGGATTTCGCAAATCGCCAGCGATCAGGCGCATCGGCGCGGGACTTCCCCTTTTGCTTTCTCCCTCGTATTTCGCCCTGTAGCGCAGCGCCGCAATCTCTTCGGGCAGAACGCGCTCGGCGGCATCCCCGGCGTATTCCTGCCAGGGAATCTGGATGAAATCGACCCAGGGCAGGTATCCCGCGCCCTCGCGGGATGATTTCCGCCGCCATTTCAACCCGACATGCACTCCCTGCACACGCAGCACATCGAGCGCAGCAGCAGCGCTGTCCGTGACTTCAGCGTCGGCCTGTTCCGGCGTCTCCGCAAAACTGAGCAGGATCGCCAGGTTCTTTTTCGGCAATCGCGCCAGCATCGGATGCGCAAGCGAATCGGGGGATATTTCGACGAAGGCCAGACGCGCGCCGAGCAAGGATTCGATCTGCAAGGCCGAGAGATGCCGAAGCAGCGCATCGTCATAATAATGACGGATCCGCGCATTCTTCTCCCTCATGCGGGAAGGCAAGGATTGAGGATGGGCAAATTCGTAGCCGACAATCCGCTGGTCGCGCCCCAGGAAAGCCTCGTGGCAAATGAAAGTGGAATTTTCACGCGCCGCGCCGCTTTCCTCCACCGCCCTCCCCTGTTCCGGAAAGGGCTGCCGCGCAAGCTCGATCGCGCGCTCCGGCGGCGGCTTGCGGCTGAACAATTTGCGCAGGGAATCGAACATGATGTCGAAAAATCAGGAATGCTCGGGCAGAAAGAATCATTACATATCATGAGCAATTGCCGAGTGCAATCCCTGAAAATCAGGGATTGCACTTGAAGGTGAACATGCGAGGCGGGTAATATGCGGGATGAGTAGGACGCAGCGAAACCCATCGGGATTTCAGGGGGAGGAAATGATGGGTTTCGTTTCGCCTCGCTCACCCCATCCTACGTGCTTTCGGCCCTGGATTCGGCTTCCAGATCGCGTTCGCATCGCGCCAGGAGTTCCGGGGTGCCGATATTGTGCCAGCGGCCATGGTATTCCTCGCCCGTAATCCGTCCGTCGGCAATCGCGGCGTCGAGGAGCGGGCGCAGTTTCAGGAATTGTCCGGGTTTTACCGGCGCGAAAAAAGCGGGCGAGAAAACGCCGATATTGGCGTAGGTCAGGGCCTTTCCGGCGATGGCCGGGCGCAGTGTCGCGCCGTCGAGGCTGAAATCGCCGCCGGGGTGGTCTTCCGGGTTCGCGGTGAGGACGAGGTGCGCGCCAGCGCGGGCAAGCCGCTGCGCCAGCGCGGGGGCGCGGGTGAAATCCCATTCGCAGAGAATGTCGCCGCTCAAGACGAGAAAGGGATCGGGGCCGAGCAAGGGCAGCGCCTGCGCGATGCCGCCGGCGGTTTCCAGCGCGCCGGGCGGTTCCGCCGACCAGGCGATGGAAATGCCCCAGCGGCTGCCGTCGCCGAGCGCCTCGATCAGCCGTTCGCCGAGATGGGCGTGGTTGATGACGACATCCTGGAATCCGGCGGCGGCAAGCCGTTCCAGATGGCGCTCGATCAGGGATTTTCCGCCGACGCGAAGGAGCGGTTTCGGCGTCGTGTCGGTCAGCGGACGCATCCGCTCCCCGCGTCCTGCGGCGAGGATCATGGCTTTCATGAGGCCGCTTTCATCCTCAGAAGCTGAGGGCGACGGCGGGCTGGCGGCCCGAAAACTCGTCGATCAGGCGCGGCAGCGGCCGCAGTTCGGCGTAGCGTTCCGAGGCGCGGCGCAGGTAGCCCATGACCCGTGGCAGGTATTGCAGATAAAGCTCCTTGCCGTCGCGGTAAAAGAGGCGGGCGAAAATCCCGAGCACCTTGAGCTGGCGCTGCACGCCCATCCATTCGTAATCGCGCCAGAATTCGGAAAAATCCGCGCGCACCGGCAGGGCCGCGCGCCGCGCCGCTTCCCAGTAGCGGATCGCCCAGTCGAGTTCCTGCTCTTCTTCCCAGTCGATATAGGCATCGCGCAGCAGCGAGACGAGATCGTAGGTGATCGGACCGACGACGGCGTCCTGGAAATCCAGGATGCCGGGATTCCGGGTTTCGGTGAGCATCAGGTTGCGCGAATGGTAATCGCGGTGCACGAAGACCTGCGGCTGCGCCAGCGCGTTTTCCAGCAGGGCATCGAAAACGCCGGAGAGCGTGGTTTCCTGCGCGGCGGAAAGACTGATGCCGAGATGTTTGCCGACATACCATTCCGGAAAAAGCCGGAGTTCGCGCAAGAGCAGCGCGCGGTCGTAATCGGGCAGCGCGCCGGGACGGCTGGCGCCCTGGAGGGCGATCAGGGCGGCACAGGCTTCGCGGTACAGCGTCCGGGCGCGCTCGCTGGCCTCGCGCCCAGCGCGATCTGCTTCCAGCGCCGCCAGATAGGAAGTGTTGCCGAGATCGGCAAGCAGGAGAAAACCCTCTTCCGGATTTGCCGCGTAAACATGCGGCACATGCGCCCCGGCGGCGGCGAAAAGCTCCGCCACATGCAGAAAGGGGCGGCAATCCTCGTGTTCGGGAGGCGCGTCCATGACGATCCGGGTGCTCCGGTCGGCCAATGTGACGCGGAAATAGCGGCGAAAACTGGCGTCCGACGATGCCGAAGTGATCTCGAAGGCGAGTCCGGGAAACTGCGCTTTTACCCATTCCGACAAACGCCGCATCCGGGGAGTGGATTTCGCGTCGATTTTCCCCTGGTTTTGCGGGTCAAAAGGCTCTTGAATAAGCATTTTTCGACTTACTCTTAATGTAAAATATGAAGATTTTAACATCATGACGATTCATGCCGCCCAAGGGGGATTCCCCGGCAGGGTTGCGGCGTAGACGAGCTATCGGGAAATGGCAAACAGAGGGGCAGCGCTTTACGGACAGGCGAAGAAGCCGCGAAACGATCGCGGCGGCGCGGCGTTGCCGCGTGGAATCGCTTGCCGTCTCGCCGCGCCGGGACAGGGCGCCGCCTCGTCATGATGCCGATCTCATTCCCTTTCCGGATCATCTGCCTGATTGGCGTCCTGGCCTGCGGCAGCCTTGGCCTCGCGCAGGCCGCAACGCTGCCGCCTTTCCGCGTCAATCCCGCGCTGCTGGGCCTGGCGTCGAAGCCTTCCGCGCCACCGCAGGAACAGGCGAAACTGGACGAACGCGCTCCCCCGGCCCCCCGTCCGGGCGCAGATGTCGATACGGGCGGGAGCAAGGTCGCGACGGCAGACATGCCAGCGGCAACCCGGGATGTGAAACCGGAACCCCGTCCGGAGGCGGTGCAAAAAACTGAAAGGGCGCAAGAGAGCAAGCCGAAGCTCGCTGAAACGGTCGCGTCTGCGCCGCCAAATCCGGCTCCTTCGACACCGCTTCCCTCTCCGCCACAGCGCGCGGAGAGAAACGCAGAGACTATGGGCGCATCGGCGCCTCGGGCGCAGACGGCGAAACCGGCATTGCCGCAACAGGTGGAAAAGAGCGCGCCAGCGCCTCAAGCAGAAGCGCCGAAGCCGGCATTGCCGGAGAAATCCCCGGAACCGCCGCAAGCCAGGCTCAAGACGCCAGAGAACCCTGAAGGGCCCCTGAAAGCGAATCCCGAAGCCGCGCCGCAAAGTGTCCGCCTCGCCTCGGCTTCCCCTTCCCTTGCGCCGGCAGCGCGTCCGGAACCTGTCGAAAGCTTGCGCGCCCCATCGCCACGCACTCCCGGCGCGGAAAAACCGCAGCCCGATCCGGAGACGATCTTCCTGACGGCAAACAGCATCGACGGCGTTACCGACTGGGAAACGACGGCCTCGGGCGAAGTCGAAGCCTGGCGCGACGATATGACGGTCAATGCCGACCGGATCATCTACCACCCGCTTGAGGACGAGATGGAAGCGAGCGGACAGGTGCGCCTTGTCCGTGGCGGGAATGTCGTGACCGGCCCGAAAATGCGGATGTGGCTCGATGCCCGCAGCGGCTTTGTCGATTCGCCTTCCTACCTTCTGAAATACGATCCGCAGGCGAAAAAGGAAGAAAAGGCGGAAGAAACGGTGACGATCACCGTTCCGCGCCCGTCTACGCCGGAAAACCCCTTTGCCGCCCTGGCGCCGCCGCAAACCCTGACGGTGCCGCGCTCGATCTTCCGGCTGCCCGAACCACCCACGCCCGTTGTCGAAGCGCAAGGAGAAGCCGAGCGGATCGACTTTGAAGGGGGGAGCCGGGTTCGCATCCAGAAGGGGACGTACAGCACCTGCAAACCGGGTGACCGCTCCTGGTTTGCCTATGCTGACGATATATTTCTCGATTACGACCGGCAAGTCGGCGAAGCGCGGGGCAGCACCGTCTATTTCCAGGATTTGCCGATCCTTTACACGCCGTGGATGTCATTTCCGCTCGACAACGAGCGCCATTCCGGTTTTCTCGCGCCGGTCTTCGGTTCCACCAGCGACAGCGGTTTCCAGGCTTCGACGCCGTATTACTGGAACATCGCGCCCAACTTCGACGCAACCTTCGCACCGCATATCTACTCCAAGCGCGGCCTGATGCTCGGCGGCGAGATGCGCTACCTCGAACCTGCCTATACCGGGGAAGTGCGCGCCGAAATGCTGCATCACGACAGCGTACGCAACGAAAACCGGTATGCCTACAGCGTCAATCATTTCCAGAACTTCGGCAGCGGTTTCAGCGGCAGCCTCGAATTGAGCGGCGTCTCCGACGACAATTACTTTTCCGATCTCTCCTCGAAAGCGACGGTGACCTCGCAGACGCAATTGCTGCGCCGGGGCGTGCTGAATTACAACGGCGGCTGGTGGGGCGCGAACATCATCGGCCAGGGCTTCCAGACGCTGCAACCCGACCCCCAGACGCGGGTCGACGTTCCGTACAATTTTGCGCCACAGGTCAATTTCTTCGCCCGCCGCCAGGATTTACTGAACAGCGACATCACCATGATGGCGCAATATACGTCGTTTACGCACCCGACGATGGTCGAAGCGCAACGGATCGTCGCCTATCCAAGCATCACGCTGCCGTTTGTGACGCCGGGCTTTTACGTCAAGCCGAAAATCGGCGTGCATTATTCGCAATACAAGCTCTCGCAGCAGGCGGCGGGAGCCCCCGATTCGATTTCGCGCACGCTGCCCATCGCCAGCCTCGATGCGGGAATGACCTTCGAGCGCAATGCCAGCCTGTTCGGGCGCGAGATGACGCAAACGCTCGAACCGCGCCTCTACTATCTCTACATTCCGTATCGCAACCAGGACCGGATTCCGATCTTCGACACCGGAATGGCAGACTTCAATTTCGCACAGGCTTTTTCCGAAAACGTCTTTTCCGGGCAGGATCGCATCAATGACGCAAACCAGGTGACTGCGGCGCTTTCGTCGCGCCTGATCGACTCGGCCACCGGGCGCGAGTATCTGCGCGTGATGGTCGGGCAGCAATATTATTTCCACGATCCACGGGTGACGCTGACTCCGGGCAGCGATCCGCGCTCCAGGCGCCGTTCCGACTTTCTCGCTGCCGCCACCGGGCAGGTGGTAAAAAACATCTGGTTCGACACCGCCCTTCAGTACAATCCGAACGCCAGCCAGGACAACGGCAGGGTCGACCGCTTTTCGTTCGGAGCGCGCTATTATCCGGAGGCGGGAAAAGTCCTGAATGCCGCGTACCGTTTCGACCGCGAAAACTTCAAGCAAATCGACCTGTCCGGGCAATGGACTTTTGCGGGCCGCTGGAGTCTCGTCGGACGCTACAACTACTCGTTCATGGAAAACCAGTTGATCGAAGCGCTGGGCGGCCTCGAATATAACGGCGGCTGCTGGGCGATCCGCGTCGTCGCAAACCAGCTCGTGACGGTTTCCCGCACGCGCCCGACTTCCTTCTTCGTCCAGCTCGAACTGGGCGATTTCTCGCGCATTGGATCGGGTTCGTCCGATCTTTTGTCGCGCAATATCTCGGGTTACAGCAAAATCAATGCCCAGACGAGAAACGCGCGGGACTTTTTGTTCCTGCCCTCGTCGCCGTCGCAATCGCTGGCCAATCCAACTTTCTGAGAGGGTTTCTCGATGTCGCGTGGAAAATTTCTTCCGCTGGTACTTCTGCTTTTGTCCTTCTTCGCGCAAACGGCATTTGCGCAGGGAATCCGGGCGCCTTCCGCGCCCTCTTCCGGGGGCCTTTCCCTTCCTGGGCAGGGCGCTGCCGCGCCGGTAGAGAAACCCGGGGTTTCCGCGCCAGCGCGTCCGAAGGAAGGCGACCGCATCGTCGCGATCGTCAACAATGAAGTGATTACCTCATACGAATTGCGCGCAAGGCTCGATGCCACGCTGTCGCAATTGAAGCGCCAGGGCACTCCGCCGCCTTCGGAAGGCGCCCTGGAGAAGCAGGTGCTCGAACGTTTGATCATCGGCCGCCTGCAATTGCAAAGAGCGCGCGCCAGAGGCATACGGGCCGACGACTCGCAACTCGACCAGGCCCTGAACCGCATCGCCTCCAGCAACAACATGAGCTTAGGGCAATTCCGCCGGGCGCTGGAAAAGGATGGAGTCTCCTTTGCCTCTTTCCGGGAAGACCTGCGTTCCGAAATGACGACAAACTTCCTGCGCGAACGCGAGGTGCAGGGGCGCATCGTCGTCAGCGAGGGCGAGATCGACAACTACATCGCCCATGAATCGAATGCGGCCAGCACCGAGGATTATCTGGTGGCGCATATTCTCCTGCGCGCGCCGGAAGGCGCCTCACCCGAGGCATTGCGCAAGTTGCGGCAAAAGGGCGAGGAAATCCTCAAGCGCCTGGAGGGAGGGCAGGATTTCGCGCAAGCGGCTGCGGCCAATTCCGATGCGCCCGACGCGCTTTCCGGCGGATCTCTGGGCTGGCGGACACTGGAGCGGATGCCCAGCCTCTTTGCCGAAGCCGTCGTAAAAATGAAGCCGGGCAGCATTTCGCCGCTGCTTTCCAGCTCCAACGGTTTTCACATCCTCAAACTGCTCGAAAAGCGCGGCGCAACGCTGGACATGCCGCCGGTCGAACAAATTCACGCACGGCATATCCTGATCAAGGTCAACGAGCTGGTTTCCGAGCCCGAGGCGCGGCACAAACTCGAAGGATTGCGCGATCGTCTTCAACACGGCGGCGATTTCGCCGAACTGGCGCGTCTTTATTCGCAGGACGCCACAGCAGCCAGGGGCGGCGATCTGGGCTGGATCTACCCCGGCGACACGGTGCCCGAATTCGAGCAGGTGCTGAAATTGCTCAAACCCGGCGAACTCAGCCAGCCGGTGCAGACACAGTTTGGCTTGCATCTGATCGAAGTGCTCGAACGCCGCACGCAGGAAGCCTCGCAGGACCGGAGGCGGCAGGTGGTGCGGCAGATACTGAACGAACGCAAATCCGACGAAGCCTACCAGGACTGGCTGCGCCAGTTGCGCGACGAGGCTTATGTCGAGTACCGCCTGGAAGAGCAGTGAGCCCGCCCGCCGCAACGCCTGTGATCGCCGTCACCTCCGGCGAACCGGCGGGGGTCGGCCCGGAACTCTGTCTTTCCCTGCCCCGGTTGTTGGCTCAGGCGAAAGAAGCCTTTCGCGTCGTCGTCCTCGGCGACCGCGAACTCCTTGCCGAACGCGCGCGGCAAACCGGAATCGCGGCGCGTTTCCGCTCCTGGCCGGAGTGTGCTGCTTCCGCAGACTCCGAAGCGGGAACGCTCGACATCCTGCATTGCCCGCTGGCCGCGCCCGCGCAGGCCGGAAAACCCGATCCCGCCAACGCCTCCTATGTTCTCGCCCTGCTCGACCGCGCCCTCTCCGGTTGCGCGAGCGGCGAATTCGCGGCGATCGTGACCGCCCCGGTGCATAAGGGCATCATCAACGAAGCCGGGATTCCCTTTACGGGACACACCGAATATCTGGCGGAAAAAACCGGAACCCATCGGGTCGTGATGATGCTGGCCGGCGCTGCCGGACAGACCCCTTCGCCTCATTACCTGCGCGTCGCGCTGGCGACCACGCACCTGCCCCTGAAGGAGGTCGCGGCGGCGATCACCGCGCCCTTGCTCGAAGAATCGCTGCGCATCGTCCATGCGGAACTTGTCCGCCGTTTCGGAATCGACGCGCCGCGCATCCTGGTGGCCGGACTCAATCCGCACGCAGGCGAGGGCGGCTATCTCGGTCGCGAGGAAATCGACATCATCGCCCCCGTACTCGAAAAACTGCGCAAGGAAGGCATCAACCTCATCGGCCCCCTGCCCGCCGATACCATCTTCACCCCGCCGGTGCTCTCCGGCGGCGATTGCGTTTTTGCGATGTATCACGATCAGGGACTCGCCGCGCTCAAATACGCCACCTTCGGCCACGGCATCAACGTCACGCTCGGACTTCCCGTCATCCGCACCTCGGTCGACCACGGCACCGCGCTCGAACTGGCCGGAACCGGACGCGCCGATCCCGGCAGCCTGGCCGAAGCGGTGCGGCAGGCACTCTTCATGGTGTATAAAGGGCGCTGAATCCTGGAAGCGACCTCATGACGACAGAATCTTCGGACAACAGCCTTTACTTCGGTGACAACCTGGATGTGTTGCGCGAGCATGTCAGGGATGAATCCGTCGACCTCGTTTATCTCGATCCGCCTTTCAACAGTACACGCGATTACAACGTCCTCTTTGCGTCACCCAAGGGGGAACAAAGCGAGGCGCAGATCGTTGCCTTCAAGGATTCCTGGTATTGGGGGATGCAGACGGAACGGGAATTCAACGAGATTGTGCATTGCGCCAACACCAATGCGGCCGAGATGATCCAGGCCATGCGCCGCTTTTTGGGCGAGAACGACATGATGGCCTACCTTGTCATGATGGCGAACCGGCTTCTGGAATTGCATCGGGTGCTGAAGCCGACGGGCAGTCTTTATC
>WQZF01000028.1 GCA_009780885.1 Betaproteobacteria bacterium | reverse complement strand
GTAGGAGGCAGAAGCCTGGGTCGGGGCAGCGTTGTTGTTGGTGATCGTGCCGGAAAAGCCGCTGTCCGGGCAAAGCAGCGCCGTTTTCTGGCGGGTCAGGGTTTGGCCGGAGGCTAGGTCGACAACGGTGACGGTGGAAGAAGCGCCGCTCGGGACATTGTTGGTCGGGGTGAAATGTACCTGGCCGTCGGAGCTCGTGTCTGTGTAGACCACATTCAGGGGCAGAGAATCGTCGGAGATCAGGAATTCGTAGGAGGCGAAGCCCTCGACTCGTCCTACGTTGGCTGTTCCGGTGTAGTTGTGCAGCGCCAGGAGGTTGTCGGTGAACGAATCGTTGGCGATGCCGCCCGTCTGATATCCGCCATAAATCAGGGCTGTTCCGGCAGAAAAATTCGTGGTTCCACTGATGATTACGGTATTTCCTGTGGCGCCGCTGGTTCCATAGCCTCCGTAAACGCCAGGATTCCTGATCGTGCTGTCAGTGATTTCTACAGTGTTGTTCGTAGCCAAGCCGGTGAGAGGGCCATAAGATCCGCCGCAAAAACCGCCGTATATGGGATTACCCGTCGCAGTCGAGGTCGTATTGACAATGCTCACGGTATTCCCTGTGGCGATCCCGAATAAAGTGTAGCCTCCATAGACGCTTGCAAGAACGACGTTGCTGTCACTGGTTTCAAAATGGTTCCCGGTCGCGTTGCCCGTGCTTCTGGCCTGTCCTCCATAAGCATTGATGGAAAAAATCGATGACCATTTGTCGATCACGACAGAATTGCTGATGGCGCTTCCATCCGAGTCGGCATAGCCGCCGTAGATGATCGCACCTACTGATCCGTACTCATTCACCGTAACGCGATTGCCCCTGACATCCGCCCCTTGGTCAGCGAAGCCGCCAACCGCATTTGTACTGAGCGAGGCGGGCGTCCCCGAGCTGCCCGCGACAAGGATCTCATTTCCGGACACCTCATCCGTGTCGACACGATTGAATCCGCCCACGGCGGCGCCGGTAAGTGCACCTCGCACGGTGACGCTATTGCCGGAAAGGCTGTCGCTCTTGTTAGCCGTCACGGTGTCCGAAGGCGCCCAGGCGTTGCCCATCATTGGCCCCAGGTACCGAGCCGTCGGCGGGCAAAAAGCCCCCGGCGGATCGCCGGGAAGGATGGAAGCGCCGGGACAAATGATGACTTCCTGCGCCAGAACCGGCCCCGCAACCAGAACGCCCAAGGCAAGACCGCCCAGGGTATGCGCCAACACTCGTTTCATGGTGAACCTCCTTTTTTGAAGAATCTGTCTCTGAAAATAATTGGAGCAATGTACCGAATTGCATACCACAAAATTATCGCGAGAAGATACTCCTCCAGCCAAAAAAATCAAGTGGGGTGGATTTCATGGCAATTGCAGGGGGAAGGCCGGTGTTTTTGGTGAATATCCGGGGCGGGATCCGGCATGATCGTTTCTCTCTCCTGATTCCGCCCCTGCTTTTCCGGTGGTAACATCTTCAGGTTGCCGGTCTCCGGCAGTTTTTGTCGATGGAATCTTTCCTGGAGAATGAGATGAAAATTGAAAATTCGGTATTTATCGTGACAGGCGGCAGCTCGGGTTTGGGTGCGGCGACTGCGCGGGTGCTCGTCGGGGCGGGCGGAAAGGTCGTCCTGGCCGATGTGCAAAAAGAGGCCGGAATGGCATTGGCGGCGGAGTTGGGGAGCAAGGCGAGCTTTGTCGAAACCGATGTGACGCGCGAGGATCATGCGCAGGCCGCTGTCGATGAGGCGCTGTCGCGTTTCGGCGGCTTGCAGGGGCTCGTGAATTGCGCGGGCGTTGCGCCGGGAGAAAAGGTCGTGGGCAGGAAAGGCGTGCACCGGCTCGATAGCTTTCAGCGCGCGATCAATATCAATCTGGTCGGCACCTTCAATATGCTCCGCCTTGCCGCTGCAGCGATGGTGAAGGGGGAACCGAGTGCCGAAGGCGAGCGCGGGGTGATTATCAATACCGCATCGATCGCCGCGTTCGATGGACAGTTTGGGCAGGCGGCCTACGCGGCCTCGAAAGGCGGGGTCGTTGCGATGACGCTGCCGATTGCGCGCGAGTTGGCGGAGTCGGGGATTCGCGTGATGACGATTGCGCCCGGCATCTTTGAAACGCCGATGGTGCTGGGAATGCCGCCGGAGGTCCAGGAGTCGCTCGGCAAGATGGTGCCGTTCCCGCCCCGCCTCGGTAAACCCGCCGAATACGCGGCGCTGGCGCGGCATGTGATCGAAAATGTGATGCTGAACGGCGAGGTGATCCGCCTCGATGGCGCAATCCGGATGGCGGCGAAGTAGAGGTTATACTTGCTGCCCCCGAAAAGGCGCGGGTTTCGTCCCGCGCTTTTTTTATATCCTTTGGCAGGGTGACGAATATGTAGGATGGGTAACACGGCAATCGGCACGCCGCCGCAAATCGCGCCGAAGAAACTCGGGAGCAGGGCTTGGCGTCTTCCTCTGGATCCTGCGACTCCGCTTCGCTGCGCGCAGGATGACGGGTCCGGGCCACCGGTACGCACACTCCGTCATCCTGCGCGAAGTCGCAGGATCCAGTGTGCAGAAGGGGTAGTTTCTTGAGAGCGCGAAGCGAAACCCATCGGAGTTTTGATTCAAGCTTCAGAGCAGCCCCCTCTCCCCCAGCTCCTCCCCCGCGAGGGGGAGGGGCGTGTTTTTCCTTTCCCCTTGCGGGAAAATGCCTCCGGAAAGGATGGAAGAGAGGAGGCGTAATGATTTCATCCGAATCGAAAAAATTCTAAATTTAGTTAAATAATGTTTTGCTACCATAGTGCTTTTAATGCAATAATTATTAAATTAAATTTAGAATTTTTTTGGCTTTTATGGCAGGTTGTTTTTCATGGCAGAGCAGGGCAATTGTTATCACTGCGGGCAGGAGATTCCTTCCGCTGTCGCGTTGAGCGCGACGATCGACGGTGTTTCGCGCGCGATGTGCTGCACCGGCTGCCAGGCGGTGGCGCAGGCCATCGTCGAGAGCGGGCTGGGCGAGTATTACCGTAACCGCGACGCGCTGCCCGACGCGCCGCGAGAGGCGCTGCCCGAAATCGTTCAGGAGTTGCGCCTGTACGATCACGCCGAATTCCAGAAGAGTTTTGTGAGGGCGGCGGGCGAACACGAACGCGAGGCTTCCCTCATCCTGGAAGGGATTACCTGTTCCGCGTGCATCTGGCTCAACGAGGCGCATCTTGCGAAACAGCCAGGGGTGCGCTCGGTCGCGATCAATTACGCGACCCGGCGCGTCCGCGTGTGTTGGGATACGCAACTGACGAAGCTCTCCGATATTCTCGCCGCGATTGCCGCGATCGGTTATCGCGCGCATCCCTACGATGTCGCGAAAAACGAGGAGTTGGCGCAAAAGGAGCGCCGCGCGGCGCTCTGGCGTGTGTTCGTCGCCGGATTCGGAATGATGCAGGTGATGATGTACGCCGTTCCCGTCTATTTTGCGGGCAAGGACGGCATGGCGCCGGAGCACGAGCAGTTGATGCGCTGGGCGAGCTTCGTGCTGACCCTTCCGGTCGTGTTCTATTCTTCCGCGCCTTTCTTTCGCAACGCCTGGCGCGATCTGCGTCTGCTGCGCGTCGGGATGGATGTTCCGGTGGCGCTTGGAATCGGCGCGACCTTCATCGCCAGCGTCTGGGCGACTTTGCGCGGGGTTCAGGCCGGTGGCGAGGTCTATTTCGATTCGGTGACGATGTTCGTTTTCTTCCTGCTTTGCGGCCGTTTCTTTGAAATGACGGGGCGCCAGAAAGCGGCAAGTGTGACCGAGGCGTTGGGGAAATTGCTGCCTTCCTTCGCGCATCGCTTGCGGAGTTTCCCCCAAGGCCGCGAAGTGGAGGATGTCGTGGTGGCGGATCTCGTTGCCGGCGATGTGGTGCTGGTCAAGCCGGGGGAGCCGATTCCGGCGGACGGCTGCGTGCTGGAAGGAAGAAGTTCCGCGAACGAGTCGCTACTGACCGGAGAGAGCCTGCCAGTGCCAAAGGCTGCGGGCGACCGGGTGACGGGTGGCGCGGTGAATATCGAAAGCCCGCTTTTTGTTTCGGTCAAATGCGTGGGCGAGGAAACGCGGCTTTCGGCAATCGTGCGGCTGATGGAACGGGCGGCGGCGCAGAAGCCGCGCATCGTCGAGATGGCCGACCGGATCGCGGGCCGCTTCATCTCGGTCTTGCTGCTTCTGGCGGTTGTGGTGGCGGTCGTCTGGTTCCGGATCGATCCCGACAGGGCCTTGTGGGTCACTGTTTCGGTGCTCGTGGTTTGCTGCCCGTGCGCGCTCTCGCTGGCGACTCCGGTCGCGCTGACGGTTGCCAGCGGAGCAATGGCGCGCACAGGAATGCTCGTGACGCGCGGCCACGGGATCGAAACCCTGGCGCGGGCGACCCATTTTGTTTTCGACAAGACGGGAACCCTGACCGTGGGGCGGATGCGCCTTCTGGAAACGCTGCCCTTGGGCGAGCGGGATGCCCAGGCGTGCGTCGATCTCGCCGCAGCGCTGGAGGAGACTTCCGAGCATCCGATTGCCGCCGCGTTGCGCGAGGGCAGGGGGGATTCCACGGAAGGCGCGGCGGCATTGACGCAAATTTACAGCGTGCCGGGGCAGGGCGTTGGCGCGTATTGCGACGGCGGGGAAATCCGTATCGGCCGTGTCGATTTCGTGGCTTCGCTGCACGGCAAGGAATTGCCCGGCTACGCGTGGGATTTTTGCGCGTGCGAGGATACCGTCATCGCGCTCGGCGATGCTTCGGGCTGGCTGGCGCTGTTCCGGCTCGGGGATGCCGTCCGTCCCGAAGCGCGCTCCCTGGTTGCGGCGCTGGCGGCGGCGGGAAAGAAAATCGTATTGCTGACCGGCGACGGCGAGGCGGCAGCGCGCAGCGTCGCGCGGCAGATCGGAGACGATGCCATTTGGCATGAAATCCGCGCCAGCGCCTCACCGCAGGAAAAACACGATTTCGTTCGTCATTTGCAGGAATCGGGCGCGGTGGTGGCCATGGTCGGCGATGGCGTCAACGACGCGCCGGTGCTCGCCCAGGCCCAGGTTTCGGTTGCAATGGGCGGCGGCGCGGCCCTGGCGCGGGCTCAGGCGGATTTCGTGCTGCTTTCGGAAAACCTGGATCATCTGCGCGCCGGGGTTGCGATTGCCGGAAAGGCACTAGGGATCATCCGGCAGAATCTCTGGTGGGCCGTCCTCTACAATATCGTGGCATTGAATTTTGCCATGCTCGGATTCATTAGCCCGTGGATGGCGGGCCTGGGCATGTCGGGAAGTTCGTTCATGGTCGTTTTCAACGCACTGCGCCTGCAAAAGCCGGAAAGTTAAATCGTGGAAATTCTCTATCTCCTTATTCCCCTCTCGGTAGCATTGGTTTTTTTTATCGGAGCGGCATTTTGGTGGTTCCTGCGCAGCGGGCAGTTCGATGATCTCGAAGGCCCTGCCTATCGGATATTGATGGATCGAGACGCCGCTGCCAGGACCTCGATGGACGACGGCGAGGTCTCAAAAAACCCGACGAATGAAATTCCCAAGGAAGCGGGATCAAGAAATGACAATATCACTAAAATTCAAAAAGATCGGGAGAATGCTCCCGACCGGATTGAGTAAAAGGCGCATCCCTGCACGGAGCGCAAAGGGAGTTGACTTGTATCAAAGCGACTTTTGGGCTGGGTGGTGACAATGCTCCCTAATTGGATATTTGATGGTGGCGGAATCAGGGGCTATAGAAGTCAATAAATGGTATTTGGTTGAATGTTTCTCTGTTGGGGTTGGGGTGCGTTGGACGCACCCTTTTTTTCGCCCGTTTTTCTTCCGATGGCCCTCAAAAACCGTTTCCGCAAGGGAAATGTTGCCTTATTCCCCATAGGGGAATTTTTTTGATGACTTCCGGTTTCTGTTTGATCTACGTCAAATTTGCCGGTTGCCGGGTAAAATACTATCCGTCACGTGCTACCTGGCTGGTTTTGGGGAGGTAGCAGGCGGAAGGTATATTCCTTTATCGATAAAAGAGGTAACTCCATGTCGGAAACTCAATCAACATATAACTACAAGGTAGTGCGGCAATTTGCCGTCATGACCGTGATCTGGGGCATTGTCGGGATGCTCGTGGGCGTACTCATTGCCGCACAGCTCGTGTGGCCGGATTTGACCCACGGGATCCCTTTCCTGTCCTATGGACGCTTGCGGCCGTTGCATACGAATGCGGTAATTTTCGCTTTCGGAGGTTCGGCCCTGTTCGCCACTTCGTATTACGTGGTGCAACGTACCTGTCATACCCGGCTGTTTCTCGATGGTCTGGCATCCTTTACGTTCTGGGGATGGCAGCTGATCATTCTGTGCGCGGCCCTTTCCTTGCCGATGGGAATTACCACCGGAAAGGAATACGCGGAACTGGAATGGCCTATTGACATCCTGATCGCGGTCGTCTGGGTTTCCTATGCGGTTGTCTTCTTCGGAACCATTGCGACACGAAAGGTGAGCCACATCTATGTGGCCAACTGGTTCTTCGGCTCGATGATCATTGCCGTTGCGATACTGCACATCTTCAACAGCGCCGAAATACCTGTCTCCTTCCTGAAGTCCTATTCCGCCTACGCTGGCGTTCAGGATGCGATGGTTCAGTGGTGGTACGGGCATAACGCGGTAGGCTTCTTCCTGACCGCCGGCTTCCTGGGCATGATGTACTACTTCGTGCCGAAGCAAGCAGGACGCCCGATTTACTCCTACCGTCTCTCCGTCGTCCACTTCTGGGCGCTGATCTTCACGTACATGTGGGCGGGCCCGCACCACCTGCATTACACCGCCCTTCCCGATTGGGCGCAGTCGCTCGGGATGCTCTTCTCGCTGATTCTGCTCGCGCCTTCCTGGGGCGGGATGGTCAACGGCATCATGACGCTGTCCGGCGCCTGGCACAAGCTGCGCGACGATCCGATCCTGAAATTCCTGATCACCTCTCTCTCTTTCTACGGGATGTCCACGTTTGAAGGCCCGATGATGTCGGTGAAGACGGTCAATGCGCTGTCGCACTACACCGACTGGACGGTCGGGCACGTACACTCCGGCGCTCTGGGTTGGGTGGCGATGGTTTCGGTCGGTTCGATGTATTACCTGCTGCCGCGTCTGTTCGGCAGGGAAGAAATGCACAGCGTCAAGCTGATCACGGTGCATTTCTGGGTGGCGACGATCGGTATCGTGCTCTATATCGCGTCCATGTGGATTGCCGGTGTGATGCAGGGTCTGATGTGGCGTTCGGCCAACCCGGATGGAACCTTGACCTACAGTTTTGTCGAGGCGGTAAAAGCGACTTACCCGTTCTGGACGATCCGTCTACTGGGCGGCGCGCTCTTCTTCGTGGGGATGCTGATCATGGCATACAACATGGTGAAGACGATTGCCGGCGGGAAAGCCGTAGATCTGCCGGTACTCAAACCAGCCGCGCAGCACGCTTAAAGGGAGGAAAGCAATAATGTTTTCACATGATCAGATTGAACGAAACCTGGGACTCATGATCGTTCTGGTGCTGCTTGTCGTCAGCGTCGGGGGCCTGCTGGAAATCATCCCCTTGTTTTTCCAGCATTCCCTGACCGCGTCGAAGCAGACCATGACGGAAATGCCCAACGTGAAACCGTATAGCGCGGTGCGGCTGGCGGGACGGGACGTATATATCCGGGAAGGTTGCTACAACTGCCATTCCCAGATGATCCGTCCGTTCCGTGGCGAAACCGAGCGTTATGGACACTATTCCGTGGCGGCTGAGTTTATCTACGACCACCCGTTCCAATGGGGTTCCAAGCGCACCGGCCCCGATTTGCACCGTGTAGGCGAGCGTTATACCGATTCCTGGCATCACCGGCACTTGATGAATCCGCGAGACGTTGTTCCCGAGTCCAACATGCCTGCGTATCCGTGGCTTGATAAAACCAAGGCCATCAATACGGTAGGCGCCGACATCGAGAAAAAGATGAAGGCGTTGAGGATGGTTGGGGTGCCCTACACCGATGCGGAAATCGACAAGGCCAGGGGCGAGATTGGCGACAAGACGGAACTGGAAGTGCTGATTGCCTACCTGCAAGGTATGGGCACCGCGCTGAAGAACACCCGTTAAGAGCCGATGGACGAGAACATCATCAACGGTCTGCGAACCATCATGACGGTGGTCGCATTCTTTACCTTCGTTGGCATCGTCTGGTGGGCGTGTGCCAGGAAGAACAAGGATCGTTTCAATGAAGCGGAAAACCTGCCGTTTTCCGATGAGGACGCAGACCGTGCCGAGTTGGGGCAACTTTCTCGGGATGAACAAAGGAAAATATCATGAGTGACTTTACAAGTGAATTCTGGAACTGGTACATCATCCTGATCTCCCTGGTCAGCATTATCGGGTGCGGGATATTCCTCTGGATGCAGAGTATTCATAAACCCAAATCCGGCGCAGCGGAAACGATGAGCCACATCTGGGATGAAAACCTCCAGGAATACAACAACCCCATGCCGAAATGGTGGATGTGGCTGTTTTACATCACCATCGTCTTCTCCCTGGTGTATCTGGCGCTCTACCCCGGATTGGGCAGATTCCCCGGAGTGCTCGGATGGACTTCGGCGAAACAGCATGCGGACGAAGTGGCGGCAATGGACAGCAAGGTCGGACCAACCTTTGACCGCTATCTCAAGACCGATATCAAGGCTCTTGCTGCCGACAAGACGGCGATGGAGACGGGGCAACGTTTGTTCCTGACCTACTGTATGCAGTGCCACGGCGCCAATGCCAAGGGTTCCAAGGGTTTCCCGGATTTGACGGATACCCATTGGCAGTATGGTGGCGAACCGAACCAGATCAAGGAATCGATCATGGAAGGCCGCACCGGCATGATGACTCCGCACCCGGATCTTGCAACAGCGGAATCCCGCCAGAAACTCGATGATCTTGTCTCCTTCGTTCGTTCTCTTTCCAAGAGCGACGTGGATCCTGCTGCCGCTGCACGCGGAAAGGCCATTTACGCGGAGATGGATTGCGTGACTTGCCACGGACCGGAAGCAAAGGGTGCCCTGTCGCTTGGACCGGACTACGCGGCCCTCGGCGCACCGGACTTGACTGCGGGCGTCTGGTTGTATGGCGGCACGACGGAAGCGATCAGGAACCAGATTGTCAATGGTTCCCAGAACCAGATGCCTTCGTGGAAGGACTTCCTCGGTGAGAGCAAGGTGCATCTGCTTGCAGCTTACGTTTATAGCCTTTCCAACAAAAAATAATTATTGATTGAACCGGAGCGTATGGGTGGGACAGTACTGCCGCCCATACGCTTTTTATTTTTTGGTTCCTCTGAACCGGGGACCGGATTTTCTCTCGCTTGAGGCAGACGAACGGATTGCCAAAATCTCTGAAAGAATCGGACAATACTGGATGCAATCCCTCATTACGCCCCATCTATAATTTTTCAAAGTGAAAATTCAGGAAGCCGGATAAATGAATACGACAAAACAACAGGAGACGACACAGACCCCGGTCAAGGGAGATTTTGTTCTATACGAAAAACATAAGACGGTGCATGCCCGGAGTGTTTCCGGTCGATTCAATAATTGGCGCTGGGGGCTTGTATTCATTACCCAGGCCATTTTTTACGGGCTGTGCTGGGTCGACTGGAATGGGCGTCAGGCGGTTTTATTTCACCTGGTCGAGCGGAAGTTCTATGTTTTCGGCCTGGTGTTGTGGCCGCAGGATGTTATTTATCTTGCCATCCTGCTTGTCGTTTCTGCCTATGGCTTGTTTTTCGTCACCGCCATCGGTGGGCGGCTGTTCTGCGGTTATGCCTGTCCGCAGACGGTGTATACCGAAATCATGACATGGATCGAAAGCAAGGTCGAAGGGCCGCGTCCGGCACGGATCAAGCTCGAGGCGGGACCGCGCAATGGGCGCTGGTGGCGCCTGAAGATTGTCAAGCATGCGCTATGGGCGCTCGTCGCATTGTGGACTGGCGTGACCTTCGTCGGTTATTTTTCCCCGATGCGCGAACTGATGGAGCACATGGCGGCCTTCACTTTCGGCCCCTGGGAATCCTTCTGGATCCTGTTTTATGCGGCCTTCCTTTATATGCAGGCCGGATTTCTGCGCGAACAGGTCTGCAAATACATGTGCCCCTACGCGCGTTTTCAGGGCGTCATGTTCGATCCGGATACGCTGATCATCAGCTATGACGCAGCCCGGGGCGAACCGCGTGGGGCGCGCAACAAGAAGGTAGACTACAAGGCCGTGCAACTGGGAGAGTGCATCGATTGCGCCCTCTGCGTTCATGCCTGTCCCACCGGGATCGACATCCGGAATGGATTGCAGCTCGAATGTATTGCCTGCGCGGCCTGCATCGACGTTTGCGATGAGGTGATGGACAAGATGAATTATCCGCGCGGTCTGGTGCGTTATTCCACCGAGAACGCGTTGGCGAAAAATTACTCAAAAAGGGAAATGCTGGCGCATCTGTGGCGGCCACGCACCTTGTTGTATGGCGCCGTTTTGTTCCTGATCATCGCTGCGGCATCCTGGTCGCTGGCCGCGCGTGTACCCCTGAAGGTCGATGTGATTCGTGACCGTTCGAATCTGGGGAGGGAAGTCGATGACAACCTCTTCGAGAATGTTTACCTTTTGCATGTCATGAATACCGATGACGTTGAACGCCATTTTCGTATTTCGGCCTACGGGCTCGAAGGCTTGCGCATTGCTGGCGCGGACGAAATCGTTGTGCCTTCCGGCGCCATGAAGGCGATGGATGTGGCCTTGCGCGTCAAGGGGCGTGAGGAACACGCCCATTCGGCAAAAGTGTTTTTCAACGTGAAGGCCATGGATGCCAATATCGAGGTCCATGAAAAAACCACTTTCCTTTTCCCCGACAGGTAAATCCTATGACTACGCTTGACCTCGCCTCGCAAACCGTATCGTCTCCCCAGCCGAAGCCCTGGTACCGGGAACCGTGGCCCTGGATCCTGATGGCGGGCCCGGCGATCGTAGTGGTGGCTGGTCTCGTTACCTTCAGGATTGCCTACCAGCACAAGGAAGATTTGGTCGTGGAAGACTATTACAAGGAAGGTTTGGCGATCAATCAGAGTATCGAGCTTGACGCGCACGCTACGGCTCTGGGCGTTGCTGCCAATGTGATGTTGGGGAGCGGGAACAAGGATATCCGCATTCTGCTGGATGCGCCGGAAGGGATGCAACGGCCTTCAGAACTGGATTTTCGTTTGATTCACCCGATTCGCAAGGATGAGGACGAAGAGATACGGTTGAAGGTTTCAGGGGGAAATTTTTATGCTGGTACGCTGAACCGCCCCATTTCCGGGCGCTGGAACGTGATCATGGGGGATCCCAACGGTCAGTGGCGGCTTACCGGCAGGTGGAATGTGAACGAGACGCCGGTACTCCGGCTCGTTCCCATAGCAGGAAGTTCTTCTTTGTCCAACGTTGCTGGGAGGTAAATATGGCTTGGAATATGTTGCTTACAACTGACTATGGGCTTTTGAGCCTGATCGTCATTCTGTTCATACTCGTGATGGCCGGTTATTTCAGTTGGTACTTCAAGAAAAAGATGGATGAGGATCAAAAAGCAGCCAAGAAATAAGGAATCATCCTGATATTGCCAACAATCCCCGCTGATGCAAACCAGCGGGGATTGTTCTTTTCAAGACCTTGTTTTTTCAGGATGGAAGTCCCAAGTTGAGGTAGCATGACGGGATTTTCCACGATTTATACTTTCTGATGCTTATCCTGGGTTATTCGCCTCATCTCTTCGGATCTTCCGACAATCCGGAAACGCCGAAAACGGCGCGGGAATTGTCGCTCGTATTTGACTGGCTGGCTAACGCCCCTGACAAGAATACGGACAAGGATCTTGAAAATCTCCGCATCCATACGGCTACGCTGTTTCGGGCGGAAGAAGCGCCGCAGTTGCAGCGCCTCAAGGCATTGGACTTGCTGTATCAGCGCAGGCGGGCCATTGTTGCCCGCCTTGTGCCCACACTGAATGTCGATACGCTGCCTGTGCCGCGCAAGGTGCGGAACACTGCCCGCAAGTTGCAGGGGGCGCTCCAGCAGCTTGCCGCGATGTACCTGGATATGCTGAAAGAACCGGAGGCGCCGCCCGAAAAGGATTTGCGCTGTTCTCCCGAGGTGGCCCTGTACCGGGCCGTCGGCGCCCTGGAAGACCATTTATTCATTAGCTACCTGATTTCAGCCCGTCCGGGTCTGGGAATCTGGAAACAACTGCATACCGCCTACGCGCTGGCCTGCAAAAAATTCGTTCATACAGGGAAGCCGGTGGGAGAAGAGTTCAGCATCCGGGAACGCTATATCCGCGCCCTGCTGTTTTCCTGTTCACAGCCTTCTTCCTTTGCCAGCCGCGAGCTCAGGCTGGTCAAGGTTTTTGTCGACTGCTTTTCCGTGCAAGCATGGCTTTCCGATACCTTTCCGGAATCGGAAAACGCGATTACCGGCGGATTCTGGATCGATCCGGATGCCGATGGACCGCCGTTCGCGTTGGCGCGTCGCCCCTTGCCGCTGGGGGTTTCGCATTTGCTGTATTTCTCGGGAGATGGCGCCGCCGCTGCGGTTTCCCGTTTTCTGGATGGCCCGGGATTCAATGCGGAAGGGGCGCCAGCGCAGGACGAGGCGGCGATCACGGCAGCCGTCCTGGCCGGTCGAGGAACGCTCCTTGGTGAAGCGGTGCTGCGGCGATTGATGGAATACTGGGGAGCGCCGGACAGGCATCATTTCCATCGCCGCTACCAGAATTACCGTACTTCATTGTGCACCGGGCTTGAAGGAGTGCGCCGCCTGATCAATTCCGGGGAAGCGTCATCCGATGAGCTGTCGGAATGGATGGTGCTCAACGAAAGCCCGCAAGGCTATACGATGATGCTTGTCTCCGGTAAACCGAACCGCCTGCGGATCGGCGACGTCCTTGCCCTGTGTGCCGAAGGGCAATCCAAATGGCAAGTTTGCGCCGTGCGTTGGGCCATCTCGGAAAACCCCGAACATCTGGAAATCGGGGTTCAGGTATTGGCCCTGGAGGCGCAGGCAGGATTGCTCGCATTCTCGCGCAAAAACCAGGAACCGCTTTCCGTGCCTGCCCTCATCCTCTCGCAATGCCTGCCCCTGCGCCCTTCCGAAACCCTGCTGATCGCGGCGGGCAGCATGGAAACAGCCGAAGGCAAGATCACCCTGATGCTTGGGAAGGAAAGACTTCAGCTTCGGGATCTGCATATCGCCCAGCTTCTGGAACGCACAGCGCATATCGAGCTTCTGGAAATCGAAGAAAAGCATTATGGAGAAGAAACCCTGGTCGATCTTTCCGGGGATGAGGATTGATCGTTCGGCGCTCTGCCGCCCTGATCCCGATTCACATGCCTTTGCCTGTCTGATGGAAATCTGAAATGGAAGAAAAACAGCAAGCGCGCGGAACCTGGGGTTCGCGGCTCGGATTCATCCTGGCGGCGGCAGGCTCGGCCATTGGGCTGGGAGCGATCTGGAAATTTCCCTACATGGCCGGCGCCAACGGCGGCGGGGCCTTTCTGCTGGTTTACCTTGTGGCGGTGCTGGGCATCGGACTGGCCATGATGCTGGCCGAACTCGCCGTCGGACGCGCCTCGCATAGCGATGCAGTCAATGCCTTTCGCACCCTGGGCGGAAAGGGCTGGAGCTTCTTCGGCTACTTCAGCCTGCTGGCGGCCTTCATCATCCTCTCCTTTTATTGCGTCGTCGGCGGCTGGACCGTAGGGTATCTCTACAAATCCGTCACCGGAACCCTGCTCGATCCGGGCGCGGAAGGCTTCAGCGGGCAGTTTTCCAGCTTTGTTGGCAGTCCTGGCGGCAGCCTGTTCTGGTTCGCTGTCTTCATGCTCCTGACGGTCTGGATCATCCTGGGCGGCGTCAAGGACGGTATCGAACGCGCCAGCAAATTCCTGATGCCGCTCCTGTTCCTGCTCATGCTGGCGATGATCGCGCGTTCCGTGACCTTGCCCGGCGCGATGGAAGGCATCCGTTTCTTCCTGGTGCCCGAGCCGGAAAAAATCACTCCCCGAGTGCTGATCGACGCGCTTGGATTCGCCTGTTTTTCCCTGTCGCTCGGTTTTGCCGGCATGCTGACCTATGGCTCGTACATGAAGAAGGACGAGGACATGGTTTCCTCCGCCCTGTGGGTTGTTTTCATGCAAACCGCATTCGTCATCCTGGCCGGTTTCATGGTCTTGCCGGCGGTGTTTGCCACTGGCATGGAGCCTGGCGCCGGACCGGGGCTGACCTACATCACCCTGCCTGCCGTCTTCAAGGCGATGCCGGGCGGCGGATTCTTTGCGGCGGTATTTTTTCTCCTGCTCCTCGTTGCCGCGCTTACCTCCTCGGTCTCGATCCTGGAACCCCTGGTGGCCTGGCTGATCGACACCCGCCGCTGGCGGCGCGAAGCCGCGTGTCTTTGCGTCGCCGTGGCGAGTTTTATCCTCGGCATTCCGGCAACGCTTTCCTTTGGAATCGGAGAAGGCTGGACCCTGTTCGGAAAAACGCCCTTCGATCTGATGGATTACCTGACCCTCAACATCATGCTGCCGGTCAATGTGCTCGCGGCGTGCATCCTGATGGGATGGATCGCCAACAAGGTTTTTCTGCAGGAACTCTACAAGAGACGCCGCGATGCCGAAGGAAACCCGGCGAAACCGTGGTGGGCGAGCATGATCAATTTCTGCTGCAAATACCTGGCCCCGCTCGTCATCGCCGCGATTCTGCTGGGCAGTTTTCTCCAGTAAACAGAAGCATCACAGAAAAACTCCATGATAATTTTCTAAATTTAGTTAAATAATGTTCGGCTGCAGTAGTATGTTTCAATTAAAAATTAATTAAACAAATTTAGAAAATAAGCCTGCTGACGATGGATTCACCAGGCTACTGCACAGGAGTTCCAGAGGGAGAAATGATGGGTTTCGCTTCGCTCTCTCAAGAAACTACCATCCTGTACACTGGATCCTGCGACTTCGCGCAGGATGACGGAGTGTGTTCCCTGACCCGTCATCCTGCGCGTAGCGAAGCGGAGTCGCAGGATCCAGAGGAAGATGCCAATTCCTGCTCCCGAGCTTCTTCGGCGCGATTTGCGGCGGCGGGCCGATGAAGCTCTACCCATCCTACATAATTGGAGTATTTATGGGCCGGATCAATATTGGCGAGACAGCGCATCGGGAGCCTTGCGGATGAACTTGCCTTCCTTCGCGCCGCGCTGCGATCTTTTCTGCCGTGTCATCGACAACTACGGCGATATCGGGATTTGCTGGCGGCTGGCGCGACAACTGCTCGCGGAGAAAGGATGCGGGGTGCGGATCTTCGTCGACGATCTGGCCGCGTTCATCCGCCTGTGCCCGGAAGCGACGCAGAGCGCGGCGCAGGTGTGCGGCGGCGTCGAAATTCACCGTTGGGACGAGCGCCTTTCCGGATCAGGCGCGGTCGAGGCAGCCGATCTCGTCATCGCGGCTTTCGGTTGCGCACTGCCGCCGCCGGTTCTGGAAGCGATGGCGGCGCGGGCAAGAACGGGAACTGCGCCATGCTGGATCAATCTCGAATATCTCACAGCGGAATCCTGGATCGGGGAATGCCACGGCTTGCCGTCGCCGCATCCAGGCCTGCCGCTGAGCTGCCATTTCTTTTTCCCCGGCTTTGACGAACGAAGCGGCGGCCTGTTGCGCGAACACGACCTGCCGCAGCGGCGGGCTGCCTTCGACCGTGCCGCGTGGTGGCGCGGCATCGGCGCCGAGCCGCCGGAAGAGGGGATTGCCGTTTCGCTTTTCGCCTACGAAAACCCGGCGCTTCCCGGTTTGCTCCGGGCATGGGAGGAAAGTCCGGTTCCGATCGTCGGCCTCGTTCCCGAATCGCGCCTCTTCGCTTCGCTGGCCGGACACATGGGGCACGCGCCGCGCGTCGGCGAAGTCTGGCGTCGCGGCGCGCTTTCACTGCGCTTTCTGCCCTTCGTGCGGCAGGAAGAATACGATTGGCTGCTGTGGGCCTGCGAGCTCAATTTCGTGCGCGGCGAAGATTCGCTGGTACGCGCGCTGTGGGCGGAAAAGCCCTGCGTATGGCAGATCTATCCGCAGGAAGCAGGAGCGCATTACGGGAAGCTGGAAGCCTTTCTGGCGCGATATACCGTTGGCCTGTCTCCGGACGCGGCGGCGTCCTTGCGGGATTTGAGCGCCTATTGGAATTCTCCCGGCGGCGGGGAAACTGCATGGCAGAATTTTTCTGGGCATCTTCCGGCATTGACGACACATGCCCGGGACTGGGCGCGCAAACAGGCAATGCAAGCCGATCTGGCGACAGCATTGATCGCGTTCGCGCGGCAGCGGAGATAAGCCGTTCAAGCGCCAAATAGGGCGGATGTCCGGCAAGAAAACCGGCTTATACTTCAGCCCTTGCATTTTTTAAGCATGCCGAAAAAATATTATTTGTATTGGATTTTTTGATGAGTTCCCACCGCATTTTTGAAATTTCAGCGTCTGAAGATATCGAAACCCGCCTGCCTCGCAGCGCGCCCAGGATTCCAGCCTATCTTTTCATGCCGCCAAAGGCAGGAAAGGCCGATCCGCGCAGCTTGCCGCTGATTGTCTCGATTGCCGGCTGGGGGCAAACAATCAACCATCCCTATTTGCTGGACAAACTCAATCCCTGGCTGGCCAAGAACTATGACGCCGCTGTGCTTTGCGTGCAGTACCACAACATTGCGCGCAGTCCGGCCAAAATCAACGTCAATCAGCAGGGATTGTTTGCCAGCTTCAACGCGCAATACGAGGGCGCTGCGGTCAATTCGTTCGAGACGCTCGCCGTGGAATGCCGGAAGCGGGGGCTGCGTTATCTCGACAAGAGTTGCTTTATCGCAGAGTCTCGAGATAGCTACATGAATTTCGGCCTGCTCCCCGCGCTCGATTGCCTGCAAGCAGTCCATCATGTTCTGGGGGCTGTTCCGGCGCTCGACCCGCGCCGGGTCATTCTCTTTGGATCCTCCTACGGGGGATACCTTGCCAACCTGATGAGCAAGTTTGCGCCGCATTCATTTGCCGGTGTCATTGACAATGCCGGTTTCGCGCAAGTGAATTTGCGCGATGTCTTTTCGCGGGAACTTTCCTCGAGTCTCGGCTGGAAAACCACCGTGAACGGGAATCTGAACGTCCATTATGCGTATAGCACTCCATGGCAGTTGGAAGATGGATCCGTATCTTCCTATTTTTCCGACGCCCACCGCCTGATCCGCAGTCTGATTCCCGAAGCGCACTGGATCGCCTCCGAGACCCGTCATGTGATCTACCACTCGGCAAACGATGCCCTCGCGCCGCTGGGAGAGAAGCGGCTCGCAGTGGAGGCGATGAAGAAGGCGCGCGAGGTGCATTTTCACGAAGTGGGCGCTGCCGACATCGACGGACAGGTGTTCAAGAATCTCGAACATGGCATGAATGCTTCCCTGCGCAATCTTTTTGCGCGCGTCGTCGATTCGGTCTGGGGGGGAACGCTGCCGCAACGCGCGGAAATGGAAAACGATTTTGCCGCCGCGCGACGTTATCGCTTCGACTGCGGTCTCGTCGATTATGTTTTTTCCTTCGATCCGGAGAAGGGGGTTCGGGTCGAGCGAGAGGAAAAGGCGCTGCAAGCGGCGGCTGCCGTTTGAACACCTGTCGAGCGCAATCCCCAAGCTTCAGCTTGGGGTGACTCAAACGAGAAAGGCACAGGCGACATCGGAACCGGTTTCAGATTAAAATGCTCAGTTTACTTTTTTCGCAAACTGGAACAGAAGGAACCGCAATTCTATGAAAACCGCACAAGAACTCCGCACCGGCAACGTCTTTATGGTCGGCGAAAATCCGCTGGTCGTGCTCAAGGCCGAATACAACAAATCCGGCCGCAACGCTGCCGTGGTCAAGATGAAAATGAAGAATCTGCTCACCGGAGCGCCGAGCGAAACCGTCTATCGCGCCGACGACAAGTTCGAGATCGTCGTCCTCGACCGCAAGGAAGTCAGCTATTCCTATTTCGCCGATCCGATGTACGTCTTCATGGATGCCGAATACAACCAGTACGAAATCGAAGCCGAAAACCTGGTCGACGCGCTCAAATATCTTGAGGACGGCATGACCTGCGAAGTCGTGTTTTATGCCGGCAAGGCGATTTCGGTCGAGATGCCGACTTCCGTCGTGCGCGAGGTGATCTACACCGAACCCGCCGTCAAGGGCGACACTTCCGGCAAGGTCATGAAACCGGCGCGGCTGCCTACCGGCTTCGAGTTGCCGGTGCCGGCCTTCGTCGAAATCGGCGACAAGATCGAAATCGACACGCGGACGGATGAATACCGCAACCGCGTGAAATAAGGCTGCTGCGGTTTTCGAGCAGAAAAAAAGGCTGGCGGCGCCAGCTTTTTTCCGGGTATATTTTCTAAATTTACTTAAATAATATTCAGCTACAGTAGTGAATTTAAATAAATAATTCTTTAAGTAATTTAGAAAATCATAGCTTGGGGTGAGCGTAGCGAACCCCAACACCGGCGTCATGTTTTTTCCAAATGTTGGGCTTCGCTGCGCTCACCCGCAATCTATGAATAGAGACTTCACATCCGCAACGCTTCGAGCAATTCCGTTTCCAGCGCGATGCGTTCGGCGCTTTGGTTGAGATTTTCGCCGCTGATCAGGAAGATGTCTTCGACGCGTTCGCCCATGGTCGAGATTTTCGCGGTATGCAGGTTTGCGCCGTGGCGGGCGAGGATGAGGGCAATGGCATGCAGCAGGCCGGGGCGGTCGGCGGCGGTGATCGAAAGAATGTAACGCGCCTGCCCCCCTTCCTGTTCTCCGCTTTCATCGGGTTGTATCTCGATTTCCGGCTCGATCGGGAAATGCCGCACCTGGCGCGAGATGAGGCCCGTTTGCGGCGCTTCTGGCGGCGCCTGGTTGTTCAGGCGCGCGGCGAGTTCGTACTCGATGATGTCGCACATTTCGCGGTCTCGCTCGCTGCCGGAGAGGTCGAGCAGCACAAAGCTGTCGAGCGCGTAACCCTGTTGCGTGGTGTGGATCTTGGCGTCGGCGATGGTGTAGCCCTGACGGCTGAAGAAACCGACGAGGCGGGCAAAAAGGTCGCGCTGGTCGTGGGCATAGACCATGACCTGGATGCCGGCGGTATGGTGTTCGTGCGGGCCTTCCTCGCCCTTGGGGTTGAGCCGCGCCTTGATGACGGGAATGTCGTTTTCATTGACATAGTGCAGGCAGCGCGTATGCCACGCGATTTCCTCGGCAGAATGGCGCAGAAAGTAAAGTGTGTCGAGTTTTTTCCAGAGCCGTTCGTGCACCGTCTCGGGGAGCGCGAAGGAGCGCAGGAGACGGAGTGCCCCGTTTTTGTGTTCGATGACGATGCCATGCGACGGAAAAGCCTTGCCGCCGGCTTCGAGGTTGCCGAGGGTGACCCGGTAGAGGTTGGCAAGCAACTGGGCTTTCCAGCTATTCCAGACTTTCGGGCTGGTGCCGCGAATATCGGCGACGGTGAGCAGGTAGAGCGCGACGAGACGGCGCTCGCTTTCCACCTGGGCGGCAAAACGGGCGATCACCTTGGGATCGGAGATGTCGCTTTTCTGCGCGACCGAGGACATCGTCAGATGCTCGCGCACGAGCCAGACGACGAGTTTGCGGTCTTCGTCGGAAAATCCGTGTTCGACGCAGAAGCGCTCGGCTTCTTCGGCGCCGTCTTTGGAGTGATCGCCGCCGCGTCCCTTGGCGATGTCGTGGAAGAGCGCGGCGACGGTCAGCAGCCAGTAGTCTTCAAAGTCCCTGGCCAATTCGGAGCACAGCGGGGATTCGTGCGCGTACCCTTCGGTGATGAAGCGGCGCAGGTTGCGCACGACCTGGAGAATATGCTGGTCGACGGTGTAGACGTGAAAGAGATCGTGCTGCATCTGTCCGACGATGACGCCAAAGGCCGGCAGATAGCGCCCCAGCATGTCGTACTGGTTCATTCTTCGCAGGGTGTGCGCGGCCCCTTTCGTGTCCTGGAGCATGGAGAGAAAGAGCGCCCGGTGTTCCGGCGCGGCGCGGAAATTGTCGTCGATCAGCACCCGCGCGCGCCACAGGGCGCGCATCGTGCGCGCGGTGAGGTTTTCCAGCCCCCGCTCTTTCTGCAGCAGAAGAAAGGATTCGAGAATCGCCGCCGGATTTCTTTCAAACAGATGTTCGTCGCGCGCCTCAAGCAGGACGCCCCGGATCTGGAAATTTTCGTTGATCGGCCTCGTTTCGAGCTGGCGCGCGGGGAAGATCGCTGCGCCGAGTGTTTGGCGCAGCATTGCGTTGAACTGCATGATCTGCCTGGCGTTGCGGTAGTAATCCTGCATCAGCATTTCGCTGCCCCGCCGCGTCGGATTGTCGCGATGCCCGAAGACGGCGGCAAGTGCAGCCTGATGGTCGAACAGCAGCCGTTCCTCGTGGCGGCGCGCGAGAAGATGCAGGCGCAACCGCAACTCTTGCAGGAAACGTTCGCAGGCTTCGAGCTGCCGTTTTTCCTCGTCGAGGAGAAAGCCGGACTGCTCCAGTTCCTCCCAGGAATAGGCATACCCGCCAGCATGGGCGATCCAGCGGATCAGTTGAAGATCGCGCAGCCCGCCGGGAGCTTCCTTCAGATTCGGTTCGAGACTGTACGGCGTTTCCTGGTAGCGCCGGTAACGCTCGTTCTGTTCCAGGCGCTTGGCGACGAAGAAGGTTTGCGGATTCCTCGCCGCGACGAAATCTTCGCAAAAACGCACGAACAGCGCCATGTCGCCGCACAGAAGCCGTGACTCGGCAAGCGCCGTTTCAACGGTGATGTCGCTTTGGGCCAGCGCAAGGCACTGGGGAATCGTGCGCACGCTCAGGCCCACTTCGAGGCCGATGTCCCAGAACATCCCGACCAGCGCCTCCAGTTGGGCGGCATGTTCCTCGTCCGGTTCATCGGCAAGCAGAATCAGGAGGTCGATGTCGGAAGCGGGATAGAGTTCGCCGCGCCCGAAGCCGCCGACGGCAACCAGCGCTGCTTCGGACGTGCCTTCGACGTTTTCCCAGAGACGGCAGAGCTGGGTATCGACAAGCGTGGCGTGGGCCGTGAGCGTTTCCTCCGGGTCGCCGGACGTTGCGGGAAGCTTTTCCGTTTCCGGAGCGGAGGCAAGCGGCGCAGGCCGCCAGGCGGCAAAGAGCGCCTCGCGGCCTGCGCGCAGATCCTGGCGCAGCTCGGCGATCAGTTCCTTATGGGGGGCATCGGACATGAGGTGGATCCGCGTCGGCGATTGATTTTGAAGGTATGCAGGATGGGTAGCGCTTCATCGGCCCTGTGCCGCAAATCGCGCCGAAGAAACCCGGGAACAGGGATTGGCATCTTCCTCTGGATCCTGCGACTCCGCTTCGCTGCGCGCAGGATGACGGGTCAGGGGCCACCGGTACGAACACTCCGTCATCCTGCGCGAAGTCGCAGGATCCAGTGTGCAGGATGGGGTGTTTCTTGAGAGAGCGAAGCGAAACCCATCATTAATTGCCCATTGAATAAAAGATTGAAGATGCCGGCCAAAAGCCTTGAATTTTCTAAATTTGATTAAATAATGTTCCGCTACAGTACTAAATTTCAGATAAGAATTCTTTAAACAAATTTAGAAAATCAGGCGCCGTTATTTTCCTGCGGCCGGAGTTCCTGCCCGGGTTTTGCGGGCGGGACGTTCGCGTTCTTCTCCGTTCTTGTCCCGCATCCAGAGAATATCCCCGACTCCGGCTTCCCGGTTCAGGACGCGCCCGAGGACGAACAGGAGATCGGAGAGGCGGTTGAGATATTGGCGCGTGGCGGTCTCCACCTGCTCGCCCGCCGCCAGCCGCACGACATCGCGCTCGGCGCGGCGGCAGACGGTCCGCGCCAGGTGCGCGAGGGCGGCGGCGCGGCAGCCGCCGGGAAGGATGAATTCCTTGAGCCGGGAGAGATCGGCGTTGAGGGTTTCGATTTCCTTTTCGAGCGCCACGACGCGCCCGGCGGTCACCAGGGTCATGCCGGGGCAGCAGAGTTCGCCGCCGAGATTCAGAAGGTCGTGCTGGACTTCCAGCAGCAGGACGCGCGCGGGATCGGGCATCGGTTCGGCCAGCAATACGCCGATGCAGGAATTGAGTTCGTCGATGGTTCCGATGGCCTCGATCCTGAGGCTGTCCTTGCCGATGCGCGAACCGTCGCCAAGGCCGGTAGCCCCGGCGTCGCCGGTGCGGGTGACGATTTTTGAAAGCCGATTGCCTGCGCGAGTGACCATGGTGTTGTCTCCGAAATGTTGGTTTCTGGGTTATTTCTTCTGCAAAAGGAATTCAAATCTCCCCTCGGCTTCATGGCTGAAGAGCAGCGTATTCCCGGTCTGTTTCGAGAAGGCCGCGAAATCCTGTGCGGCGTTCAGATCGGTGGCGAGGATGCGCAGCACTTCTCCGGATTGCATTTCGGCCAGCGCTTTTTTCGCGCGCAGGATCGGCAGCGGGCATTTGAGGCCGGTGGCGTCGAGCTGGCGGGAAAATTCGATGGCGGACATGGTTTTTTCCTGTGATGAATCAATGCGCCCCGGAAAGCGGCAGGGCGCCGGAGCGGCGCTCCTTTTCCCTATCGTCGAATTCCTTTCGCAATTCGCGCATTCGCGCATCGACAATCGAGTGTTCGTAGAAATTGCCGTCATGGGCGTTCTGCGCCATCCGCAACTGTTCCAGCGCAGCGGGCAGCAAGCCTTGCAGATACGCCATTTCCGCCAGCGCCCGGTGCTTTTGCAGTTCGTGCCCGAGCGCCGCGTGTGCCCTGGCCGTGAATTCATGGAAGCGAAAATCCTGGCGGTAGATCAACTGCTCGGATTCGATGAATTCCAGCGCAGCCTGCGCTTTTTTGTCGTCCAGAAGCGCGCTGATGTATCCGTAGGAGAGCGCGCGCGCCTGCGGGTAGCGCTGGTGCGCTGCGCGGAAGAGCGCCTGCGCGCCAGCGGCGTCGCCGCTGTCGGCGCGTGTCTGGGCGGCGAGCAAACGGATCATCGGCGAGGCGATTTTGTGCTGACTGAGCCAGTCCAGCTCCTTTTGCGCGGCGGCGTAATTTCTCTCTCGACGGAAAGTAGCGGCGATTCCGTAATGCAGCGCTGCCTCGGAAGAGAATTTCTTGCTCTGCAATGCCGACTCGAACGCAGCCCGGGCTTCTTGTGGCGAGCCCTCCTGCGCGCGTAGTTTGGTGCGGATCAGATGGAATTCGAGGCTGTCCGGAACTTGCCGGTAAGGCGCGTTCTGCGCCCGGTTCTGCATGTCCGAAATGCGTTCGAGGGTCAGCGGGTGCGTGCGCAGATAAACCGGCGCATTGTTTTCATAAACGCGAGTGGCTTTTTGCAGGCGGATGAAAAAATCGCTGATGCCGCGCGGATCGAATCCCGCCTTCTCCAGTGTTTCGTAGCCGAAGCGATCGGCCTCGCGCTCGAAATCGCGCGAAAAGGCCAATTGCGACTGCACCGTCGCTGCGCCGACGGCAGTGACGCCGGCGCCGGCCAGCTCGGCGTTGGAACGCGCCGCGAGCAAGGCGACGCCCATGGCGATCATGCCCAGGAGGGATTGCTGTTTGGAAAGCGCAATTTGCCGCGCCAGATGATGCTGGGTGACATGCGAGATTTCATGCGCCAGCACCCCGGCCAGTTCGGATTCGTTTTCCGCTGCGAGCAGGGTGCCGGTGTTGGTTCCGATGTAGCCGCCGAACATCGCAAAGGCGTTGATTTCCGGATCGCGCAGCACAAAGAAGTTGAAATTCCCGGTGGGATCCGGGCTTGCTGCCACCAGACGCTGCCCGAGCTGGTTGAGATAATCGTTGATTTCGGGATCGTCGATATAGGTGCGCTCCTTGAGCATGATCTCGTTCATCAGGTCGCGCCCGATTCGTTGCTCCATTTGCGGCGAAAGTTCCGTCTGCGCCGACTCGCCCAGTTCGGGCAGCCCGTCGGCGGCCCCGGACAAGGGCGTCAGGATCAGCAGCAGGGAAAGCGCGAAGGGCAGCAGACGGCGGAAAAACATATGCGAATGGAGGCAGCAGGTGGTTATCATAGGAAGGCAAGGAAATGCAGGATGCGCGGCAAAACCGGAATGTTATGATACCCCACACTTTCCCGATGCCGCGCCGCCTTGCCGAGGCGCCTTTCTTCCAACCATTTTCCGGATTCCGCGATGACTGCCAGTTTTCTCACCCATTTCGATGCCGAGGGTCAGGTGCACATGGTCGATGTCGGCTCAAAGGACGGAACAGACCGTCTGGCGCGTGCCGGCGGCAGCATTGCGATGCAGTCCGAGACCCTGGCCCTGATTGTCGCCGGTGCGGCGAAAAAGGGCGATGTGCTCGGCGTTGCGCGCGTCGCCGCGATCCAGGGGGCGAAACGCTGTTCCGAATTGATCCCCCTCTGCCATCCGGTCGCCCTCACCAGAGTCGCAGTCGAATTCGAAATCGACGCCGGACAAAACACCGTGCATTGCGAAGCCACCGCCGAATGCCATGGCCGCACCGGCGTGGAAATGGAAGCCCTGACCGCTGTCAGTGTCGCCCTGCTGACGATCTACGACATGTGCAAGGCGGTCGACCGTGGCATGCGTCTTTCCGATATCCGCCTGCTCGAAAAACGCGGCGGAAAATCCGGAGTCTGGCAGGCGACGGATTAAATCCCGGCATTTTTTACGCGCATAAAAAAACCCGCCTTTCGGCAGGTTTTTAACTGGGAATGTGATATCCGATTATGCTCTTTGAATGTTCGACGCTTGTTTGCCTTTCGGGCCTTGCGTGACCTCAAACGACACTTTTTCGCCTTCCTTCAGGCTTTTGAAGCCAGACATGCTGATTGCGGAGAAGTGCGCGAACAGATCTTCGCTGCCGTCATCGGGAGTAATGAAGCCAAAACCCTTTGCGTCGTTGAACCATTTGACCGTACCTGTTGCCATTGCTAAATCCTTGAAAATAAACTTGAACACGGGCTTTCGCCCGACTGCTGTTACTACCTGTGGCGTTTGGGGTTCAACATCGATCCACGGCTTCGAAAAAGGTTCGCAGTACTTTGATTGAAACCAAACACCGCTACTATTACGCGATTTGGCCCCATGCGTCAAGCATCACGCGCAGTCTGGAGGCGGAATTTATACCTGATTACAACAGTCGGCTTTATTCCTCCGTCCGAAAAAACCGCCGGTGGGCTTGCGCGTCGGACTTTAGCGCTTAGAATGTTTTCATGGCTACCCGGGAACAGGACGCTTCCACATTACTCACGCAACGCCCCCGGACGGCGCCGCCGCCCTTATATACGGTCCTGTTGCTCAATGACGATTACACGCCGATGGATTTCGTCGTTGCCGTGCTGGAGAGATTCTTCGGCAAGGACAAGGAGCAGGCGACGCAGATCATGCTCAAGGTGCACATCGAAGGGCGCGGTGTCTGCGGAGTCTATCCGCGCGACATCGCAACGACCAAAGTCGCGCAGGTGATGGCCTTCGCCCGCGAGCACCAGCACCCGCTGGCCTGTGTTATGGAGGAAAACTGAAGACATGTTTGCCCAGGAATTGGAGCACAGCCTGCACCGGGCCTTTGTCGAGGCGCAGCGCATGCGTCACGAGCTGATTACCGTCGAACATTTGCTGCTGGCCTTGCTGGACGACGCATTTGCCTCTGCGGCCCTGCGTGCTTGCGGCGCCCGTATCGAAGCCCTGCGTACCGATCTTTCCCGCTTCATCGCCGAGCATTCGCCTTCCGCAAGCGGAATCACCGACATCGAGGCGCAGCCGACCCTGGGTTTCCAGCGCGTCATCCAGCGCGCCATCCTGCACGTCCAGTCGGCGGGCAAAAAGGAAGTCAACGGCGCGAATGTCCTCGTTGCGATCTTTGGCGAAAAGGATTCGCACGCCGTCTATTACCTGCAAAGGCAGGGCATCACGCGGCTCGACCTCGTCAATTACATCTCGCATGGAATCGGCAAAGCGGCCCCGCAACCGGCGCCGGAAGACACTCCCGCCGAAACGGCCGAGAATCCGCAGGAAAACCGCAGCCCGCTGGAGAGCTTCACCCAGAATCTCAACACCGCCGCGCTGGCGGGCAAGATCGACCCGCTGATCGGGCGCGACAAGGAAGTCGGGCGCGTTATCCAGACCCTCTGCCGCCGGCGCAAGAACAACCCGCTCCTCGTCGGCGAGGCCGGCGTCGGCAAGACCGCGATTGCCGAAGGACTGGCGCGGCGCATCGTCGAAGACGAAGTTCCCGGAATCCTCGCCAACGCCACCGTCTATACGCTCGACATGGGCTCGCTGCTTGCCGGAACCAAATATCGCGGCGACTTCGAGCAACGCCTCAAGGGCGTCCTGAAACAATTGGCGGAAAACCCGCACGCGATTCTCTTCATCGACGAAATTCACACCCTCATCGGCGCAGGCGCGGCCTCCGGCGGAACCCTCGACGCTTCCAGCCTCCTGAAGCCAATGCTCGCCTCCGGCCAGCTCAAGTGCATTGGCGCGACCACCTACACCGAATATCGCGGCATCTTCGAGAAGGATCATGCCCTCTCGCGCCGCTTCCAGAAAATCGACGTTGCCGAACCCTCGATTTCCGAAACCATCGAAATCCTCAAAGGGCTCAAGGCCCGTTTCGAGGAACACCACGGCATCAAATATTCCGCCTCGGCGCTCACCAGCGCTGCCGAACTCTCCGCCCGCTTCATCAACGACCGCCACCTCCCGGACAAGGCCATCGACGTCATCGACGAAGCCGGCGCAGCCCAGCGCGTACTGCCGAAATCGAAGCAGAAAAAAACCATCGGCAAGCAGGACATCGAGGAAATCGTCGCCCGGATCGCGCGCGTTCCCTCCAACCACGTCAGCGCCGACGACCGCAGCGCCCTGAAGAATCTCGACCGCGACCTCAAGGCCGTCATCTTCGGCCAGGACGAAGCGATTGCCGCGCTCGCCCGCGCCATCAAAATGGCGCGCTCCGGCCTCGGCAACCCCGGCAGGCCGATCGGCGCCTTCCTCTTCTCCGGCCCCACCGGCGTCGGCAAAACCGAAGTCGCCCGCCAACTCGCCTACTGCATGGGCATCGAACTCGTCCGCTTCGACATGTCCGAATACATGGAGCGCCACGCCGTCTCCCGGCTCATCGGCGCCCCGCCGGGCTATGTCGGCTTCGACCAGGGCGGCCAGCTCACCGAGGCCATCACCAAGAAACCCTACTGCGTCCTCCTCCTCGACGAAATCGAAAAGGCGCACCCGGACATCTACAACATCCTGCTGCAAGTCATGGATCACGGCGGACTCACCGACAACAACGGACGCAAGGCCGACTTCCGCAACGTCGTCATCATCATGACCACCAACGCCGGACAGGAATCGATCCAGAAACCCGCCATGGGCTTCACTACACAAAAACAACCTGGCGACGAAATGGCCGAAATCAGGCGCCTCTTCACCCCGGAATTCCGCAACCGGCTCGACGCCACCATCTCCTTCAAGGCGCTCGACCACGAAGTCATCCTGCGCGTCGTCGATAAATTCCTGATCCAGCTCGAAGAACAATTGCACGAGAAAAAAGTCGAAGCCGTCTTCACCGACGAACTCAAGGAATTCCTCGCCCGCAAGGGCTTCGACCCCTTGATGGGCGCCCGCCCGATGGCCCGCCTGATCCAGGACATGATCCGCTCCGCCCTCGCCGACGCCCTCCTCTTCGGCCCCCTGTCCGAAGGCGGCAAGGTCACGATCGACCTCGACGGCGAAAAGGCCAGGCTCGTATTCGAGGAAGAAGAAGTCGTCGTGTAGGGGACGCCGCCTTCGGCGTCCCGAAGGTTCATGGGTTGCGGATGAGCGAAGCGAACCCCAACGTTCGGAGAGCAGGAACAAGGAGCAAGCGATCTGTTTCGCGTTTTTTCGACCGTGAATTTTCTAAATTACTTAAAGAATTATTTAATAAAAACCACTACAGTAGCGAAGCATTATTTAAGTAAATTTAGAAAATAAAAAGGGCTTTGTTTCCCAAAGCCTGCAATTCCTGACCCAGTTTTCCGCCAGCAGTTTTTCCGCCGCCGCGATGACCGTGGCGGCTTCGATGCTTTCCATGCAGAGTGCGGCGGGATGCGGGCATTGGCTGGGGAAGCGTTCACAGCGGCGGAGCCAGGGGAGGGTGCGCTCAAACAGGAATGGTTGGTCGCGGCAGGGGAAGTCTTCGGGGCCGAGGGGGACGAAGGGCATTTCTTTCCAGAAATGGCCGGCGCCCAGAAGCTCCGGGCCGACCTGGGCGAAGAGGCAGAGGGTCGGGACGCCCACCAGCTTGGCCAGATGCGCGATGCCGGTGTCGGGGCAGACGAGCAGGCGGGCGTTGGCGAGCAGATGCCAGAGTTGGGCGAGATCGAGAGTGCCGGGATAGGCGGGGTAGGAGCCTTCGGGGTCGATCCGGGCGGCGAGGGCTTCCTCGTTCGGGCCGGTGCTGAGAACCGGCGTAAGGCCGAGGCCGGCAAGGCGGGCGGCGAGTTCGCGCCAGCGTTCTACCGGCCAGTGACGCAACGGGGAACCGGCTCCCAGATGCAGCACGGCGTAAGGCGTGGCGGGCGGCGGTGGAGTCGGCGCGGCGCAGTGGGGGGCTGGCCAGTCTCCGATCCGGTAAACGGGGAGCGGCGGGGCTGGCGCTTCGGCGTTTTCCGGGAGATAAACGGGATCGGCGAGCCGCGCGAAGATTTCGGCCAGCGCCATCGGGGTTTGTGGCCAGGGGACGAAGGCGTCGCAGAGGTAATTTTTCCAGCCCCGGTTCGGCGAATCGCGGTCGTCCATCGCGACGATCCGGCGCGCACCCAGGGCGCGGGCGAGCAGCGCGTAGCGGTTGTCGCCGGGAATGAACGCCAGATCGTAGCCGCCGCCGAGGTCGGCGGCGTGGCACAGGGCGGCGAGGGTTTCACGGCGGCGCGGGTCGTAGCCGAGCGCGCGGACGCCGTAGGGCGAGCGGTTGAAGAGCGGCAGGTAGGCCGGAGCGACGGTGGTGTCGATTTGCGCTTCCGGGTAACGCAGGCGCAAGGCGGCAAGGAGCGGGGCAAGCAACAGGGTGTCGCCCAACAGGAGGCAGTGCGGAATCAGGATGCGCTTGGGCGCCGGATTCGGGGTGGAGCGGGCGCAGCGCAGCAGGGACAGGAAAATGCGAGGACGCAGCAGACGCAGGAGGAGAAGCGCGCGCGCGCCGAAACGCGAATTGCGTTTGGGGGAAACGGTTTGGCGGTTCATCGGCGCTTTGGATGTCACGGCACGTAGGATGGGTTGAGCGAGAAGCGAAACCCATCGGGGTTTCGGATGGAGAAATGACTCACTCCCCCTCTTCGAGGGGGATGTCGGCGCAGCCGACAGGGGGAGTTGGGGAGGGATAAGTGTCCGCTAAAGCTTGCAGTTGCCCCAGGCTGACATCGAGGATGAAGAGTTGCAGCATTTGTTCGGCGAGCGCCTCGCGCCCGCTGAAGTAGGCATCCGCGAAGCGGTCTATCGCGGCGGCGTCGAGTTGTCCGCGCGTCAGGGCCGCCAGGCGCGCGCCCAGGCCATCGCGGCGCGGCGCGAGATCGTTGCGCAGCCAGGCGGTCAGCGGAGGGTTGAAGCCGCGCTTCTTGCCGCTGAAGACGGGGTCGATCAGGCGCGGGTCGAGTGCTTCCCTGAGCAGGAGTTTCGCGGGGCGGGTGTAGCGTTCGCTGTCGGGAAGCGGCAGCAGGCATTGGTAGAAAGGGGCGTCGAGAAAGGGCGCGCGCGCTTCCAGACCGTGGGCCATCGTGCAGAGGTCGGATTTTTGCAGGATGTATTCGGGCAGGTAATTGGCGAAGTCGATGCGCGAGAGTTGTTCGATCGGCGTAGTACTCCCAGGCTCGTCGGCGGGACGCCAGTAGCACAGCCGGCGCACCGGGCTGCCGCCGTGCAGGAAACGGCGCTGCGCCGGGGTGAAACCGGAGAAGCGCAGCGAATAGGCGTCGATCCAGTCCATCGCCATTTCGCTGATCCATTTGGAAGCGCCCTTGCCGTTCAGGGAGGAAGGGATCGGCAAGGGCAGGCGGAAGCCTTGCCGCCACGCGCTGGAAAGGTGCTTGTGGATGCGCTTGTAGCCGCCGAAGAGTTCGTCGCCGCCATCGCCGACCAGCACGACCTTAACATGAGCGCTGACTTCCCGCGCGAGATACCAGGTCGGCAGGCTCGACGGGTCGGAGAAGGGTTGGTCGAGGTCGGCGACGATACGTTCAAAATCCTCGCCCAACGCGGAGGGCATGATGATCGAATGATTGTCCAGGCCGAGGATTTCGGCGTTCTTCCTCGCCCTTCCGGATTCATCGTGGGAGGTGCCGGGAAAGGCGGCGGTGAAGGTGGAGAACTGCGTCAGTTCCTGCCGCGCCAGACGGCTGGCGACGACGTTCGAGTCGACGCCGCCGGAGAGCAGCACGCCCAGCGGACGGTCGGCGACGGTGCGCATCCGCACCGAGGCGTCCAGTTCCGGCAGCCAGGGCGAGGCTTCGGCGCGGGGATGCCAGTAGCGGACTTTGACGAGGCGGCGCGTCTGGAGATCGAATTCCAGGCGATGCCCGTTTTCCAGCCGGCGCATCGAGCTGAAGACTGTCGCCGGCGCGGGGATGTAGCGATGCGCGAGATAGGCGTCGATGGCCTCCGGGTCGAACGCGCGACTCGTAGGCGGCAATAGCGGCAGCAGGGAGCGGACGAGCGAGGCGAAGGCAAGGTTTTCACCGTCCAGCGCGTAGAGCAGGGGTTTCTCGCCGAAGCGGTCGCGGATCAGGTGCAGCTTTTGCTGGCGCAGATCGAGAATCGCCAGCGCGAACATGCCGCGCAGCATCGGCAGGAGCGCGTCGATTCCCCAGGTTTCATAGGCCCGGAGGATGAATTCGCTGTCGGCATGGGTCTGGAAAACGACGCCTTGCGCCTCCAATTGGGCGCGTTCCTTTTCGTAGCCGTAGATTTCGCCGTTGTAGCAGAGCCAGAGGGTTTCATCCGGATTGCACATCGGCTGATGCGCGACGGGGCGAGGGTCGATGATCGACAGGCGCGCGTGGAGCAGCGCGTTGTGGAAGGCTTGCGGCGGCGCGGCGTTGCGGACGAAATCCGCGTTCCACGTCACGATCCGCTCGGCGTCCGGCCCGCGCTGCCGCAAGGCGGACAACGCAGCCATCGCGGAGTTTTTCGGCACCGCGTGGCGGAAGAAGAAACCGGCGATTCCACACATAAGGGTCCGGGGCGGTGAATGAAGTCAACCCGCGCCGCAGGCCGGGAAGAAAGGGTGGGGCATTTTAACTTATTGATCCGGCAATCAAGGATTGATTTTCACGGTATGCAGGATGGGTAGCACGGCAATCGGCCCGCCGCCGCAAATCGCGCCGAAGAAACCCGGGAGCAGGGATTGGCATCTTCCTCTGGATCCTGCGACTCCGCTTCGCTACGCGCAGGATGACCGTCTGCGACTCCGCTTCGCTACGCGCAGGATGACCGTCTGCGACTCCGCTTCGCTACGCGCAGGATGACCGTCTGCGACTCCG